>CAZBXY010000482.1:0-4551 GCA_964495365.1 uncultured Frigoriglobus sp. | reverse complement strand
TGGGCAGCGTGATGAACGGCACGCCGATCGTGTAAGTGTGGAACCGGGCCATCACGAACGCCTCGCCGCGATCGCCGGCGGTGACATCGCCGTTACCGTCGATCTTCGCCGCGTTGTCGTTGTTACTGAGGAACAGCGCGAGCGAGGTTACGTCGCGGTCGGTGCCGTCGGAATACTTCGCGCGAACGACGATCCGCTGCTTCTCGCCCTTGCCGTCGAGCACGGCGGAGGGCGGGAACACTTCCATGCTCACCGGCAGCGCGATCGTGGGCGCATCGAGCGGCGCGTCGGCTTCGAGCCAGCGGACGAGCGCCTGGTAGTACTCGTCGCCCTCCTTGATCTTCTGCCCGCCGGTGTGCGGAACCTTCCCGGTGGCCTTCTCGACGAGGAGGCTCTCCGCGGGCACCGCGAGGTTGATCCGGCGGCCGTTGAGTTCGCGCGTGAGCCGGTAGTGGTCGCCCTCGGGGTCGAACCCGAACAGCGACAGCCGAAAGCCGTCTTTCCCGCGCGCGGCGCCGTGGCACCCACCGACGTTGCACCCGGCGCGCATAAAGACCGGCATCACGTCCTGCTTGAAGGAGATCGCGCGGTCCTCCTTCGCCTTCGTCACCTTCACCGGAACCTTCACGGTCTGCCCGCCGAAGCTGACGGTCATCTCGGTGGCGCCGTCGCCGACGGGATAGACGTGGAACTTGTCGAGCCGCACGAGCGCCGGGTTGGCGAAGCTCACCTGCGCCTGCGCGGTCACGTCGCGGGTGATGCCGTCGGGCTGCGTGAGTTGCACGACGAACGACTGCCGGTCGCGGCTCGTTTCGAGGTTGATGTCCGGCGGGTACACCGCGATCTGCTGGGCGAAGGCGGGTTCACCGCCGAGACCACAGAGAACGCCGAGCGAGAGCAGGTATGCGAAACGCATGTCAAACAGCCTCATGCGGTGGGTTCGTCAGATGTCGTTGAGTCGGTCTTGCCAGTAGTCTGGTTTGCGCCGTTGGTTTGTAATCGCAATTACATGCACCGCGGCATCGCGTTCCACGAAGTAAACCGCGTAACCGAATCGAATGATCAACCGCCGTCGTGTCGGCCCACCCTTGTAGAACGCGAACACGGTCGGGGTGCTCCCGATCTGAGCGATGGCGTCGGCGACCTCTTGCCGGAACACCTCGCCGTACCGGGGCGGTTGGCCTCAAAGTAATCGGCCGCTTCTTCGAGTTCGACTTCGGCCTCCGGGTGCAGAATGACCGGTTTCATTGGGCGTACTTCTTGCGGAGACGATCGAGGACGTCCTCCGCCGGAACGCCCTTCACCCGGCCGGTGTCTAAATCTTCGATCCGGCGCTGGAGCATCGCGTCGAAGGTGAGATCGTCCTGCGCCGCTGTGTCTGGAGGCGGTAGACTGGCGGCCAGCGCGTCCATGACCTCCAGTCGCTCACCGACCGGCAAGGCGAGCAACTTCGGGATCAGTTGTGCTGTGGCTTCGCTCATGGCGTCCTCCGTGTCGTGGGCAACTCTGCCTCCATCGTATCACGGCTTCTTCGGCGGCTCTGCCTTCTTCGGTTCTTCCTTCTTGGGTGCGGGCGCGCCGGCCGCCGCGGCCTTCTCGCGCTCCTCGGCCTCCTTGCGGAGCTGTTCGAGGCGCGTCAGGCGCTTCTCCGGCATCGGCGGGGCCAGGGTCGCGGTCTTCGGTGGCGGGTTCGGCGTCGCCGGCGGGGTCGCCGCGACCTTCGGCGGCAGCGGCGCGTCGATGCGGAGCTGCGTGCCGCCGGTGTTGCCGGTGATGAGTTCGCCGCCCTTGTCGATCACCACTTGCGCGAAGACGTTGTGTTGCCCGACCGGGCTGGTCTTGTCCGCCGCGATCGGGAACGCGAACTCCTTCATGTCCTTCGTGATCTCGATCACCTGCGCCGTGACCTTCGCCGGCAGGCCATAGAGCGTCACCTTCGCCTTGCCCTCGAACGGCGTCGTTACCGCGACCTTGCAGAACAGTTGCGTGTTGCCGCCCTGCTCGACCGCGGGGCGCTCCATCGTCAGCGAGACGACCGGCGCCGCGACTTCGAGCGTGAACAGTTGGCTCGCGGTCCACACCGGGCCTTTGCCCGCGTCCGCGACCGCGTGAACCACCGTCTTCCACTTCCGCGCCGCGGCGTTCGGCGCCGCGTTCATCGGCAGAAGGCACTCCGTCTGCCCTTCGGGAATCACCGCCGACCCCTGAATGCCCATGCCCGGCGGGGTCCAGAGCGGAAACACGGTAATCGCGCCCTTGAAACCCTCCGCGCGCTTCGCGACGACTCGCAGGTTGAACGACCCGTTCTGCACGATCGGAACTTTCGGCTCGATCACCTCGATCGAGTACGGGGCGGCCTCGCCCACCGCGATCGCGGTGCGGTCGAAGTGGTGCCGCGTGTAAACGGTCTGCCCCGGCGCGCTGAGGACGAACGCCGCGTCCATCGCGGTCCGCGCCGGCACCGATACTTTCGGATCGGCGTGGGTCGCGGTGATCGCGCTGAGGTGCCCCGCGGTCGGCGCGTCGGCTTTTGCGTCGAACACGACGGGGATGACGTTCAGCCCGGCCTCCATCTGTTCGGCGGTGAGCGTCACGCCGGCGGGCAACTTCTCCATCCCGATGTTCAGCGGGCCGCCGAAGTCGGCGCGGTTGGCGATGACGAGCGTGGCGTACCGGCCGCCCTTCGGGACGGTGATCGTCTGCCGGTCCTGGTTCGCCGGGTTGTTGCCGTCCACCTTCGGAATCGTCGTCTCGGTCCGCGCCTGAACCGGGGTCAGTTCGATGCGGTAGAAGTAGTCCGGTCCGCCCTTCTTCAAGTGATCTTGCACCCAGAGCGTGTACTCACCGTCGGCGGGGACCGCGAACCGGAAGTAGCTGTCCGGGCCGATCGCGTCGTCGTTGCCGACGAGCGCGCCGCCCTGGGCGTTGCCCAGATAGAGGATCGGGTCGAGCGGCGAGCCGAGCCGGCGGGCGTAACAGTGAACGTCGTAGGTCTCGCCCTTCTTCGCCGTGAACTTGAAGTAATCGACCTCGCCCGGCTTGGCGATGACGCCGTTGAACGCACCCGGGGCCGGGCCGGGCGTCGCGGTGGCGACGGCGCTGTTCGTCCCGCTCTCGATCGTGTTCGGCAGGTTCCCGACGCGGAACTTGAACCCGTTGGGGTGAATGCCTTCCGGCGTCGTGCAGTGAACGCGGAAGTAGTCATCGGGAGTGGCGGGAAGCTTCACTTTCTGCTTGATCGGCCCCGCGGGGTCACCGAGGAACGTGACCTCCAACTCTTCGCCGGCTTTGCCGCCAGCGGGCACAACCGCGGTCGGGCGCGGGAAGTTGCCGATGTGGAGCCGGTACTGGCACGCGCCGTTGCCGCCGAAGGCGCTCTCGCGGATCTGAACGATGTACTTCCCGTCGGCCGGAACCACAACCGAACACCCGCCGTCCTGGTTGGCCGTCGGGGAGTCGTCGCCGGTGACCAGCTCGAACCGCTTCGCGTCGAGGATCGCGACGTAGGGATCGAAGAACGTGACCCCGAGCCGCATCGCCTCGACTTCGACCGACAGGCGCTGACCCTTCTTGCACTCCACCACAAAGTAATCCTGGTCCTCGCTCTGCACGACCCCATGCACTGTCACGTTCAGCGGGACCGGTTGCGGCTTGTCGAACTCGCTGTTCGGCTCGACCTCTTCGACCACCGGCAGCGCGCCGACCCAGAACGTGCGCACGTCCGAGACGCCGGTCGCGGTGCGCACGCGGAACGCGTGTTCGCCGAGCCGGCAGTCGGGCGCGATCGTAACGGTAACCTTCAGGGTCGCGTCGTTCACAACCTCCGTCTTCTTGACGGTGATGCCGGGGTAGTAGACGAGGACCTCCTGCGCGTCGGCAAGGCGCCCGCCGGCGAACGTGAGAACCGCCTCGGTCCCGCGCTGCGCCCCGCGCGGCTGGATCGCACCGAGGACGGGCGACGCGGCGAAGGATTGCCCGGCGAGAACGCCGAGAGCACAGAGCGCGAATGCAAAGGAGATCGAACGCCGCATCACCGGTGCCTCAAGGCGAGTGTTCTTGGCTTTCGCCCCGGAGGGGCGTCAGATGTTAGCCCAGGGTGCAGCGAGCGCAGCGAGCAAACCCTGGGAAACAGGGGCGAAGCGATCGGAAGCCCCGGAGGGGCGACAGAGCGTGTCGCGGAGGTTCTGTCGCCCCTCCGGGGCTTCCCGTTCCTTACACATCACATCCCAGGGTTTCGCTTCGCTCCACCCGGGGCTAACATCGGTCGCCGCTCCGCGGCTGCAAGCCAACTGGTTACGCCAACAACTCTTTCCGCGTGTGCCCTTCGCGGACGATGTCGATCGGCCGGTCGCCCGGGCTCATCAGCTTCTTGTCCGCGTCGATGCCTAGGCAGTGGTAGACCGTGTGCGCCAGGTCCTCGACCGTCAGGCCGTCCTCGTCCGGTTCGCTCGCGGTCGCGTCGGACTTGCCGTAGATGAAGCCCTTCTTGATCCCGCCGCCGGCGAGGACCACGCTGAACACCTTCGGCCAGTGGTCGCGGCCCGCGGTGCC
>CAZBXY010000481.1:0-4583 GCA_964495365.1 uncultured Frigoriglobus sp. | reverse complement strand
GAGCGGCAAGGTTTTCCCCAGCGCGACCTGCCCGGCGCACTCGGCGAGCATCTCACCCTTGGTCTTCATCCGGTACGGCAGGACCAGCGGATTGCGGAGGCCGAGGGCCGTGAGCAGCCCGCGGAACAGCTCGACGTAGTGCGGGTGGGTGGTGCGGGTGCTGAAACTCCCCGAGCGGGCGGTGGTCAGCGGCACGTTCAGGGAGATGAGTCCGTTTTCGGGGACGACGAGCGCAACGTGGTCGCCGAGGCGGCTCGCGACCGCCACGCCGAGCGCGAAGAACAGGAACGAGCGGGACCGCATGGTCTGCTCCCGTTCCTCGCCGCCCTCGATGGACGGTGGCTGCGCGTGAAAGAAGAGCGGCAGCGGCCGACCCGGGTATTCTTCTTCGAGGACCGCTGCAACCCGCTCTTGGTAGGTGTGGGTCATGCCGGCCCCGTAGTGGCCGACGAGGGCCGCCCGCCGGCCGGCGGCGAGAAGATCAATGGCACCGATGAGCGAGTCGAGGCCGCCGGAGAACAGGGTGACGATGTCGGGCGGGTTCTCGGCGGGTTCGGCCGGCTCGGAATCGCCCTCCGATCCGGCGAGCGCCCGAAACTCGAACGCCCAGAGATCGCCGGTCAGGAAGCAGAGCGTGTCGGCGGCGACCTGAGCAGCGCTGTTCCACAGGCCGACGTCGGAGACGGGCAGGTGTACGGTAATTGTCCTCGTCCACCTCTCGTCCCCGTACTCGCGGCGGACGCAGAGGTCGGCCGTAAACACCGCGGACGCGAGGCGGACGAGGTCGCGGGCCGGCCCGTGCGGCAGTCCGCCCAGGTGATCGTCGAACCGCTCGTCGAAGTTACAGCGGAGCGCGTGCGGGTCGTCCTCGGCGTCGAAACCGAGGATCAACCGCGGGTCGGTCGGCGCCAGTGCGGGTAGGAAGTCATCCGACTCGCCGACGCGGCAGACGATTTGCCAGCTCATCGCCCGTTCTCCAGCAAACTGTACGCCTCTTCAAACAGCCGGCCGATCACCTCTTGCGTCCGGTGCGCGTCGCGGCCGAAGACGAGAACGTCATCGTTGGTCACGTCGAGGGCGACGATGTCCCGGACGTACTGCTTCACCTCGCGTTCGAGGCGGACCGCTTCCGCCGCGGTCACCGCCCCGGACTCGATGCTCTTGCCGAGTTGCTCAAGCCACCGCTCGTAGACGTAGGCCGTGATGACGCCGCGGACGGCGTCCGCGACACCCTCCTCGGACATGGCTTCGAGGACGCCCAAGTCCCCGTCGGCTTCGATCACGGCGTCGTAGAACTTGGCGAGAACCTCGTCCGCCGCGCGACGGGCGGACGCTCCCTCCAGGGTGGATCCGGGCGGGGCGATGGCGTTCGCGATCGCGGCAAAGACCACCTCGGCGGCCCGGCCGATGTAGTTCCGAAGGCCGAGCGCGTCGAGCGCCGCACCGAGGCCGCCCGACAGGATCGCCCCGAAGAATCCGCCGACCCTCGCGGCCGTCGCCCGCCCCTGGGTGGCCGCGGCGGCAGCGGCCCGTGAGCCGCCCTTCGCGCGGACGTAGGCCCGGCCCGCGGCCGACACGTTCGCGCGCCCGCCCCCGGCCCGCGCCGACTGCGTGAGTCGGCGCTTCGCGGCCTGCCAGCGGGCCGGCGGGGGCTGTGCTTGCGGGTTCGGCGAGACATCCGGCCGGTCCGCGTCATCGGCCCCGTGGGGTGCGTCATCGGGGTCACCGTTATCGGCGGCCCCTTCCTCGGGTGTGCCGTCCCCGCCCGTGTCCTCTTCGGCGGCGGGAACGTCCGGGGACGCCGGCGGCCCCCCACCGGGCAATGCCCAGGCGGGGAGGAGCGGCGTGCGGTCGCCCGGCCCGTCGTTCGTCCGAGAGGTTCCCATCGCTACTTCCCGCCGGTGTCAAGGAACTTCAGCCGGCCCTCGGCGGCCTTCTTCAGTTTCGGGTTCGCGCTCGACTTGGCCCACTGCCTGACTAGCTGCTTGGCCGGCTCCTCGCCGTTTCGCCCTTTGCAGGCCGCCAAAACACCCGTGACGGCCCAGACGGGGAGCGTGGCCTCGGAGAGGCTGCGGACCGCGAGGACGAGCTGCGCGGCGAGCTCGCCCCGTGCCCCGACCCACTCGTACAGCCGGCGGAGGACCGAGTTCTCGTCGGAGAGATCGTCCGCCTGCCGGACCTGGGTGGCGAGTTCCTCGAACACCGCCGCGGCGTCGGCCGCGTTCAGATCCTTGGCGTGGCTCAGGGCAAGCTTCCGGACCCCGTCGCTCTCCTGGAGCATCTGGCGGAGCGCGTCCTGGGCCTGCGGGCTGAGCCGCTGGGCCGAGCCGGCGACCACGCCGAGCTGGTCCCGGGAGAAATAGAAGTACGGCCGGAGGTCTTCCCCCGCGAGAAGCGGCGGCTGGGCAAGCCACACCTTGAGCCACTCGTCGCTCAGCCACGCCTCCATCTCCGGTTCGAGCGGCTCGGGGTCGGCACGCTTCACCGGGGCCGCCTTGCTCCCGTCGGCCGCGGCCTTCGTCGGAGACCTGTCCCCGCCGTTCGTGCCGGGAGTGGTCCCTTTGTCGGCGGCGTGGCCGTGTTCCTCGGCGAGCCTCAGTTGTTTCGCTTTCCCGTCGCTTTCGGCCTGCATCTTCGCGAGGCGGCGGAAGGACTCGGGCCGGAAGTATTCGAGGAGCATGAGTTTCGCGAGAACCGCTTGCTTGAGCTCGATGGTCCGCGAGCGGGCCATCGAAAGCCGCATCAGGAGGGTGTTCAGGAACCGCTTGCACTGCCGCGGGTTGCCGTTCAGGCCGTTCGCGAGGACCGGACCGATTCGGGCGGACAGGGTCAGCGCGTCTTCGAGCCCGGCCGGGAGCTTCCCTTCGCCGAGGACGGCCTTCGCGGCCGCGAGGTTGAACGCCCGGCCCTGGCTGATGCTCTCGGTGCCGAGCGCCCACTGGCACGCCTTCTTGATGCCGTCGTCCGGCACCTTGCAGTTCTTCGAGAACAGGAGCGCGATGTACGTCTCGATCTCGGCCCGGCTGAGCGACGGCACGCGGACGGCGAACTGGACAAGTTTTTCCAGGTAATCCCTGCCGACTTCGGCCCGCTCCCCAGGGAGTTCCGGAAAGCGACGGCGGACGGCGTACCTGACCAGCCGCTCGTCGGCCCCGAGCAGGAATGCGGTGTGCGGCACGAACAGGAACAGCTTGATGGCTTCGAGCGTCTCGATGATGGTGTCAGGCAGGCACCGGTCGAGATCGTCGATGACGACGACGAGCGTCTTCACGTCGCTCTCGGTGAGGAGGTCCTTGAAGTCGTGCCGGAACTCGCGGATGCCGCGGCGGACCTCCTGCTCGGGCTCGCGGAGAAGCGCCTTGACCTCCTCCTCGTCCACCTCGCTGACCTTCTCGGCCGCCTTCTTGAGCAGTTCGGCCGCGTCCATCGCCGCCACCGCCCCGAGGCCGGCCGGCCCGGCGACGGCGAACCCGGCCCCATACTTGACCACCTTACCTGCGACCCTCAGCCAGTTGACCCGGCGCACGAGCCGCACGAAGAGATTGCGTCCCTTGGCCGTGAGCGTCTTCTTCGAGGCGATCTCGTCGAGGATGGTCTCCATGAGCGCAGTCTTGGCGTCGTCGTAGCCTTCGAACAACCAGCCGTTGAGCTGGAGGACGAGAAACCCCTCACGGGCGGACAGGTCCGCCGCGACCATCTTGAGCAGGCTCGACTTGCCTCCGCCCCAATCGCCATAGACGCCGATGGTTGCCGGGAGCAGGTCGTCACGGGTGACGACGTCAGTCACGGCTTTCACGAGGTGGGTGAAGCCGAGGAAGTCCTGATCGGTTTCGTGGTCGGACCACATGGATGATGGTTCTCCTTTCCGAAGGGATCGTAAACCGTTTGCAGGACGGACACTAGCTCGGTTGCACGAACACCACCGGGCGGTTGCGCGCGTTACTCGCCCCAACCGGGGCGCGACGCCACCCGCCGGCGGCAAAAACCCGCCTTGCCCGTCTCTCGCGTCACCGGCTACGCTCGCTGTCGGAGCGAAAGGCTGCACCAATGGCGAAGCGGAAGCAACAGAAGCCCACCCAACTCGTGCCAGTCGGCGCGGACAATTACGATGGCCTACTCTCCGGGCTGTCGGCGCTACTCGATCAGTCCCGACGGTCCGCGGCGCGCGCCGTAAACGCAGTGCTTACCGCGACGCATTGGGAGGTAGGCCGTCGTCTGGTCGAGTTTGAGCAAGGCGGCGAGGCGCGAGCGGGGTATGGTGAGGAGCTTCTCAAGCGGCTGGGGGCTGATCTCACGAAGCGGCACGGGCGGGGTTTCTCCCGCCAAAATCTGCAACTGATGCGGGCGTTCTACCTGGGGTGGCAGATTTGCCAAACACCGTCTGGCAAATTCGAGTTCCGGGTCGGAGCGCCTCCCGCCGGCGGGCAGCACGCCGTAGCGTCCCCCACTCCTCACGGCCGATGCCTTCCCCCTCCCGTGGTCCCATTACGTCCGCCTCATGACGGTGCCGAACTACCCGCGGAGGGTCTCTGAAGTTCCCCACGAATAGTGGACAGCGGGAATGTGGTGTAAACTCACCCTCA
>CAZBXY010000480.1:946-4652 GCA_964495365.1 uncultured Frigoriglobus sp. | reverse complement strand
GCCGTCTCCCTCTCTTTCTCCCCCTTCCTTCTTCGGGAAGGGGGCCGGGGGGTTAGGTTCTTCGCTCACCCGCTTCACGCCCGCGATCGCGTTCAGCCGCTCCGCAAAATCGCCGGGCGCGCCCTTCACCGTCACCCGCACCTTGCTGTCCAGGCGCTTCAGCAAGTTCGGGAGTGTGTCGCACGCCCGCAACTTCCCACCGTCGATCACCGCGATCCGTTTGCACAGCGCCTGCACCTCTTCCATGTAGTGGCTGGTGTAAACCACGGTGAGGCCGATGGCGTTGAGCGCTTTGACCTGCTCGAAGATGTGGTTGCGGCTCTGCGGATCGACGCCGGCGGTCGGCTCGTCGAGGAACAGCAGTTTCGGCTCGTGAACGATCGCGGCGGCGAGGTTCAATCTCCGCTTCATGCCGCCCGAAAAGGTGCCGGCGCGGTCGTTGGCGCGGTCGGTGAGGCCCACCGTGCTCAGCACTTCCGCGACCCGCGATTCCAGGCGCTTCCCGCGAAGGCCGTACAGTTTGCCGAAGAACCGGAGGTTCTCGCGTGCAGAGAGATCGGGGTAGATCGACAGGTCTTGCGTGCCCATCCCGACGAGGTGCCGGGCCGCGAGGTCGGCGCGCGTAAACGGCTTGCCGAACAACTTCACTGCGCCGCTATCGGCGTTCAGCAACCCGGCGGCGATGGAAAGCAGTGTCGTTTTGCCGGCCCCGTTCGGCCCCAGAAGCCCGAACACCTCGCCGGCCTCGACCGCGAGCGACACCCCGTCGAGCGCGACGGTGGCCCCGTACCGCTTGCGAATGTCGGTGACTTCGAGTACCGGTGCGGTCATGGGCGTTATCGTAGGCGGTCATTGGTGATTAGTCCTTTGTCATTGGTTGCGGCCGGTTCCGTTTTGCGGTTATGAACGGTTCGGCGTGTTGCTCTTTACGAAGGACCAATGACCAATGACCAGTGACCGGATCTGCTGTGCGAACCATCGCCCGGTCAACGCGAAGGGCAAGTACATTCTGTACTGGTCGCAGATGTTCCGCCGGCTGCACTCGAACCACGCGCTCGACCACGCACTTGCTCTGGCGGCCGAACACAAGAAGCCGCTCGTCGTGTACGAGGCGCTCAAGCTGAACTACCCGTGGGCGAGCGCCCGGCACCACACGTTCATCCTTCAAGGGATGCGCGATAACGCGGTCGCGGCGAAGAAGCTCGGCGTGTCGTACTGGCCGTTCGTGGAGACGCCGGACGACACCGGCCGCGGGCTGGTGAAGAAACTCACACAGGACGCGGTGTGCGTCGTTACCGATGACTACCCGGCGTTCATCGTGCCGGCGCACAACCGCGCGCTCGCCGCAAAGTGTGACGTGCCCGTGATTCTGGTCGATGGGAACTGCGTGGTGCCGCTGTCGCGGTTGGGCGCACCGGTCGCGGCGGCCGCACACCTGCGCCCGCGGATTCACAAGCTGTTCGCGGAAGCGTGGGGGCACCGCGCCGCGAGCGAACCCCAGGTGCCGAAGTGCGCGAAGGGCAAACTCGACCCGCCGTTTGAGCCGTGGGACACGAAGCAGAACATCGCGCGTTTCGTCGCCTCGCTCCCCATCGATCAGAGCGTTCCGCCGGTGCCGGGTATCGCCGGCGGCACGGTCGCCGGCGCCGCGGTACTCGATGCGTTCGTGACCGACAAACTGCCGAACTACGCCGACGGCCGCAACGAGCCGAACTCGCCCGACCACACCGCCGCGAGTCGCCTCAGCCCCTACCTGCACTACGGGCACGTCGGTATCGAGCAAGTCACCGCCGCGGTGCTGGGCAAGAAGTGGACGCCGGAGCTTCTCAACCCGAAGACCCGCAACAAGGACGATTTCTTCTGTCGCGATGCCAACGTGAACAGCTTTCTGGATGAGGCGATCACCTGGCGCGACGTGGGGTATCACTGGCACTGGGGCAGGAATCAGGAGGCAGGAGACAGGAAGTCGGAAAACAGAAGTTGGCAGACGAATAACGACGCGGTGCCGCTGTTCAACTTCGAGACGATGGACTTTTCGCCCGGCGGGGAGCGAACGCTCGATGTCGTCCTACCCGACTGGGCGCAGGCCACACTCGCCAAGCACGAGCGCGACCGGCGCGAACACCTCTACACGCTGGAGGAGTTCGAGGCCGCGGCGACACACGACAAACTGTGGAACGCGGCGCAGAAGGAACTGGTGCGCACCGGGTGCGTCCACAACTACCTGCGGATGCTCTGGGGCAAGAAGGTACTGGAGTGGACCGAGTTGCCGGCGGAGGCGTATCGGATCCTCGAACACCTGAACAACAAGTACGCGCTCGACGGCCGCGACCCGAACTCCTACACGGGCATCCTCTGGTGCTTCGGACTGTTCGACCGCCCCTGGCCACCAGAGCGGAAGGTGTTCGGCAGCGTGCGGTACATGTCGTCGGAAAACACCGCCCGCAAGTTCGACCTCGACGGGTATTACGAGTACGTCGCCGCGCTTTCGACATGAGAGCGCCCGCGGCCCGCTCATTAATCCCGGCGGTGCCGTATCACCGCGCCTTCACGGCCGCGCGAGTAACATGGCTCCCACGCCCGGAGGAGCTACGCAATGGCCCCGCGCACACCGGGCCGGTTCCGACCCGCTCTGGCCTTCCTTGCTGTCGGCGCCGGGATCGTTGCCGTGGCGGTCGCCCTCGATCAGTGGTCGGTCGCGGAGAAGCGGCGGAAGTTCGCCACCGCGCCGGTCGATCCGCGGCAGCTCGCCGCCCCCGACCCCGGGAGCTGGCGGGCCGTGCCCATTCCCCCCGACACCGCGGCTCCGGAATTCACTCTCACGGACGTGCGAACCGGGATGCGGGTGAGCCTCGACGACTTTCACGGCCGGCCGGTCGTCCTGTTGCTCAGCAGCTACGGGTGCAACATCTTCTGCAACGAACTGGGTTCGTTGATCGCGCTTCACAAGAAGCACCAGGATCAGGTCGCGTTCCTCTTCATCTCGATCCGCGACGCCGGGCACCCCGACCCCAAGACCTCGCCGCCGGTCGGCGCGCCGCGGCCCGGGGAATCTGCCCCCGAGGCGCGGCTGCGGCTCGTTCGGGAGGGGGCGGAGTTTCTGGACCTGCCGTTCCCCGCCCTACTCGACGCCGACGGCGAGGTCGAGCGGGCCTACAACGCCTTTCCCAAGCGCCTCGTGGTCGTGGGGCCGGACGGCCGGATCGTCTACGACGGCGGCCGGGGCGTGATGGGCGGGCCCAGCGCCTGGAACCTCACGGAGGTCGAACACCACATCCGGTCCGCGATCGGGCGCATTGCCGAGTAACCGGGTAACGCGGGGCGACCGCAAAACGCTGCGCTCGGTCCTGAATGAGCTTGCCTCCGCCCGCTCGCTCTGCTACGAAAAGAGTGACCAGTTGATCGTTCCACGAGGCTCTGTCTTGAGTCGATAAACCGAACACCCACCGCCGCGAGGGGCGCTGCAACGGGACGCACTGGGCGTTACTTGCCAGGCTCGCGGGGGTGGAATTACTACCGCAACGGCGCCCGTTCATAGTTGAGGAGACTTTGAACGTGGCCACTGTTGCAACCAAACCCGCTACCTTCACCGACTACCACGTCGCGGACATCACGCTCGCCGGCTGGGGCCGCCGCGAGATCGCCATCGCCGAAACCGAGATGCCGGGCCTCATGGCGATCCGCGAGGAGTACGCCAAGAGCCAGC
>CAZBXY010000480.1:0-936 GCA_964495365.1 uncultured Frigoriglobus sp. | reverse complement strand
TCACCGGCTCGCTCCACATGACCATCCAGACGGCCGTCCTCATCGAGACGCTCACGGCGCTCGGGGCCGAGGTCCGCTGGGCGTCGTGCAACATCTTCAGCACGCAGGATCACGCCGCCGCCGCCGTCGCCGCCGCCGGCATCCCGGTGTTCGCCTACAAGGGCGAATCGCTCAAGGAGTACTGGGAGTACACCCACAAGATCTTCGAGTGGGCCGACGGTGGCTTCACGAACATGATCCTCGACGACGGCGGGGACGCCACCCTGCTGCTGCACCTCGGCGCCCGCGCCGAGGCCGACATCCACGTCCTCGACAAGCCCACCAGCGAAGAGGAGCGCGTCCTCTTCGCGGCCATCAAGAGCCGCATCGCCTCGCAACCGGGCTGGTACACCAAGTGCCTCGCCGCCGTCAAGGGCGTGACCGAGGAGACCACGACCGGCGTCCACCGGCTCTACCAGATGCACAAGCGCGGCGAGCTGAAGTTCCCCGCCATCAACGTGAACGACTCGGTCACCAAGTCCAAGTTCGACAACCTGTACGGCTGCCGCGAGTCGCTCGTGGACGGCATCAAGCGCGCCACGGATGTCATGGTCGCGGGCAAGATCGCCGTTGTCGCCGGCTACGGCGACGTGGGCAAAGGCTCGGCCCAGGCGCTCCGCGCCCTATCCGCTCAGGTGTGGGTGACGGAGATCGACCCCATCTGCGCGCTGCAGGCCGCGATGGAAGGCTACCGCGTCGTCACGATGGAGTACGCCGCCGACAAGGCTGATATCTTCGTGACGGCCACCGGCAACTACAAGGTCATCACGCACGCTCACATGGCCAAGATGAAGAATCAGGCCATCGTGTGCAACATCGGCCACTTCGACAACGAGATCGATGTGGCGTCGCTCGAAGACTACCGCTGGGAGGAGATCAAGCCGCAGGTCGATCACG
>CAZBXY010000479.1:0-4696 GCA_964495365.1 uncultured Frigoriglobus sp. | reverse complement strand
CCCCCCCCCCCCCCCCCACCCGACCGGGCCCGACCCCGTCCTCGCCAACAGCCCGCAGATGCTCCGCGTGCCGCAACTCCCGAAGGCCTACGCTCCAAGCCCGGCGTCGGTGCTGGTGCTGGGCGAGAACGGTACCGGCAAGGAACTGGCGGCCCGCGCGCTGCACTACAACAGCCCGCGCCGGGCCAAACCGTTCGCGGCGATGAACTGCGCCGCGCTCAACGAGAACCTGCTCGACGACGAGATGTTCGGCCACGTGGACGGCGCGTTCACCGGGACAAAGGGCGCGCGCAAGGGCCGGTTCGAGTACGCCGACGGCGGCACGCTGTTCCTCGACGAGGTCGGCGACATGCCACTCTCGCTGCAAGCCAAGTTGCTCCGCGCGTTGGAGGGCGGCGAGGTGATCCGCATCGGGGCGAACGACCCGGTGAAGGTCGATGTGCGCATCATCGCCGCGACCAACAAGGATCTTCAGAAAGAGGTCGAAGCTGGCCGGTTCCGGCAAGATTTGTACTTCCGGCTGAAGGTCGGCACCGTGAAACTGCCCGCGCTGCGCGAGCACAAGGAGGACATCCCGCAGTTGGTTCAGCACTTCCTGAAGGAGTTCGCCAAGCGGTACGGCAAGCCGGTACCGAAGGTGTCGCCGGCGGTGTGGAAGGCGCTCGAAGGGTACGACTGGCCGGGCAACGTCCGCGAGCTGCGGAACCTGCTCGACAGCATGATGGTACTGGACCTGGACGGCGAACTGGCACCGGACGACTTCCCCGAGGACGCGGGCGTGCGATCTGTCGGCCCCGGCGCGCCGACCGCCGCGAGCGGGCCCGATCACCTCGTCGGCCGCCCGCTCGAGGAAGTGGAGCGGTACTACATGGAGAAGGCGCTGGAGCTGACCGGCGGTAACCGCGAGGAAGCCGCGAAGTTGCTCGCCATCAGCGAGCGGACGATGTACCGCAAGCTCCAGGAGTGGAAGAAGGAGGGCGACAAGAAGGGCGAGTGAGTTGTTGCTCGCAACTCAGCTTCCAATCGGCTCCCGTCGGGCCGGTATAATGCGGGAATGGGAAGCGAACCTCCGTCCGAACTGCTGAACCTCGTGCGCCGCGGACACGCCTACGCCCGGCGCGGCGAGTACGGGCGCGCCGTCGAGGCGTTCAGCGGCGCCATCGACCTCGACCCGACGGACGCCGAACTCCACTTCCACCGCGGCAACGCGTTCGCTGCGGCCGAGCGGTACGCGGACGCGCTCGCCGACTTCAGCCGGGCCATCGAGCTGCGCCCGGACTACGCCGAGGCGTTCCACAACCGGGCCACCGCCAGCGCCGACGCCGGCGACCTCGACGCGGCGCTGGCCGACTACACGCGGGCCATCGAGCTGGCCCCCGACGACCCGGACCCGGTCAACGGGCGCGCGGCCGTCCACAGCCGGCGGCGGAACTTCGACGCGGCGCTGGCCGATTACGAGGCCGCGCACAAGCTCGACCCGAACACGTTCCGCGTCCACTTCAACCGCGGTCGTGCGCACGCCGCACTCGAACGCTACGAGGACGCGGTCGCCGACTACACCGAGGCGCTGCGGCTCAACCCGCGGCACGCCCGCGCGTATTTGTCGCGCGCGCTGGCCCTGGGGGTGCTCGACCGGCCCGCCGAGGCGCTCACCGACCTGGGCACCGCGCTCAGGCTCAACCCGACGAGCGCCGAGGCGTTCTGGCACCGGGCGCGGCTGTGGTCCGAGGGCGGCGAACACGAGAAGGCGGTGTCCGACCTCACCTGGCTCCTGAAGATCGACCCGGACAGCGCCGACGCGTTCGGGCAGCGCGGGATCGAATTCGCGGAACTGGGCGACCACGCGAAGGCCGTCGCCGACTTCACGAAAGCGATCGCACTGGCCCCGGACGACCCGGCGCCGCGGTTCAACCGCGGGCTGTCCCACGCGCGCACCAAGAACTTACAGGCCGCGATCGCCGACTTCACCGAGGTGGTGCGGCTGACGCCCGACGACCCGCAGGTGTTCGTCCAGCGCGGCTACACCCGGCACGAGATGCGCGACGAGGAGGGCGCGATCGCGGACTTTTCGCGGGCGATCGAACTGGCCCCGGACCGGGCGCGTGGGTACTTCGGGCGCGCCCTGGCGCACCGGCGCAAGGGCGCCCTCGCCGCCGCGATCGCCGACGCGACGGCCGTGATCGAGCGGAACCCGAAGTCGGACTCGGCGTACAACCTGCGCGGGTCGGTCCGGCACCAGCTCGGCGAGTTCGCCGCCGCGCTGGCCGACCATCTCGCGGCGTTCGAGATCGACCCGGACGACCCGGCCACGCTCAACCACATCGCGTGGACGCGCGCGACCTGCCCTCAAGACGACCTGCGCGACGGCTCCGCAGCGCTGCGGGACGCGCTGCGCGCGTGCGAGCTGACCGACCACGCGGCGCCGGGGTACGTGGACACGCTCGCGGCGGCCTACGCGGAACTCGGCCGGTTCGAGGACGCGGTGAAGTGGCAGTTGAAGGCGATCGAGCTGGCTCCCGAGGTGAGCAAACCCGACTACGAGGCGCGACTGGCGCTGTACCGAGCCGGCCAGCCGTTCCGCGACGCGGTGGACCCGCCGGCGGAAGCAGGGCCGCCGCAAACCGCGAGCGGGTGAAGGTGTTGATTGCATTCCGTGGCCGGCCCCAGTCAACACATTTTAAGCGTCATAAGTTCTGGTGGCGATTGATGATACGCGCGGCGTTAATCACGAGTTTGCAGCACCGGCACACGTTACGAACGAACTCCTGGAACCGCTTGGAGAACCCGCAGTCGGCGATCACCTCACGCACCCGCGGCAGCAGGTGACGCACCCCGCCCAACAGCCAACGACCGCCGTCCCGATCCTGAACGTCGGCCGTCAGCACCGACAACGCCCACACCAACCCGAGCGAATCGACCCCGATGAACCGCTGGCGACCCTTTACCTTTTTCCCCCCGTCGTACCCCGAAGGGCCGCCGCGATGAGTCGTCTTGACCGTTTGGCTGTCCACCCGCAGCGTTTCGGGGGTCGGCGGGGCACCGGCCTCCAGACGCACTTCTTCGCGGAGTGTGGCGTGGACCTTCTCCCAAACCCCCTCCAGACGCCAGTCGCGGAACAGTCCGTAGACCGTTTGCCAGGCCGGGAACTCGTGGGGCATCATCCGCCACGACCCGCCGGCCCGCAGGTGGTAGAAGATCGCGTTGACCACCTCGCGGCGATCGACCACGACCGGGTGCCGCCCTTGGGTGTGCCGGATTTGGGCTTGGGCAGCAACGGGTCCAGGCGGTCCCACTGCTCGTCGGACAGATCGGTCGGATACGGGTTCCTACTCATGGCCGCCAGGAGCAACCGACACCCCTTTCACAATCCAGGCCGGTTTCAAAACACACCCTTACTCCCGCTCCTAATCCTCATTTCTGCCTTCTGTTCCCTGTTCCCTGTTCCTTGTTTTCTGTTTCCCGTCCCCTGATTCCTGGCCCCTGAAACGGGCGCCACGTTGCGTGTCCGGCGGGTGGGTGGTAAGGTATCCACGTCTGTTTGTTGCGCGGGACTCGTACATCCGTTTTTCCAACGCCGACGCGGGTATGTCAGTCAACCTCGACGCCTCCGGTATCGGTCAACTCGGTCTGCGCCTCGGGCTGGTCAGCGACGACCAGGTCCGCGAGTGCCTCATCGAGCTGGACGACAAGACCGCCCCCGCGACCGACATGCTCAAGCTCATGGAGCGGAAGCGGTATCTCACGCCCTGGCAGAGCAACAAGCTCTTGAAGGGCGACATGGACGGGTACTTCCTCGGCGGGTACCGGCTCCTGTACAAGATCGCCTCCGGGAGCTTCGGCCGGGTGTACCGCGGCGACGACCCGCGCACCGGGCAGGGGGTCGCGGTCAAGGTGCTCCGCAACAAGTGGACGATGGACAAGCAGAAGGTCGATCTGTTCATGCGGGAAGGGAAGCTCGGGCTGTCGATCCGGCACCCGAACATCGTCTCCGTGCTGGCTGTCAACCAGGACACGAAGACCGGGCAGTACTTCATCGTGATGGAGTTCGTCGAGGGCGGGAACCTGCGCGACATGCTCCAGGCGCGGAAGAAGCTCCTGCCCGAAGAGGCCCTGCGGATCATGGAGGAGGCGACGCAGGGGCTGGCGTACTCGCACGCCCGCGGGCTGACCCACCGCGACATCAAGCCCACGAACATCCTCATCGCCCACGCCACCGGGCAAGCGAAACTGGTGGACTACGGGCTGGCCGAGATCAGTCAGGGGTCGGCGGTCCACCTCCAGCGCCAGGACGACCGCGACGACGACGTGGCCGTGGACCGCACGGTGGATTACGCCTGGCACGCCCGTTGCTCTATGTTCTGGAACGCCAGGCGCTTCGAGCGCCGAGCAAATCAAAGGGAGACAAACATGCGCCACTATTTCGACAACAAGTTCTTGGGATTCGTTTTTGGCCTCGCGAGCCTCGGCGCTTCGAGCCAGGCCAGAGCAGACGGCAGCGTCAGCTTGATCGATCGCGTCACCTCCGCCCCGGTGCAAGGAGCGAGCGTCAGGCTCTTGCCCGGAGAGGTCCAGCTCACCGAAACCGCACCCGGCGTGTACCAAGGTCTTCCGGCCGACGGCACCTACGATGTCAAGATCATCAAAGGCGGCTTCGGATACACGTACGTGGGGGGCTTGACGGTCTCCGGCGGCGACG
>CAZBXY010000478.1:0-4704 GCA_964495365.1 uncultured Frigoriglobus sp. | reverse complement strand
ACTCATATGATGAATCAAAAAATATTTATCATCAACATCATCGATGGCCGGGACCACCGCGATGGTGGACGTGTACCGCTACGCCGAACCGGTGACGGCGAAGGGCTTCGTGGTGATGGACACGCCCGGGTACGACCCGGTAAGCATGACCGGCATCGTCGCCGGCGGCGCCAACGTGTGCGTATTTACAACGGGCCGCGGGAGCGTGTTCGGGTGCAAGCCGGCCCCGTGCGTGAAGGTCGCGACCAACACGCCGCTCTACACACACATGATCGGCGACATGGACATCGACGCCGGCAAGATCCTCGACGGCGTCCCGGTCGAGCAGGTCGGCCGCGAGATCTTCGACAAGGTACTCGCGGTGGCGAGCGGCGAGCGCACCAAGAGCGAGTTGAACGGCGTGGGCGAGGAGGAGTTCGCCCCGTGGTCGATCGGCCCGACGTTGTGACCGCGCCAGAGGAACGATGTCGAACGGCTCCCCGGATACCGATCCGGCCCCGCGGGCCGAACCACCTCGCGAGCCGCGACCGCCAGGGAGCGGGCTACGACAATCGGTTCCCATAGCCCCGCTCCCTCGCGGTCGCGGCTCGCGAGGCAAGTGGTCTCCGCTATCGCTCGCCGCGCCGACTACGCGATGCTCGTAGCGCGCCGGGTGCGGGCGGCGTGCGCTACGGCGTCAGTGCTGGTTTCGCGGCCCAGGGTTGTGGGTTGTCCTCGGTGAGGTAGATGCCGGTTCCGCGACACCGCTCGCGCGCGGTCTCGGGTACGACCCAGTAGATGATGTGACGATCGAACCGCCCGGCCGACCAGTCGGGCACCACACGCACCTTCACGTCGCTCTCGTCGGGTTCCAGGCACTGACCAATGTGGTGCTTCCCACCCCAGAGATACACCGCCGCCAGCGGCGGCGGGTCCGACGCCTTTTCCGCCGATTCGCGCTCGACCCGCGCGATCCGCTCGTCTTCCGTTTCCTTCACCTCCGGCGGAAACGGCGGCCACGCCGGGAACGCCGACTCTGGAACCTTCGCGCGGTGCGCCTCGACCCGCGCCTCGGCACGCACATGCGCCGCTTCGGTGCGGAGTTTCTCGACGGCGACGCGGGTGTCGTCGCGGCGGCGCTCGCGTGCGTATTTGACCAGGACCTCGGCGGCCTTGAACGACGTGTCGGGGTCGTCCTCGTAGAGCATCCGTCGGAGCCGAACCATCGCGTCGGCCTCACCTTCCCAGGTGGCCTGGGCCCAGGCGCGTTCCTGTGCGGCGGGGAACTCGGGGTCGTTCTCGGCGGCGCGTCGGAGGGCGTCGGGGTCGCAGTGGAGGGCCCCGCCCAGTGCGTTCCACGAGTACCCGCAGGCCAGGCGGTAGGCGAGGTCGGAGCGCAGTTCGGGGGTGAGCGGGTGGGGCGGTTCGGGGAGCGGTTCGCGGGGGGGCGCGAACGGATCGGCGAACGGTTCGGCGAACGAGTGGGTGGCGGCCATGGCGCACCTCGGGCGTTGGTGGAGTTGTGAACAAAATATCACTACTGGAATTGTGTGCGGACTTTGCCCGGAAGTCAAATCGGATTGCGCGGAATTCTCGGAAAAGTTTCTCGCCGGCGAAAAGTGCCTTTTCGTGAGCTCCGCACCATTTTTCGGATTTTCTTTCCGCGAAAACGGTCGGATCGGTGAACCTGTGGTGAACCGATCCACGGAGGACCGCCCATGCCCGCCAACCGCGACGAAACCCGAACCCAACACCCGGACCCCGCCGCCTTCGACCCGGGCCTCGACGCCGGGCTGGCCGCCGCGTTCGGACCCGATCTCACGCCCGGCGGGTGGTCACAGCCCCCGCTGTTGCGTGACGACCCGTCCGAACATTCGCCGCTCGTGCAGCCCGGCTCGCCGGAAGTCCCGCGCGGGGCCGCCAACCGCTACCAGCTCCTGGGCGAGATCGCGCGCGGCGGGATGGGAGTCGTCATCAAGGGCCGCGACCCGGACCTGGGCCGCGACCTGGCCTTCAAGGTGCTGCGGTCCGAACTGGCGAACAAGCCCGCCGCGGTGCAGCGGTTCACCGAAGAGGCGCAGGTCGGCGGGCAGTTGCAGCACCCCGGTGTGGTTCCGGTGTACGACCTGGGACGGTTTCCCGACGGGCGCCCGTACTTCGCCATGAAGCTGGTCAAGGGCCGCACCCTCGCCGACTACCTGGCCGAGCGGAAGTCTCCCTCCGAGGACCGCGGGCGGTTCCTCCAGTCGTTCTTGCAAGTGTGTCAGCCGATCGCCTATGCGCACTCCAAAGGCGTGATCCACCGCGACATCAAGCCGTCGAACGTCATGGTCGGGGCGTTCGGCGAGGTGCTGGTGGTGGACTGGGGACTGGCCAAGGTGCTGCCCCGCGGCGGGATCGCGGACGAACTGAAGGCCCAGTCGCGGGTGCCCAGCGCCCCGGCGCCCGAGGAGCCGACCGAGATCAAGACGGCGCGGGCCGGGAGCGGGGCCGGTTCGGAAACGCAAGCCGGCAGCGTGATGGGCACGCCGGCGTTCATGTCGCCGGAGCAGGCCGGCGGGGAGATCGACAAGCTGGACGAGCGGGCCGATGTGTTCGGGCTGGGCGCGGTGCTGTGCGTCGTACTCACCGGTCGGCCCCCTTACGTCGCCGACACCGCGGAGGCGGTCCGCCTGATGGCCGTCCGCGGCGACTTGGAGGAGTGCTTCGCCCGGCTCAACGCGAGCGGCACCGACGCCGAGTTGGTGGGGTTGTGCAAGCGGTGCCTGGCGCCCAAGCGGGAGGTCCGTCCGCGGCACGCCGGAGAGGTGGAGGCGGCGGTGGCCGGGTACCTGGCCGAGGTGGAGGGCCGCGCACAGCGGGCCGAAGTCGCGCGGGCGGCGGCCGACGCCGAGGCGAAGGAGCAGCGGAAGCGGCGGCGGGTGCAACTGGCCCTGGCCGCGAGCGTCGGGCTGTTGCTCCTGGCCGGCGGCGCGTTCGGGTGGTGGGCGGACCGGCAGGCGGCCGACCGCCGGCGGGACCGCGAGGTGGCCGCGGTTCGGAACAGCGAGGCGCTGACGGTCGCCCTCGACCAGGCCGAGGCGGCGCTGCGGGCGGACAAGATGCCGGACGCGGACGCCGCCCTGACCCAGGCCGGGCGGCGGCTCGACGACGCCACTCCGGCCGACCTCCGCGGGCGGTACGACGAACTCCGCGGCGACCGGCAGATGGCCGCCGAACTCGACCGCGTCCGGGACATCCGCTGGTCGGCACAGGGGCGGGACAACGTGATCGGGCGGGGGAAGGCCCGTGCGGCCTACCCGGAGGCGTTTCAGGCTTACGGGCTGGTGGTCGGTCCGGAGCCGTCGCCGGGGCAGGCGGAGCGTATCACGCTGTCCCCGATTCGACCCCGGTTGATCGCCGCACTGGACGAGTGGCTGGGGATCGAACCGACCCGGCCGGGGCTGGTGGCGCTGTTGGTCGCCGCCGACCCGGACGAGTTCCGGTCGGCGTTCCGCCGGGCCACCGCCGCCCAGGACGTGAACCGGCTCGCCGAACTGTGCCGGCAGGCTGAGGGCGGGAAACTACCGCCGTGGTTCGCGGTGGTCATCGGGGCGAACCGGCAACCCGGCGTCGAGGAACGGCTGCGGGTTCTCAGGGGCGCGTGGGACGCTGCCCCGAACGACTTCCCGGTCGCCTTCCAGACGGCGTGGCTGCTGAGCGGATCGACCCCGCCGAGGACGGACGAGGCGCTGGCGTACTACCGGGTCGCCATCGCCTTGAACCCGCGCCACGCCGCCGCGCACAACAACCTGGGCAAACTCCTCGGCGTCAAGGGCGACAAGGACGGGGAACTCGCCGCCTACCGGAAGGCCGTCGAACTCGCCCCGACGGATACGTTCGCCCACTGTAACCTCGGGGTCGCACTGGGCAACCGGAAGGAGTACGACGCGGCCGAGGCCGCCTTCCGCACGGCCATTCGCCTCGACCCGACCTACGCCCTCGCCCACCGAAACCTGGCCAAAGTGCTGAATGCGAAGAGGTCCGACCCGGCGGCGGTGATCGCGGTCGCCCGGAAAGCCGTCGAACTCGACCCCGAGGATCCCGACGGCCACTACACCCTGGGCGCTGCCCTGTTCGAAGCCGGCGACTGGGACGGTGCCGCCACTGCCTTCAAGCGGGCTATCGAATTCGGCTTGACATTCAAAGGAGTTCACAAGGAACTGGGCCGCTGCCTGAAACGGAAAGGGGATTGGGCCGGTGCCGCGGCGGCCTACCGCAAGTCCATCGAACTGGGTGTGGCGGACGCCGCGGTCTACGCCTTCCTGGGCGAAGCGCTAATAAACCTGAAGGATCCCCACGGGGCCGCGGATGCGTATCACACCGCCCTGCGAATCGACCCGAACTACCTCTACGCGATCAACGGCCTCGGGGTTCTGGCGGAAAATCGCGGCGATCTGAACGAGGCCGTCACCCATTTCCGCAAGTCCCTCGAACTGAATCCGCAGGATTCCGATTGCAGCTACAACCTGGGTCTGGTGTTGTTCAAACAAGAGAAGTGGGCCGAGGCCGCGACCGCATTCCGCCGGGCGAGCGAACTGGCACCGAAGAAGACGCCGGCCCACCTGAACCTCGGGCTGACGCTCGCCAAACTGAAAGACTGGGACGGGGCGGTGGCCGCGTGGGACCGGGCCGCCGAACTCGACAACAAACTCCGGAACCGGGCGACGGGTTACCTCGAGTCGC
>CAZBXY010000477.1:0-4730 GCA_964495365.1 uncultured Frigoriglobus sp. | reverse complement strand
ACCGGACCGACAAGTGGACGGTCCCGGAGTTCCGGCATCCCTCCGCGCAATCGACCGAGTGCGCCCAGTGCCACCAGGCCCCGCCGAGCCACTCCATGATGCATTTTCAAATGATCTCGGCGAAGGTGGCCGGGCAGCCGCACGCGGACGTGCGGCAGTGCTTCCTCTGCCACCAGACGACCGCGTGGAACGACATCAAGGGGGTCGGCTGGTACAAGCACCATTGACGCGCATCGGAGTACACCATGACGACCGCCAACACGTCCCCGGCCGACACGGAAGCCCTCGAAACGCTCGTCCGGCAGTGGCTGGCGGGTCGCGCCCACGTCCGCGACCTACGGGTCATCCTCCTGAATGAGGGGCTCGTCCTGGAGGGGCGGGCGGCGACGTATTACGCCAAGCAGCTCGCCCAGCACGCGGCAATGGCGGTCACAGGACTGCCGCTCCGGGCCAACCGGATCGAGGTGCAGTGAGTCGAAGGGAGCCGCGCGGCTCCCTCAACATGTTCCGTCTCAACGAAGGAGAGAGCCGATGATGTCCCGCATCCTGTCCCTGTCGGTCGCGGCCGTGGCGCTGGTCGCCCTGAGCGGGGTGTCGCTCCGCGCCGCGGACGACAAGCTCCACGAGGCGACAGTCGTCAAGGCCGGCGACGGCAAGGTCACCCTGACCTTCAAGGGCGACGACAAGAAGCACACCCACGACGTCGCCAAGGACGCCACGATCACCCTCGACGACAAGAAGGCCAAGCTCGACGAGCTGAAGGAGGGTTTCCCGGTCAAGGTGGCCTGGGACGACAAGTTCGTCATCACCAAGATCGAGGCCAAGTCGAAGAAGCAATGAGCGACCCGGAGGTTGCCATGACGACCGCAGCGGCCGACACCCCGGCGACTGGCCACCAGTTCCTGGGACGAGTGGGGATGCCCCCGGTTCGGGTCATCGAACCGTTCACGCTCGTCGTGTTCGGGGCGACCGGCGACCTGACCGCCCGCAAACTCGTGCCCGCCCTGTTCCGCCTGCACCGGGGCGAGTTCTTCGCTATCCCGTTCGCGGTCGTCGGGGTCGGCCGGCGCGACAAGGACGACGACCGGTTCCGGGCCGAACTCCGGGATGCGGCCCGCTCCCTGGCCGGGGTCGAGGTCGGGGCGGACTGGGACCGGTTCGCCGGGTCGGTCTTCTACCACCGGGCCGACTTCACCACGGCGGAGGGCTACGCCAGCCTCGCCCAGCGGCTCGGGGAAGTCGAGAGCGGGCGGGGGAATCCGGGCAACCGGCTCTACTACCTTGCCACCGACCCGGACCACGTCCCGACCGTCGTCGAGCGGCTGGCGGGTGCCGGCCTTTTCCCGTCGGGGGCGGCGGGGGCGTGGACCCGAGTTGTGGTAGAGAAACCGTTCGGTCGGGATCTCGCGTCGGCCCTGGCGCTGGACCGGCACCTCCGCCGCTTCCTCGGCGAAGGCCAGGTGTACCGCATCGACCACTACCTGGGCAAGGAGACCGTCCAGAACCTCCTTGCCTTCCGGTTCGGCAACGGCATCTTCGAGCCGCTGTTCAACCGCCGGTACGTCGATCACGTCCAGGTCACGATGGCCGAGGCGGACGGGATGACCGGGCGGCGGGGGGCGTGGTACGACCGGGCCGGGGCGCTCCGGGACGTGGTCCAGAACCACCTGCTCCAGCTCCTCGCTCTCGTGGCGATGGAGCCGCCCGCGTCGCTCGCCGCAGACGACATCCGCACGGAGAAGGTGAAGGTGCTGCGGAGCCTCGTGCCGTTACGGGCAGTCGATATCCCCCGCCGGGTGGTCCGAGGGCAGTACGGTCCCGGGCTGATCGGCGGCGAGCCCTGCCGGGGATACCGGGAGGAGGACGGAGTGCCGTCCGGCTCGGCGACCGAGACGTTCGTGGCGCTGCGGGCCGAGGTGGACAACTGGCGGTGGGCCGGGGTGCCGTTCCTGCTCCGGGCCGGGAAGCGGCTCCGCCGGCGGGTGACCGAGGTGGCAGTCGAGTTCAAGCGCGCTCCGACGGGCCTCTTCACCGCGCCGGTCCGGGGCGGCGGGCTGTGCGATCGCGGGTGCGACTGCGGGGCGACGTGCGAGTGCTGCAACGCCGGGAGCCAGCCGAACACGCTGGCCTTCCGGATTCAGCCGGACGAGGGGATCAGCCTGTCGTTCGCGGCGAAGCGGCCGGGGATGCGGCTGGCACTGGGGCCGGTCGAGATGGCGTTCGGCTACGCGGGGTCGTTCCACGACCCGGTCCCCGAGGCCTACGAGCGATTGCTGCTGGACGCGCTCCGGGGCGACCCCACGCTGTTCCTGCGGTCCGACGAGGTCGCCGCCGCGTGGGGCTTCGTGGACCCGATCCTCGCCGCCTGGCGGGAGGGCCAGCCGCCGGCCTTCCCCAACTACGCCGCGGGAACCTGGGGACCGCCCGAGGCAGACGACCTCGCCGGCGGATGCCGGGCGGGGTGGCGAGAGCCGTGAGGGGCCAGAGGAGGGGCGGCGGATTCAATCGACTGAAACGGGGGCTCCGAAATGAAGACGATTCCGCTTCTACTACTCCCGGCGATACTCGCGGGGGTGGTCACGCCTGCGGCGCGGTTGGCACAACCGGCGTCGGCTGGCGACCCCCGACCCCAAGAGGACGCCCTGAAAGTTCCCGAAGCGCTTCGGCTGCGGCACGAGGCGTTCGTCGCCGAGTTCACGCGGGCCACGAAAGATCCCGGCAAGGTCGGCGATGCGACCCGGTCGATCGAGAAACTGGCGGCCGCCCACTTCGCGAAGGGCAAGGAGGTCTTCAAGCCCTTGGGGTTGTTGCCGATGCTGGCTGAGGGTCAAGTCCCACCGGGTTACACCAAGGCGCGGGAGATCGCGGAGTCGCTACGAGAGAACCTCCCGCAGATCCGCCGCGAGCACCGCGACCTGATCGCCGGACTCGAGAAGTTGGCGGCTGCGGCCAGGGAGGAATCCAAGCCCGAGTACTCGGCCTTCGCCGAACGACTGATCCTGCACATCCGGGAGGAGGAGGAAGTGTTGTATCCCGCGGTGCTGCTGGTCGGCGAAACCGTGAAGCAGAAACCGGACAAGAAGTGACGGGTCGGGCTCCGACGGCTGATCGAGCGGAGGCAAGAAAGGATGGGGGAAGGGATGGAGGAATACTCCCGAGCGGCCGCGCTGCACCTGGCGGCCGGGGTCCAACTGGCCGCCGCCGGGATCGTGACCCTGGCCTGCCTCCGGGCGGCGATCCGGTCGTTCACCCTGCTCCTGCGGTCCGGCGACCCCGGAACGGAGACCGAGGCGACGCGGCTGACCCTTGGCCGGTGGCTGGTTCTCGCGCTGGAGTTCCAGGTGGCCGCGGACATCCTCCGGACGGCCGCGACACCGACCTGGACGGACCTCGGCCAACTGGCGGCCGTCATCGTGCTCCGGACGGTGCTGAACTATGTCCTCCGGCGGGAGATCGCCGAGTCCGCCGCCCGCGACAAGGGCGGACTCGACTCCCGACCGCCGCCGGCTGGACCGGGACCGACAGGTCCGGGCTGACCGGGGTGCGTTCGCTTGAACGGAAAGGAACGAGGGACGATGACCGCGGAATCGGAGAACCCGGCCTGGCCGGGAATGGCCTTGAAAGTCGGGGTGATGGGCGGGGCGTCGGGCGACATGACCCCGGCCCACCTGGCCGCGGCCGAGGCTCTCGGCGGCGCGATTGCCCGCAGCGGGTGCGTGCTGGTCACCGGGGCCTGCCCGGGGCTGCCGCTGGCCGCCGCCCGCGGGGCCAAGGCCGCCGGCGGGACGGTGGTCGGGATCTCCCCCGGGCTGGGCCTCGACGAGCACGTGTACAAGTACCGCTCCCCGGCCGAGCACCACGACATCCTCGTCTTCACCGGCAGCGGGCTGATGGGCCGGGAGGTGGACAACATCCGCACCTCCGACGTCGTCGTGATCGTCGGCGGGCGGAGCGGGACGCTCGGGGAGCTGGCCATCGCCTACGACGAGGGGAAGCTGATCGGGGTGGTGACCGGGACCGGCGGGATCAGCGACATGGTTCGGGACATCCTGGCCGCCTGTGCCAAGGAGACGGGATCGCGGGTGCTCTACGACGCTGACCCGGAGCGACTCGTCGCGGAGTTGCTCCGCGTCTACCGGACCGAGCACTACCGCCGGCCGTCGTGCTTCGAGGGCACGTGGCGGTACGGGGAAGGGACGACCACGAACCCGGCCGAGGTTCTCGCCGACCCGGTGTGTGGGATGCGGCTTCCGGTCGCCGCGGGCTACGCCGAACGGACCCACCGCGGCCGGCGGCACGTGTTCTGTTGCCCCGGCTGCGCCGCCGCCTTCGACGCCGACCCGGAAAAATATACCCGCCAGGCGGAAGGAGAGGTGGCCCGTGGCTGAGACGCCGACCGTTCAGTTCCTGGGCGCGGCCGGGACGGTGACCGGGTCGCGGCACCTGGTTCGGGCCGGCGGCCGGGCGGTGCTGCTCGATTGCGGGCTGTTCCAGGGGCCGAAGCCGCTCCGTGAGCGGAACCGGGAGCACTTCCCGTTCGCCCCCCGCTCGCTCGACGCGGTGGTCCTCAGCCACGCCCACCTGGACCACTCCGGTGCGTTGCCACTATTGGTCAAGGCCGGGTTTCGGGGGCCGGTGTTCTGTACCCCGGGGACGGCCGACCTGCTCGGCCCGCTCCTGCGGGACGCCGCGCACCTCCAGGAGGAGGAGGCCGCCCAGGCCATCCTGTT
>CAZBXY010000476.1:0-4744 GCA_964495365.1 uncultured Frigoriglobus sp. | reverse complement strand
CTTGGTTTGAGTTTACACCCTTAACTTCGTGTCCACCAAACTTGGGGAACCTCAGACCCAAACGAGCTGCGTTACTCCTGTCGCGTCCATTTTTCGCGGGGAAGATCAATCCACGCCCGGCGCGAATTGGCCTTGTATCGCGGTTTTGCCGCCCGCTACACTTCCCTTCCGCGTTGAGGCATGAAGCCTCAAGCCCCGCCGGTCACGGAGGACTCGCCACACATGCCCCCTCGCACCAAGGAAGTCAAAGAGAAGGAACCCGCCACCCCGATCGGCCGGCCGTTGATTGCGGTCAACGCCGACCTCGTCACCCCCAAGAACGGCACCGCCTACACCAAGCTCAACGTCGGCTACATCGACGCGATCATCGCCGCCGGCGGGTTGCCGCTCGTCTTCCCGCCGCTCCGCAAGGAGAACCTCGCCGACATCGACGCGCTGCTCGACCAGTGCGCCGGGATCGTCCTCACCGGCGGGGCCGACATGGACCCGCGCCGCAACGGTCAGGCCCCGACCGCTGCCGTCAACCCGATGCCGGGCCGGCGCGAGGACGCCGACCGCTACCTGCTCGCCAAGATCTTCGAGCGGAAGATGACCGTACTGGGCATCGGCGTCGGGATGCAGCAGTTGAACGTGTTCGCCGGCGGCACGCTGCACCTGCACCTGCCGGTGGACAACCCGAAGGCGATGCCGCACTTCGACCAGACCGGCGCGCCCCACCGGCACATGGTTCTGATCGAAGAAAACACGCGGCTCGACGACATTTACGGCACGCAGGAGCTGCGGGTCAACAGCACCCACCACCAGGCGATCAACCAGATCGGCAAGCGGATGCGCGTGGCCGCGAAGGCCCCGGACGGGGTGATCGAGGCGATCGAATCGACCGACCCGAACTGGTTCTGTGTGGGCGTGCAGTGGCACCCGGAGGCCGAAACGGCCAGCGCCCTGGACGTGCAAATCTTCGAGTGCTTCGTGCAGGCCGCGGTGCGCAGCGCCGACGGCGCGCTGGTGGCCGCCTGACCCTCCTCGCGTTCCAAGTTCCAGAGTTCCATGTTCCAAGTTCGAGAACCGACGGTATAGCCGTCCGGTCAACTTGGAACTCTGGAACCTGGAACTTGGAACTTCCCGCAATGTCTCGAACGTTCATCGGTCTGTCGGTCGGGTCCGGGCTGGAAGGCGTGGACGCGGTCGCGGTGCGGGTCGAGGGGTTGGGCCTCGACCTCGTGCCGCGGGTTGTGCCCGGCGGGCGGGTCGCGTTCCCACCAGCCGTGCGCGACCTGATCCGCGCTTTGGCCACCTCACCGGCCTCGGTCCCGCCGGAGTTCGTCCGCACGGTCGCCGATACCGCCGTATTCGCCGCTCGGCAGGCGCTGAGCAAGGCCGCGGTGTCGCCCCGCGACGCCTTCGCCACGGGGATTCTCGAACCGACCCGGCCGGGCGCGCCCGTTGCGATCCACTGGCCCGAAGTCGCCGATCGCGTCGCGGAGCAGACCGGCATAACGGTGCTACACGGGTTCGCCGATCGCGACCGCGCCGCGAGCGGCACCGGGCGCCCGATCACCGCGGCGGCCGATTTCCTCCTGTTCCGCGACGCCACCGAATCGCGACTCCTCGTTCACCTCGGCGCGGTCACATCCGTACTCGCTCTCCCGGCGCGCGGGAACGTGTCGTCCGCGTTCGGGTTCGAGGCCGGTCCCGGCAACCAACTGCTCGACGCGATCCTGTTCCACGGCACCCGCGGCAAGGAGTTCACCGACGCCGGCGGCAAGAAGGCCGTGCAGGGGAAGTGCCTCGAACCGCTGCTCGCGCGGTGGCTCGAACACCCGCACCTGACGCGAACGCCGCCGAAAACCGTCCACCCGGAGGCGTTCGGGCGCAGTTTCCTCTTGGCGGCGTTCGACGCGGCCCGGCAACTCTCCGCGGGGCTGCCCGACCTGCTCTGCACCGCGACGCACCTCGCGGCGCGGGCAATCGGCGACGCCGGCAAACTCCCTGCGATGCAGCCCGACGGCCCGCGCCGCGTCCTCCTCGCCGGCGGCGGTGTGCGCAACGGGTTCCTCTGGCAGCTCGTGGCGCAGCAGTTCGGCGGAAGCGTGGAGCGAGCGGACGTGGCGGGCGTACCGGCTCTGGCGCGGAACGCCGCCGGGGCCGCAGTGCTGGCGGCGCTAACCTGCGACGGCGTGACGGGCAACCTCCCGGTGCTGACCGGCGCCGCGGGCGGGCGGCTTTTGGGTCACATCTCACCGGGCGACGGCCGCAACTGGGCGCGCTGCACCGCGTGGCTGGCCGACCAGACCGGCGACTACCCGCGGGCCAATCGAGCGGCCTGACCGCTGGGGAGGGCGTGTCGGTGAACCACTTCGATCAAGCCAGCCGGTTCGCGGCCAAACTCGACTCGGCGGAGTTCGTTCGCTGGTTGCTGGGGCGAAGCGTCGATGAGTGCGTTTTCCGCGGGTGGCTCGACACCCGCGATGTACCCTTCCCGGGTGGCGCCGACCGGGTGTCCGATACGGTCGCCCACCTCACGGATCCGCTGCGGCACGGTCTGCCGTGGGCCGTCGCGGTCGAATTCCAGTCACAACCCGACCCGACGATGTTCGGTCGGATGCTCGGCTACTTGTCCGGCGTGTGGCTGCACTGCAAACCGGATCCCGAGCGCGGCAGCCGCTTCCACGTCGGCGCGGTGGTCGTTAATCTGACCGGTAGAGGCGCGGCGGCGCAAGACATGCACTGGCCGGAAACCGGGCTGAGGACGTTGCTGGGTATCGTCGAAAGGAACCTGTGCGACGAACCGGCCGGCGATCTGCTCGCACAGATCGAAATCGGTCGGTGGTCACGGAACCTGCTGCCGTGGGTTCCGCTCATGTCCGGCGGCGGGACGGCCGACACCATCGACAGGTGGAAGGTGCTGGCGCTCGCGGAACCGAACCGGCAGCGCCGGGCGGAACTGGGAGGGCTGGCGCTGGTGTTCGCGGACAAGGGCGAGTGCGAGGACATCTGGAAGCAACAATTGGAGGGCTGGAACGTGGAAGAATCGACCGTCGTGAAGGAGTGGATGGCTGTTGCCGAACAGCGCGGCGAGGCGCGCGGCAAGGAGATCGGCAAGGAGATCGGCAAGGAGATCGGCGGACTGGAAGAGGCCCGAGCATCGGTGCTGCGGGGCGGCACCAAGAAATTCGGCGCGCCGGCCGATGCGGTGAAGGCGGCCGTCGAGGCAATCACCGACCGCGGGCGACTGGGGCGGATGCAGGACCGCCTGTTCGACGGCACTGCGACCGATTGGGCCGATCTGATCGCGACCGTGTAGTCACCCGGCGAGTAGCTTTCGCGCCAGCACCACCGCGCCCACAACGGGGTCGTCCACCAGCCCGACGGGGCCGGGCGTGACCCCGCAGGCGCGGAGTTCGGTCAGGAACCGCTCGCGGAACGCCGGGTTCTCGATCACCATCCCGCCGGTCAGGGCCACCGGAATGCCGTCACGCGGCAGTCCGCTGGCCGCGACCGCGCCCGCCGCGGTTGTCGCCAACTCGCAGGCCTCGCTTTCAAAGATTGCGGCGGCGGTGCGGTCGCCGGACTCCGCGGCGGCCCACACCGCCGGGGCCAGGTGTGCGATCGCGGCCTTGTCCCACTTACCCCGGTACACCGCCGGGATGAACTCCCGCGGGTCCGACGAGCCGAGTTCCTTCAACAGCGCCGGAAGTAGCGCGGTCGGTTCGCCGATGCCGTCCGCGGCGCGGCACGCGGCCCGCAGGGCGAGCAACCCGACGCGGAACGCGCTGCCCTCGTCGCCCATCAGATAGCCCCAGCCGCCAGCGCGGGCGTCTTTGCCGTCGCGATCCAACGTGAACGCGATCGACCCGGTACCGGCGATGACCGCCAGCCCCCAGCCCTCCGGCGTGCCTGCGGCGAACAGGAGCGTCGCGTCGTTGGCGATCGTGTGCTTGTCGGCCAGTTGAACGAGGTCGGTCCACCCGCGGATCACGTCCAACCCTTCGGAGCGGTCCACGCCAGCGAGCCCCAGCGCCGCGGCCGCGACCGGGACGCGGGCGAGGTGCGCTGACTTGAACGCCCCGGCCACCGCGGCGTTCAGCTCGCGCAGCGCCGGCGCGGCCCCGACGGCCTGAATGTTCGACGGCCCGGCCTCGCCGCGCCCCAGCGGCTGACCGGTCCGCGCGTCGGCCAGCACCGCGATCGTGTGCGACGCCCCGCCGTCGATGCCAATCACAAGGGGTTGCAACTCCGCCATACCCGCCCCACCCACAGAGAACCACAGAGCCACAGAGAGCAGAGTACAGAAAGACCGTCGGTCTTCTGCTCTCTGTAGTTCTGTCCGCTGTGGCTCTGTTACTTCTTCGCAGCGGCTTTCACGTACTTGTCGAACCACGCGATCTGTTCGTACAGCACGTGGCCGATCGACTCGCGGGCGGCGTACCCGTGGTCCTCATGCGGCAAGAGTACCAATCGCACGTTGCCGCCGGTGCCACGGACCGCCTGATACATGCGCTCGCTCTGCACCGGAAACGTGCCGGGGTTGCTGTCCGCGGCCCCGTGGATCAGGAGCAGCGGCTCCTTGATCTTGTCCGCGTGGTAGAACGGCGACATCTTGCCGTAAATCTCCGACGCCTCCCAGAACGTGCGGCGCTCGTTCTGGAACCCGAACGGCGTGAGCGTGCGGTTGTATGCTCCACTGCGTGCGATCCCGGCTTTGAACAGGTCCGAGTGTGCCAGCAGGTTCGCGGTCATGAAC
>CAZBXY010000475.1:0-4809 GCA_964495365.1 uncultured Frigoriglobus sp. | reverse complement strand
CTCGTACTCGTCGTCGCGCCGGCGCGACCGCGGCGCGGGCCGGCGCTCGGGGCGGCCGCGCCCGCTGCCCGCGGCCGATCCGGTCCCGGCGCCGGGAATCTTCCCTCGACCCGACCCCGCATCCGCCGGCGGAGCGCCACCCGACGACCCGCCCGAACCCGGGCGCGCCGCCTTGAACACTTCCAGGCAGTTGCCGCACTCGACTTCCTGACCCTCGAACGCGGCATCAAGCTCCAGCTCCGACTTGCACGCCGGACACGTTACGCGGATGTTGGCCATTTTTGAGTCAGAGGTCAGAGGGCGGAGATCAGGCTCGAGTTTCGAACTTTCGGTGAAAGAGCCGAAGGCGGGTTACCGGTGTCGGCATAAGGTGGACATTGCCCCACCCGATCCGGCCCGGGCGGCCCGCCGGTGGATTATCCTATCGCCTCGTTCGCGGCCCTGTTGGATTTCTTCGCTCCGTGTGCTCGAGCCGAGAGCCGGCGGCTGGGCCCCGGCAGAACAGGCACCGATGTCGGCGGACACGCCCAGCGGTACGCCCGAAATTGTGAGCCGAACACGTTCCCCAGGCGCCAGGGGAACCAACCCCGAAAAGACCCAACACCCTGATACACTCGCCGCAGTTCGCGAATGTCCGAAACTTGAGTCTGTGGCTCCCCGTTGCGCGGGGGTTTGTAGTTTGTAGTGAGTGGCTTTTCGACCGGCGGTGAAACCGATGCGGCGCAAGTTCCTCACCGCACAGTGGCGGAACCTGATCCTGGCGAACTTCGCGGTGCCGGAGGAACTGCTCCGGCCGCATTTGCCGCCCGGGTGCGCGCTCGATCGTCGCGAAGGGTCGTACTGGGCGAGCCTCGTCGGGTTCCAGTTCCTCGGCACGCGCGTTCTCGGCGTCGGCTGGCCGGGGTTCCGCAACTTCCCCGAATGGAACCTCCGTTTCTACGTTACTCACGAGGGCCAACGCGGGGTGTGTTTCGTCCGCGAGTTCGTGCCGCAGTGGTCGGTCGCGACGATCGCCCGCGTGATCTACAACGAGCCGTACCGCGCGGCGCGCATGTCGATGGACGTGAGGGACGACCCCGACGCGCTCACCGCCACTTACACCGTGCGCTGGGCCGACCGCGTGCACTCGCTCCGTGCGGTCGGGGCGAAACCCGCGATCCGACCGGCCGCTGACAGCTACGAACACTGGTTCAAGGAACACTCGTGGGGCTTCGGCACGAGCCGCCGCGGGAAGCTGATCCGCTACGAGGTGAGTCACCCCGAATGGGACGTGTATCCGGTGCGCGAGTTCACGTTCGATGTCGATTGGGGCGCCCTGTACGGCCCGGAGTGGACCGCGATGAACGGCGTTCCGCCGGCGAGCGTCGTGCTGGCCGTCGGGAGCGAGATCAGCGTTTATCCGAAAGGCTGACGCTTCTACACACATCTTGATTCGGGTACACTTGTACTCCGCAACATCTACCCTTTCGAGGTGCGTTATGCCGCGACTCGTTCTGCTGTCTTTTCTCACCCTCACACCCGCACTCACACTCTCCGCAGCGGACTGGCCCCAGTTCCGTGGGCCGACCGTGAGCGGCGTCAGCGGTGAGAAGGGGCTACCGACGACCTGGAGCGCGAAGGACGGCATCGCGTGGAAGACCGAGATGCCCGGCCCCGGCACCTCGTCGCCGGTGTTCATCGGCGACCGCATCTTCATCACCTGCTACACCGGGTACAACGTGCCGGGCCAGCCGAAGGGCGATCAGTCGGCCCTGCGGCGCCACTTGCTCTCCCTCGACCGCAAGACCGGAAAGATTCAGTGGGACAAGCCGTTCGCGGCGAAGCTGCCGGAACAGGAGAACATCCGCGACAGCCACGGCTACGCATCGAGCACGCCGGCGGCCGACGCGGAGCGCGTGTACGGCTTCTTCGGCAAGTCCGGCGTGTTCGCGTTTGATTACACCGGCAAGCAGCTCTGGCAGGCCGATGTCGGCGGCAACCTCAGCGGGTGGGGGTCGGCCGCCTCCCCGGTGCTGCACGGCGATCTGGTCATCGTGAACGCGAGCGTCGAGAGCGAATCGCTGTTCGCGTTCGACAAGAAGACCGGTCAGGAGAAGTGGCGGGCGAGGGGCATTCGCGAGGCGTGGAACACGCCGGCGATTGTGAAGACGAAGGACGGCAAGGACGAACTGATCGTCCCGATTCAGGGGAAGATTCTCGCGTTCGACCCGAACACCGGCGCCCAACTGTGGACCTGCAACACGGACATCGGCTGGTACATGGTGCCGAGCGTCGTGGCGCACGACGGCGTGGTGTACTGCATCGGCGGGCGCAGCGGCGTCGCGGCGCTGGCGGTGAAGACCGGGGGCCGCGGCGACGTGACGAGGACGCACCGACTGTGGACCGGGAAGCTGGGGTCGAACGTGTCGAGTCCGGTGTTCCACGACAAGCACCTGTACTTCGCCAGCGACAGCCGCGGGACCGCCTACTGCCTGGACGTGGCGACCGGCGCCGCGGTGTACGAGGAACGGCTGCCGCGAGCCGGGACCGTGTACGCCTCCTCGCTCCTGGCTGACGGGAAGATCTACTACGTGTCGCGCGACGGGAAGACGTTCGTGGTCGCGGCGAAGCCGCAGTTCGAGTTGCTCGCGACCAACGACCTGCCCGACGGCAGCATCTTCCACGCGACCCCGGTCGCGGCCGACGGGAAGCTGTTCATCCGCTCGGACAAGTTCTTGTACTGCTTGGGGAAGTGACCCCGTTCGTAGTGACCCGCTTCAGTGGGTCTCGCCGCGCAGCGGCGCCCCTTGGTTTTGTGGCACAGGCTTTCCAGCCTGTGTGCCAGATAGCTCAGCGGACACAGGCTCGAAAGCCTGTGCCACAAGAAGAAGGCAGACCCGCTGAAGCGGGTCACTACGAACAAGACCGTCCCGAACCTCCGCCCTTCCGCGCCTGTCCGTGGGGCGGAGGTTCAGGCCATGTCGCGTTCCGTTCCGTTCGCCCGCTGCGTCTTCAGCCCGCGATACCACGTCGAGAACCTGCCCGCGGGCAGCGTCGTTTACGACGTGAGCAGCTACGCGGAACCGCCGTACTGCGAACTCAGCCCGATGTGGGTTCACGGCGGCATTCCCGTTCCCGGCACATCGGAAACGAGCGACACCGTTGAGGGCGTGTGGCAGGGATTGAAGGTGATTCGCGGCAAGACCGCGCCGCGATTCTTCCGCGGCCCGGGCGCCAAACGCGGCGGCAAACCGAGCGGGCATCTCTTCGGCAAGAAGCTGCTCGGCGTGGTCGAGGCGCGCCGACTGATCTACGTCCCGACTTACGAATGGGTGCTGGAGAACCGCATCGCCCCGGCGCTGATCGCGAAGTTCATCGAGCAGGCGCTCGCCGGCGTGGTGCAACACTTCCACGATGTCGGCGACAACGGCGACCCGAACGACCCCGACCAGCCGCTCGCCCACGCCGCGGTGCTGGTGCGATACCTGAACCGGAAGTGCGCCGAGCGCACATCGTGACACCGGCTCGTCACGCCGGTCGGCTTCGGTACGCTCACAGGTGACCTGGCAACCCTCCGGTTTCGGTTACCGCCGGTCGATCACGATTGCGACGACCAACAAGAACTGACACAGCGTCCAGCCGATCGTGTACGCGACGGAGAAGACCGTGTTAGATACCGAACCGAGGCCAAGTAGCGCAATCGCGAACTGCCACGGCACGATTGGCGTCAGCGCCAGCACGCCGTAACCGCACAGCGCGATGATTCCGATGCCCGTCGCCTTCCGCGACCGGTTGCGATACCGTCCGAGGATGAAGAGGCCCACGAGGACCATCAAGCAATTCAGAATCATCCACACCGAGATAGGCATGACAACCTCCATCCTCAGTCGGAGTCGTGGCTACCGACGGAACACCAACTGAGGCTCGGCGTTGGCACTCATGCCGCGTTCGACTTCAATGTCCCCACCAGCAACTTGTACAACCCTTCCGCGTCGTCCGGTTCCTCCGGCTTGAGCCGCATGTAGATGCTCTTGTCGTCCACGATCTTCATCCGCCCTTTGCTCGCCGCGACAAGTTGTTGCGCACGCTCCAAGTTGCGGTAGGTGAAGATCAGGTCGCGGTTGTCGCGGTGGACGCTCGGTATCTGCCACTTCACACACAAGAGGCGGATCTCGGTCGTGCGGAGCAGCCACTCCACCGGGTCGGGGTGCGGGCCGTAGCGGTCCTGGAGTTCCGCACGAAAGTCGGCCAGTTTCGCCGGGTCGCGGAGCCGGGCGAGTCGGCGGTAGACCTCGATGCGGAGCTTCTGTCCCGGCACGTAGTCGCGCGGCAGAAACGCCGGCCACGGCAGATCGACGTGAACCTCCACCGCGACCCGCGGAGGCTGGTGCTTCAGCGCCCGCACTGCGTTTTCGAGCAACTGACAGTACAGTTCGTACCCGATCGCGGCGATGTGCCCGCTTTGCTCCGCGCCGAGGATGTTTCCCGCGCCGCGAATTTCGAGGTCGCGCATCGCGATCTTGAACCCGGCGCCCAGTTCGGTGAACTCCTCGATCGCCTTCAGGCGCCGCTGGGCGGTCGGGTTCAATAGCTTCAGCGGGTCCACGATGAGGTAGGCGTAGGCGCGGTTCTTCGAGCGCCCGACGCGACCCCGGAGCTGGTGCAAGTCGGCCAGGCCGTAGATGTCCGCTTCGTCGATGAAGATGGTGTTCGCGTTCGGGATGTCCAGCCCGCTCTCGATGATTGTCGTCGCGACGAGGATGTCGGCGTCCTTGCGGATGAAGGCGACCATCGCCTTTTCGAGGTCGTGGGCGTCCATCTGACCGTGCC
>CAZBXY010000474.1:0-4889 GCA_964495365.1 uncultured Frigoriglobus sp. | reverse complement strand
GCATCGTCGGAGCGGCCGGGGTGTTTTCCGGCTCCTTCCAAAATGGGAAACGAACACCGCCCGCGCGGGCGGTTGAGAAATTAGACGCCGTGGAGAGAAAAGGGGTTCGGGAGTTTCGATACCCCTTCCCACTCACCTGCCGGGCTGGGTCAGGGGGCGTCGGCGGAAGCAATATTATATCGTATCGCAGAACGAAGACTCGTCTACCCCGACCCGCGTGAAGAGGCAGACAAGGAGACAAGAAGACAAGGAGAGGGAGACACGGAGAGAAAGCCGTGTTGGTCTCCTTGTCTCCGCGTCTCCCTCTCCTTGTCTCCCCGTAGGGGCATCCCATGTTCCGCCTCAAAGCCGCGTGCGTTTCGGCTGTCATGTTCCTGTTCGTGCTGACGACCGCCCCGACGCTCATTGTGTTCGCCCGCACCCGGCGCGGGCGGATGGAAGGTTGCCTCGGCGTGTTCCTCGGCACGCTGATCGTCTCCGGGCTGATCTGGCTGTGTGCGCCGCTGCTCGAAATGGAGCGCCCGGCGGTCGCGGGGTATCTCGCGCTGGCGGGGCTGATCGCGTTCCTCCCGATGTGCGTGCTCGCCGCGGCGCTGATGCGCCCGTGCCATTTCGGCGAGGGCCCGGTCGGGTCGCACTTCCTCCGGGCCGAGCCGACGCCCGAATCGGTCGGGTGGGCCGACATCGAAGACGAGTACGTTTGGGCAATAGTGCGACTGATTACCCACTTCGACTTTCGGATGCCGTCTGACGAGGCCCGTGCCGCTCGTGCGAAAATCGACGAACTCCTGACCGCAATCGCGAAGCTGCCCGATTACCGCAACCTCGCGCGCATCAGCGACGGCCAGGGCTGGCGTCTGCTCCGCGGAGCGCTGGACCCGCTGCACTGCTATAGTTACCGGCCCGAACAGCAGTTCGCCGGCGAGCGGCTCGGCCTGTTGGTCTTCCTCCACGGGCACGGCAACAACTACCTCTTTTTCGTTCACGCGCTGCGCTCGCTGTGCGACCGGTTGCGGCTGGCGCTCATCCTGCCGTCGTTCGGGTACGGCAACTGGGAAGCGCCGGGCGGGGTGGAAGCCGTCGTGCGGGCGACGCGGTTCGGGCGGGAGGCGATCGGCCCGGACCCGGCACGGGTCTTCCTGGGCGGCATCTCGCAGGGCGGCGCGGGCGTGAGTCGCGCCGCGGTCGCTCGTCCGAAGCAGTTCGCGGGCTTGATCTTCATTTCACCCACAATGGAGCCTGGCGTGATCGACACGGAAGCATTCGAGGAGGGCTGGGGCGGGCGCCCGGTGCTGGTGATTCAGGGCGACCGGGACGCGAACGTGCGCCCGGACACGGTCACCGCGGCGTGCGAGCGGATGACCGCGCTGGGGGTGAAGGTGACCGAGTACCGCGACCCCGACGCCGGCCACTTCCTGTTCTTCGCCAAGACGGACGAGGTGTTTGGCGTGATCGAGCAGTGGGTGGGGCAGGTGGGTTAACCGCGAGAAGGTGCGGGGGTTAGCCGCGGAGCGGCGACCGATGTTAGCCCAGGGTGGAGCGAGCGCTTCGCGAGCGCAACCCTGGGTACGCGATACACAACGAATCGAAGCCCCGGAGGGGCGAAAGAACCTTCGCGATTGGGTCTGTCGCCCCTCCGGGGCTTGAGGTTTCTTCGGTCAGTGTTCCCAGGGTTGCGCGGGGTCTTCGACCCGCGCTCTACCCCGGGCTAACATCGGTCGCCGCTCCGCGGCTGAAGACACGCGAGTTACTTCACGCCGGTCGTGTTTAACTTCCGCGCGTACTTCGTGTCGCCGATCCAGAACGTGAGTTTGTCGCCTTCGAATGTCATTGCTTCGGCCTTGCCCGGAGGCGCCGCCATCACCCCGCACAGTCGACCGGTCGGGTCGAACACCTGAACGCCGAGCGGCGTCGCGGCGTAGATGCGGCCGTCCTTGTCGGTCGTCAGCCCGCTGATCTGGCTTGTTTTCTTGTCGTGCGGCAAGCGCACCGGGCAGTACGGAGCACCGCTCCGGAGCCCATTCGGCCCCCCAACGGGAAACGCCCAGATGTACCGTCCTGCGGCATCTCCAATAAAGAGGGTGCCACTGTCTGGCGAGAGCGCGATGCCTGCCGGTTCCTCGATCGCATCAGGTAATCTGATCGCGTACATACCCTGCGATCCGAGCTTGACGATTATCCCCTTCCGAGCACCCGTGATTAACCCCGCAACCAGCGCGTCCTTTTCCTCAGACCACTTTCCCACCACGCCGTTCCAGCGACGCTCCTTCGGGGTTCCCTCCACCTTCTTCCACCCCTCGCCGTCGATGAGGAGCTGCGACAGCGGCATGTCCTGCGCGAAGGCGGGCGAAGCCGCCAGTGCCAGTACGCCGGCGATGAAGTATCGTGTCATCGGTTCGCTCCTCACTTCGCGCTCGGGGCGGGCGGGGTGCCGCGCCACAGCCAGCGGAGCGAGTCGGGCAGGATCGCGCCGCCGTGCTTCCCGTTGTGGCCCCCGTCGCCGTACACGAGCTTGTAGTCGTACTCCATGTGCCGTAGCGACGCGGCCATCGACAGGTTCGCCAGCGGCCAGTTCCCGTGCAGGTTGTCCAGGTCGCCGCTGCCGTCTTGCAGGAACACCCGGATCGGCTTGCGCTCCGTCTTGCGGATCAAGCCCGGATACACATCGCCCCCGCGAATGTTTGTGAAACTTCCGACGTGCGAGAGCACCTTTGAAAAGAGGTCCGGGCGCTCCCACGCGACGGTGAAGGCGCAGATCCCGCCGGAACTGATTCCGCAGATGGCACGACCGGCAGCATCGGACCGCAGTTTAACCGTTTTCTCAACTTCAGAGAGAATCTCTTTCTCCAGGAACTTGGCATACTGATCAGAAAGTGTGTCGTACTCGAAGCTCCGGTTCGATCTCGCCTTCCCACCGGCGACGGGCGATGGGAATGAACCCGGGTTGATGAAGATGCCGACCGTCACCGGCATTTCCTTCTTATGAATCAGGTTGTCGAACACGACCGGCACGCGGAACTGACCCTTCTCGTTCTGGTAGTTCCCGCCGTCCTGAAACACCATCACGCACGCAGGCTGCGTCCCGTCGTACTGCGCGGGCACGTACAACCAGCAGTCGCGCTCGGTGCCCTTGAACACCTCGCTCGTGTTCCACTTGAACGGCGTCACCTTCCCCTTCGGTACGTCGGAATGGGGCACCGAATCGGGGCCGAAGGTGTAGTCGTCGGCGGCCCCAACCGGCGCCGCGGACGGCGGCAGAGCGGCGAACAGCCCGGCGAAGGCGAGGAGCGGCAGCGAGCGGCGCATGGGAGGAACCTTTCGAGAGGAGGAAGCAGCAAGAGGGTAACGCAAATGGCTGCCCGTCGCAACGCGCTGGTTCGCGGGGAGGTCCGCCCATGACCGACCAACTCGAAGGGCTGCTCCGCGAGGCCCTCGACCGCCTCCGCCGGCAAGAGGAGCGGACCGCCGCGCTCGAAGCCCTCATCGTCGCCCCGCGGAGCGCGGCGGAAACGGTCGTCGCCCCGTGGCCCAAGCGCGTCTCGGCGCCCGAACCCGTGTGGGCAAGAGAAGATGCGGAACGCACGGCGCTCGAAGCGCGGCTCGCGGAGGCCGAGCAGCGGGCGCGCGACGCCGAGGCGGCCCTGCGGGGCGCGGCGAACCTGGCCACCGCCGGGCGCGTTGCCGCCGGCGTCGCGCACGACTTCCACAACCTGCTCAGCGTGATCGTCGGCAGCGCCGACCTGCTCCGCGAAGCGCTCGCGCCGGGCGACCCGCACCGCGAAACGGCCGAAACGATCGCCCGGGCGGCCCAGACCGTCGCCGCGGTGAGCCGGAAGGTACTCGCCGTCGGTCGGCCCGGCGCCCTGTACACCGCGCCGCTCGACCTGACCGCGGCACTGAACGCCCTCGCCCCCATTCTGCGCCGGCTCGTGGGCAAAATGGTCGCGCTCGACTTCGACCTTGCACCCGACCTGCCGCTCGTCCGCGCCGACGCGACCGAGTTCGACCGCGCGGTGTTGAACCTGGTGCTGAACGCCCGCGACGCCACCCCCGCCGGCGGGACCATCACCGTTCGGGCCGCGGTGGCCGACGTGGACGGCCGGCGGTTCGTGGCGCTGACGGTCGCCGACACCGGCTGCGGGATGTCGGCGGAGGTGCGCAAGCGGATCTTCGAGCTGTTCTTCACGACAAAGGGCGACCGCGGCACCGGGCTGGGGCTGGCGACGGTTCGGGACGCGGTGCGCGCGGTCGGCGGGCACGTCGAGGTGGAATCGGAAGTCGGCTGGGGCACGCAAGTACGGGTGTACTGGCCCGCGTTGTAGGCAAGCGGCGCGGCGTAAGCCCGCCGGTGATGCAGGCGAACCCGGGCCGCCAGGGCCGCGGGTGCGGCGCCAACGGTTGGTCAACCCGCGCCGCGCTCACTTGCCTCCGCAATCTCGCTGCGCGGGCTTGTTGCGCCACCCACCGGCCTTGCGGCCGGGGTTCGCCGGACACCGGCGGGCTTACGCCGCGCCGCCCGCCTTCTGCTATACTGCTCCCATCGACGTTTCCGTGAGGACCAGGACAATGGCGGGGCACAGTCACGCGAAGAACATCATGCGGCACAAGGCCGTGGTGGACGCGAAGCGCGGCAAACTGTTCAGCAAGCTGAGCCGGTACATCATCATCGCGGCCAAGAACGGCGGCGGCGACCCGGCGATGAACCTGCCGCTGCGGTACGCCATCGACAAGGCCCGCTCGGTCTCGATGCCCAAGGACAACATCGAGAAGGCCATCAAGCGCGGCACCGGCGAGCTGGAGGGCGTCAACTACGACGAGATCATGTACGAGGGGTACGGCCCCGGCGGCGCCGCGGTGCTGGTCGAGGTACTGACCGACAACCGGAACCG
>CAZBXY010000473.1:0-4893 GCA_964495365.1 uncultured Frigoriglobus sp. | reverse complement strand
TGGTCTCGTCCTCCTCGCGGCCCGGCTCGCGCAGGTGGACGTGCATGTCGATCAGCCCCGGCGCCACGATGAGGCCGGTGCAGTCGAGTTCCTGCACGTCGCCGATGATCCACGCCGGGCGCGCCCCGGTGCCGGCGATCTTGCCGTCGGCGAGCCACAGATCGGTAACGGTGTCAATGTCGCGCGACGGGTCTATTATGCGGCCGTTGCGGAGCAGGAGCGGGAGCGGCATGGCGGTCGGGGGTAAGAGGAAGCCGGATTCACCGCAGAGAAAGGCAGGATGGCCACAAAAAGGCACAAAAGGGCACAAAAATAGAAATCAGAGAACAGAAGACAGAGTTGTCTTCCACTCGATCTGTTCTCCGTCTTCTGCTCTCTGCCCTCTACTTTTTTGTGCGTTCTTGTGCCTTTTTGTGGCCAATCTCTTCGGTCTTCTCCGCGGTCTTTGCGATCTCTGCAGTGAACAACTCACATCCTGGCGCGAAAAAACGCCGGGTGCCACAACCGTGCGGCTCCCGGCGTCGCGTGACTGCGTGCCAACCTTAGCGGTTGCGGAGCCGGCTGAACAGCCCGCGGCGCGACGACTGCGAGTCGGTCATCGGCTGGGCCGTCGGCTGCGTGCCGCCGATCTGGATGATCGTGCCGTCGGTCGTCGTGTAGGTGCCGGCGGGCAGGCTCCCGCTCGCCTGGACGATCGTGCCCGGCGCCGGGGCGGTGGTCGTCTTGGTGCCGGGCATCGGCATCGGCTGCGGGGCGCTGACCGGCGGCATCGGGGTGGCGCCGGTCGGGGCCGACATCACCGGGGTGGCCGGCGAGTAGGTCATCGTGCTGGTGTTGTTGCCGCGGTTGCGGAGCCGCCCGAGCAACCCGCGCCGGGTCGATTGGGCCGGGCTCGACTCGACGATCGGGGAGCCGGCCGTCGAAATCACGACCGGGGCGCTCGAGGTCGCCGGCGGGGCCGACTTCTCGTCCGCCGCTCCGACGGACGCGCCCAGGGCCACCAGAGCCGCTGCAAACAGGAACCGCTTCATCGCTGTCTCCTCCTGAAACGCTGATCCCCTACCGCCAGTCGGCCGGGCGATCAGGTGGGAACAGTGTATCGAGTGTGCGGGCGAGCGGAAACCGTTTGATCGAAAGTGGCACGCCGGTTGCGTCAGTTGGATCATCTGTGCCGTTGCGCCCGTTCGCGGGCGCTGGGGCCCACGTACACCCGGAGGTCACCCGAATGAACCCCGCACCGGCCGCGTACCCGCCCGGTTATGCCGTTCCCGCCGCCCCGGTCGCTCCCGCTCCGGCTGCGCCCGGCGTGGCGCCCGCTGCGGCGGTTCCCGCGCCGGTCCCGGATGAGGAGATTCGTATCTACGGACACAACAACCTCTTCTACTGGTGGCCGGTGTGGGCGGTCGGGTTCCTCATGGCGGCTCTCACGTTTCTCGACGGGCATGTCATGGCGATCGTCCCGCAGGGGACGAAAATCGAACACGGACAACAGGTTACGAACGGAAAGCCGCAGGACGTACTGGTCGCGCCGCCCGGCCAGCCGGTGCCACCGGCTACTGCCAAGAGCGACAACCCGGACCCGTACCTCCGCGTCGCGGCCAACAACAACTACGGGGTCATCTTCGCGGGCACGCTGTTGCTGATCGTGATGATTACCAACTTCACGCTCCGCGGGCTGGCGTCGGTGATCGCGATCGCGGGGATCGTCATCGCGGCACTGTTCCTGGCGCTCATGGGCTGGTGGGACGACATCCTGTACTGGCTCGGCGGGGTGGACGTGCGGATGAACGCCGGCGGGTACATCGCCCTGGCGCTGCCGCTGCTCGTCATCTGGCTGTTCTCGACGTTCGTTTACGACCACTACACGTATCTGATCGTCACCCGCGGGCAGGTGCGGATCCGCAAGGAGATCGGCGACGGTGAGGTCGCGGTGGACGCCACCGGTCTTTTGCTGGAGAAGAAGCGGGACGACCTGTTCCGGCACTGGCTGGTGGGGCTGGGCAGCGGCGACCTGCACGTCAAGACCGGTGCGCCGTCGAACCTGAACTTCGAGCTGAACAACGTGCTGTTCATCGGGGCGAAGCTGGCGCGCATTCAGGACATGATTCGCGAGAAGGAGGTCAGCCACCAGGTCGCCGGGGCGTGACCTTCGGATTGTTCTTGGCGAAGTGAGTTCTCGGCCGCGGTCCGTGAGCAAACAGGGCCACAACCTCGTGGGCCGCGACCCCGTCAACGAAGAACGCCGGCGGGGATGACCCCACACCGGCGCCTGCCGTAAGTCGCCCATACATCACGGCGAATGTAGTTTACCGGGTGTTGATTAAGTAACGGTGAGAGTTTGAGAGTTTCATCCGGGCGTGTTCATTTCGGCGTCGTCTGGCGCCACCGGCCGCCGAAACCGGAGCGGGTTTCCGCGCACGTCTGAAATCGTGTGGAATGTTCCCGCTCGGCGCGAATCGGACTTTTTTCGCGCACGTGAACGCGGTTTGTCGGCTTGTGCCTTGCGCCGGTCTCCCGGTACGGTCAATTGACTCCTTCCTCCACACCCGTCGCGTGCCCACCCCAACGGAGACTCGTCGTGCCGCCCCGCGACCTTCTATCCGGTTCGACATTTGTCCGATGGAAACGCGCCTGGGCGTGCGTGTGTCTCGCGCTGGGCGTGTTCCTCCCCGCGCTGCCGGCCCAGGCGGGGTTCCGGGCGGCGCTGGTCGATGTGACGCCCGACAACCCCTACGTCACGGTCAACGTCACCAACACCGACGGGGCCAACTCGTTCTCGTACTCGAACGCGGTCGCCGGACAACTCAACTGGCAGGCCCAAAGTCAGGTCGCCGGGCTGACGACGGGGCCGAACCACCTGTTCGGCACCTTTTGCGTCGAGATCCCGCGAAACGTCTATCTCGGCTCCACGTACAACTTCACCCCGCTCTCGATCGCCGCACTGCCGACCTCGTTGAACCCGGCGATGGGAGAACTGAAGGCCGCGCAGATCCGGGCACTCTGGGCGCAGTGGCGCGGCACCCTCGACACCGGCACCGCCGGCCAGATCGCCGCCAAATACGCGGCGTTCCAGCTCGCGATCTGGGAAATCGAGTACGAGAGAGCCAGTACCTTCCGCGTCGGCACCGGGAACTTCCGGGCGACCAACACCGCGGCCAACCCGACGATCACCGGACTCGCGAATACATTCCTGACCTCCCTCGACGGTTACAACCAGTTCGACAACGGCCAGTTGCATAACGGTTCGGGCCAGTCACTTGCCCTCGCGAACCTGATCGGGCTGAAACTCACGACCCTGGGCGGCGGGGACGCCCAGGACCAGATCGCCGAGGTCCATCCGACCCCCGCGCCGGCCTCGCTCGTTCTGGCCCTGTTCGGTGCGGTGCCCATCCTGGCCGTGCGCCGACTCCGCGCGCGGTTGCTGGGGGCGTGACCTTCACCCGGCGCCGCATGTGGCGGCCGGAGAGGCCGGGCGCAGATTTGAGGGGATAGCAAAATAGCACCCAAATTCGCGCCCGGGCAGAATTGTACTTTGAAAACTCAGACGGGTTCATTGAACCGACTGGTTACAGCCGTTACGATCCGTTTTTGTAATTGGTTGGTATCAACAAACCTCTTCGGCTGGAAGTCTCCACTGCCCGTCTTTCTGGACGGGACCGCCCGCGGGTGTTCGCTCACCGCCCGCGGCCGGCGCCACCCGTGACGAATTTGCGTTGGGAAATTGTGATGTCTCGCCCTCCACAATGCACCCCGTGTCCGCGCGCGTTCCAACCACCTTTCCCTCATCACGCTCCCCGTCTGGGGCCAGTTGCCGCCCGCGCCCGTCGGGTTGACCCGCGGTCCCGCCGCCGGCGACTGACGTCGAGACCGACCGAGCTGGACTGATCCGGACGGGCGCTCACCCTCTCCAGTTTTCTTCCATCTGCGGCCCGCGGGCCGTGGCCCGCTTCGTCTTCCTCGGGAGCCGTTGGCATGTGTGGCATCGTCGGGTACGTGGGTCAGCGCGAGGCCGAACCGATCCTGGTCGGCGGGCTTCACCACCTGGAGTACCGCGGGTACGACAGCGCCGGCGTGGCGACCGTCACCGGACCGGGGGGGTTGCACCTGCGCAAGCGCGCCGGGCGGCTGGGCGCCCTCATCGAGTACCTTCGAGATCACCCCGCGCCGGGGTGCCTGGGCATCAGCCACACGCGCTGGGCCACGCACGGCCCGGCCAACGACACGAATGCTCACCCGCACCTCAGCAGCGACGGGCGCGTGGCCGTCGTTCACAACGGGGTGATCGAGAACTACGAGGCGCTCAAGCGCCACCTCCGGGAGGAGGGCGTCGCGTTCCAGAGCGACACGGACACCGAGGTCATCGCCCAGCTCATCGCGTACCACTTCGACGGCGACCTGATGGACGCGGTCGCCCGGGCCCTCCCGCTACTGAAGGGAACCTACGGGCTGGCCATCGTCAGCCCGGAGGAGCCGGACACCATCATCGGCGCCCGGCTCGGCAGCCCGCTGGTCGTGGGGATCGGGAGCGAAGAACACTTCCTGGCCAGCGACCCGGCGGCGATCCTCGGGCAGACGCGCGAGGTCGTGTACCTCCAGGACCACCAGGTCTGCCGGCTCACGGCCGACGAGTGGCACGTCTACGACCGCGAGCGCACGCGGGTCACCCCCAGCGTTCACCAGATCGACTGGGAGGTGGGGGACACCGACAAGGGCGCGTTCGAGCACCACATGCTCAAGGAGATCCACGAGCAACCGCGGGCGCTGGCGAACGCGATGCGGGGCCGGCTGTCGGACGCGGAGGCCAGCGCCCACTTCGGCGGGTTGAACCTGGACCCGCAGCAGCTCCGCCGCGCCAACCGGATCATCCTGACGGCGTGCGGGACCAGTTACCAC
>CAZBXY010000472.1:0-4894 GCA_964495365.1 uncultured Frigoriglobus sp. | reverse complement strand
CTTCGCGGTTCGGTCTGTCGCCCCTCCGGGGCTTCTTTCTTTTTGTCTCCACGTCCCGGGGTTGCGCTCGAAGACTCGCTTCACCCCGGGCTAACATCGGTCGCCGCTCCGCGGCTGAAGCCGAGGCACGATGTCGTTACGCGGCACCCCCAGTTACTTCCGCCCGCCGATGGTGATCGCGATCGGGTCCAGCCCCGGCGGCAGCGCGACCGGGGCGCCGCCCATCGCCGGCGGCACCGGCGGCCCGGTGTTCACGCTCCCGCGGCCGATCGGGATCGGGGCCAAGTTGGGCGGCAGCGGACCCGGTGCGCCGCTCGCGCCGGCCCCGGGCGCCGGGTTCATCGGCGTCATCGCCTGGCCGCCGAACGGTTGCGGTTGCGGCCCCGCGGTCGGGCCGCTCGGGGCCGCGCCGCCGGGCGAGGAGCTGCTCGACACCTTGTCCCACACCGGGGCGCCCACCGGCGCGGAGGTGTCGATAGTCACCGTCGTCGGCGCCGCGAAGAGCGTGTGGCCCACCTCCGGGTCGTACCGGGCCGAGATCTTCACCTTCGTGATGTCCGGCCGGTACGCGGGCCACGGCAGGAACAGCACGTAGCTCCGGCCGAACGTCTCGTCCACCGTCCTGAGGTTCCGCAGCGTGTTCTTGTCGAGCTGCCACCGCTCGGGCGTGGCCGCGGGCTGCCCGGGCGGGCGCGGGGTCTCGTCGATCAGGTCCACGGTCACCGTCCCGTCGGCCAGGACGAAATCCAGCTTGTTCCCACCGAAGAGGTACATCTGCCCGACCAGCCCGGTGCCCATCGCCCCGTTGCGGCTCGGGTCCGGGAGATGCCCGATCCGGTTCTGCCACCCGATCGCGAAATCGGTGGCGATCATCTTCTTCTCGGGCCGGCTCAGCATTTTGGTAATCGGCGCCGCGCCCGGCGCCGCCGCGGGCTGAACCGGGGCCGTTCTTGCGGCCCCCGGCAGCATCCCGCCCGCCGGCGTGATCGTACTGATGTCGGGCGTAACCCCCGTCGCCGGCTTCAACACCTCTTGCGGCGGGGGCAGCACGCCCGGTTGCGTCACGTCCGGCTTCTTCGGAACGTCCGCGGTCCTGGTCGAATCGGCGGTCATGCACCCGCTGCCGAGGGCCAGCAGGGCCGCCGCGATCAGCGGAAGATGTTGTTTCCGGTCGGCCATCGCGTGCCCTCCGTGGCAGTGGCTTTGGGGGTGGGTTTCTGGTCCGCCGGCGGGGCGGCCTTGCCCGGCTCCGGCTGGTACTGCGGTTGCACCTGCGGCGGTTGTTGCATCGCGTACCCGCGGTTGGGTCCGGGAACCACCGGGGCGCCCGGCAGCGGTTGCGCGTTCATCGGATACACGGGCGTCCCGGGCATCGCGTACCCCGGCTGCGGCGGGTACTGCGGTTGCGGCGGAACCGGTTGCCCGGGCATGGGCTGCATGAGCGGCGGTTGGGCGTAGTTCGGCTGTGCGGCGCTCACCGGAACGACCGGCGGGTTCGCCCACGCCGGCGGAACACCCGGGACCATCGGCGCCACGGGTGCCGCGCCCACCGGACTGCCCGGCAGCGCCATGGGCGCCGCGGTGGTCGGCGGAACCGCGCCCGTCGGCACCGGGGCGGGTTGAACGGGCATCGGCGCGGCGCCGACCGGCGGGGCGTACCCGGGCGCAATTGCGCCCGGCGGGATATAGCCCGGTTGCGGGTAGGCCGGGGTGATCGCGGTCGGGTCCATCGTGCCGAAGTACGCCGGGCCGGGCACGTAGCCCTGCGCCGACGGGACCGGGCCGGGGTTGGTCGGCACCGGGCGGGCGCCCTTGGCCGCCGGCCCCATCACCTCCATACCGTGCGTGTGGGCGTGCGCGATCTCCGGCAGGCACCACTTCATCTTGGCCGACTCCTCGGCCAGGATGCGGGCGTGGTCGAACTCGCTGCGGACGATGTGCGGGGTCACGATCACCAGGATCTCGCGCCGCGCGATCGTGTGCGTGCGGTACCGGAACAGCGCCCCGACGTACGGGATGTCCTGCATGTACGGGATGCCGGTCTGGTTGCGGGTCTCCAGCTTGCTGATGAGGCCGCCCAGCACGATCGTCTCGCCGTCGGAGGCCAGCACGGTTGTCTGCACCGTCTGGGAGTTGAAGACGGCTGCCTGGATGCCGCCGACGGTCACGGTGCCGGGCTGCACGCTGGATACCGCCGGCTCGACCCGCATGAGCACCTTGCCGTCCGGGTTCACCCGCGGGGTGACCCGCAGCTGCACGCCGATGTCACGGTACTCGATTCCCTGTTGGGCGAGGCCGTTGGTGATCGTGGTCGCGGTCGGGGTCGGGAAGTTCTGGCCGACGTTGATGTAGCCGGTCTGGTTGTCGGCCACCTGGATCTGCGGGCGGCTGAGCACGTCCACCCGGCCCTGGGCCTTCAAGGCCCGCATGAGCAGCGTGAACGTGTCGCTGGAGGCCGAGAACACGAACCCGCCGGCCCCCTGGGTCGGCGACGCCCGGCCGACGTTCAGGTTCTGCAACCCCTGGAACCCGGTGATCGCCTCGCCCACCACCCCGGTGTTCGGCAGCGGGTTGGTCGTGTTGAAGTTGAACCCCGGGTTCAGCCCGCCCCGCTGGAACAGCACCGGGGCCTGCAGCCCGAACTCGACGCCGAGTTCCTCGGTGTTGTTGAGCTGCACCTCGGCGATCGTCACCTGGATCATCACCTGCGGCGGCTGCGAGTCGATCTTGTCGATGATCTGCTTGATCTGGCCGTAGTACTCCGGGGTCGCGCTGATGAGCACCGTGTTCGACACCGGCTCGGCGATGATGACCACGTTCCGCAACAGTTGCTGGTAGGCGCTGGTGAAGTTGGTGGAGTAGACCGCCAGCGCCTGGGTGAAGAAGTTCTGCACCGTGGTGGCCACGTCGGCCGCCGCGGCGTTGCGGAGCTTCACCACCTCGGTGTACCGGGCCTGGGACTCACCCGTTTCCAGCTTGGTAATGAGCGCGTAGATCGTGTCCAGGTCGCTCCGCGAGCCGGCCACGATCAGGCTGTTGGTCCGGTCGTCCACCGACAGCCGCAGGTCGATGAGCGACGCCCCGTCGGACGGGCTGGTCAGCACGATGATCGGCCGGGCGGTCGTCTGCCCCTGCTGCCCCAGGTTCTGCGCGCCCAGCCCCTGCTGCGCCTGCCGGCCCTGCCCGGTGAAGAGCTGCGCGATCAGGTTGGCGGTCAGGGTGGCGTCCATCCCGCGCTTCAACTGGAACACGTTCACGTAGGACTGGGCCGCGGCGACCGTGTCCAGGTTGTCGATCAGCCGCTCGATCAGTTGCATCGTCTTCTCGGGCGCCGAGACGATCAGCGCGTTGATCCGGGCGTTGGAGACGATGCGAACGTCCGTGAGGTAGCCCGTTTCGTAGGTCTTGCCGTCCTTGGCCGAGAAGAACCGGATCGCGCTGGCCCGGGTCGCCATACCGCCGTAGGTGCCCTGCCCGACGGTCGGGATGAGCGCGGTGATCGGCGTGATCTGCGTGCCCTGGCCGAGGCCGAGCTGGCCGCCGAGCGGTCCGGCCTGCTGACCGATCTGGAGCTGCCCGAGCTGCCCCTGTTGACCGAGCTGCCCGCCGGCGGCGGCGCCGACGCCGAACAGCGCCGCGCCCCCGGCCTGCGGCGCGACCGGGCTGGTGAACTGCGACTGCGGCAGCGGGCTGATGACGTGCGCGGTCAGCGCCTGGCTGAGAACCTGACCCAGCTCGTCGGCCAGGGCGTTCCTCAGCTTGAAGATCCGCATGTCGTTGCGGGCCAGGTTGTCGTCCTTGTCCATCTGGGCGATCAGTTCCTCGGCGTCCTTCAGGTCGCCGGGGCTGCCCTGAACGAAGACCTTGTTGTTGGCCACGTCGAACGTGACGCGGAACTGGTTCCCGGTGAGCGGGTTGCCCGGGTACCGCGAGTTCCAGAAGTTCTGCAACTGCGTGGCGACGATCTGGGCCGACGCCCGCTGGAGCCGGAACTCCTTGAACGGCGCGCTGGTCGGCACGTCGAGCAGCCGCTTGAGTTCCTTCTTGATGTCCTCCATGCGGCCCTCGGGGGCCGCGATCAGGATCCCGTTGACCCGCGGCAGCGCGACACAGTAGACGTTCTGCGTCGGGCTGGCCCCGGCCAGCGCGGTCTGAAGACCGGCCTGGGGCGTGCGGGCCGCCGCCGGCACGTAGTTGCCGTCCTGGCCGATGGTGACGCGGGCGAAGATCGCGTTGAGGGTGTCGGCGATGTAGTTGCAGTCGCCGTAGTCGAGGTACACGACCTCGAGCTTCGGCTGCGTGCCCTTGGCCGCCTCCGCGAGCATGTCGATCAGTTGCAGGATGATCTCGAGGTCGCGAACGTCCTGCGTGCGCAGGACGAGTACGTCCAGCCCCTGAACGGGGATGGCGCTGGGCGTGCCTCGCGGGGCTGCCGCGACCCCGCCGGGACCGCCGCCGAGCGCCGGGCGGTAGCCCGGCGGCGGGTTCGGCTCCGGCATCGGCGGGAAGACCGGCCCGCCGGGAACGATCGGCGGATCCTTCGGCTGCGAGCCGATCGGCTGGTAGCCGCCCGCCAGAACGATCTCGTTGAGCGGTTTGCGGGGTGCCGGCCGGTTGTAGCCCAGGTCCGGCACGTCGGTCTGCGGGTCGTAGAGCTGGAAGCTCTTGGTCGAAGGGACATCCGTGCCCCGGTAGTCAAAATTTGAGTAGCCCCCGTTGCTCGGCCCCATCCCGACCCGGCCCCCGCGTGTTCCCCCGCCTCCTATTCCCCCGCCCCCGCCTCGATTCCCACCGCCGCCGGCTCCGCCCCCGCCGAAGCCACCGCCCCCACCGGGACGGACCCCGCCCCCGCCGCCGAAGCCACCGCCACCGGGGAACCCGCCCCCGCCGGGGC
>CAZBXY010000471.1:0-4923 GCA_964495365.1 uncultured Frigoriglobus sp. | reverse complement strand
GAGTGCCCCGCGGGTGGCGCCGGCGCGAGGCCGCAGACCTGCTGCCCGACACGCCCCCCACGGCGGACTCGGACGTACCCGCCCGGGCCAAAGAGATGGTCGAAGAAGCGTGGCGGAACGGGCGGCTCGTGCGGCACCTGGCGCTCCGGCACGACGGTCGGACGTTACACGTCGCCTTCTTGGCGGACCGCCTCCTGAACGGGTGCGGCCGCTCGGCGGGGGTGTTCGCCAACGGCCAGGACGTCACCTGCGTCTACGGGATATTCGACGTGCTGCGGCGGCTGAACGCGGCCAACCGCTATCGGCCGACAACGGGAGGACTCCGCTCCGACACGTCGCATACTCAGAACCTGATCGACGCGACGGTGCGGATCGTTCGAGACGTGCTGAATCATTCCTGGGCGCTGCTGTACCAGACCGACGAGCGCGCACCGGACCTCCTCTCCCTCCGGACCGTGTCGGGGTGGTCCGGCGAAGAGGCCGAGGATCCCGGGCCGCTGGTCACCGGGCCCGGGGCGCACTGGGCGTCGGAGCTGTGCCTGAAGACACGCGCGCCCGTGATGTTTCTTCACGACCCGAACGGGCCGGACCAGAAACGGCAGACCAGTAGCCGCGGGCTCGAGGCGCTGAACGTCCGCACGCCGCCGCCGGGACCGGTCGAATGGTGTGCGGGCGAGTACCGGCTCGATTTCCCACTGCTGGCGGGAACGGAGGTCCTGGGCAAACTGATCCTCGCCTGTAGGTCGGAGTACGACCCGGAGGAGTTCGCGTTCATGACGGTGCTCGCCGACCTCCTCGGCGGGCTGCTCGAGTCCTCGCGGTGGTTCGAGCAGAAGTGGAGGGGCCGCCTCGAGCAACTGGAGGAGGACGCCGGGTTGTTCCAGCGGGAGTTCTACCACTATCTGGGCAACCGAACGGCCAACCTCTCGACGCACCTGACGGAACTCCAGCAGGTGGCCGCGACCCCGACCCTGTCCGAGCCGCTCCGGTCCCGGTGCCGGCAGATGGTCGAGGGGTTCGCCCAGACCCTGCAGCGGCTCGAGAACGGGCGCCGAACCTTGGGCAAATGGACCGTCAGCCAGTTCCTCGTGCTGCAGCGCGCGGACCTGTGCGAGGTGGTCCGGGCGGCGACGGCCGACGAGTTCCCGAGCGGTGGCACGGTCCGGTTCGAGGGGCCCGCCACCCTGTACCTCGACATCGACCCGGACCGGCTGAAGACCGTCCTCGCCGAGCTGATGGAGAACAGTCGGCAGTGGTTCCCGGCCGACCGCGGCGACCACCTGCGGGTCCGGGTGACCGTGGACAAGGTGCGGGAGGCCGGGCGCCCGCTCGCCCGGCTGGTGTACGAGGACAACGGCGTGGGGATCGCCGCCGAGGATCTGAACAAGGTGTTCCGACTCGACTTCACCCGGCGCGAGGAGGGGACCGGGTTCGGACTGTACTACGCCAGCACCGTGGTCCGCCGCCACGGCGGCACGATCGAGGTCGAGTCCCCCGCGACCGGCGGCGCGCGGTTCGTTATCAAACTACCGCGACCCGCGACAACCCCGGCCGCCGCGGCGGCCCACCGAACGGAGGGCGACAGTGTTCTTCTTGATCGTTGACGACGAATTGGATCTCGACGCGTGGAAGCGGAACCTAGAGTACGAGTTCCCCGGTGCGGTCGTTCACACGGCGGCCTCGACGGATGAGGCGCGGGAGGCGATCACGTTCGCCGAGCGCCGCGAGTTCGGCTACGACGTTGTGATTCTGGACTTCAAGCTCCCGCCCACGCGCGACGGCACACCAGTTTTGGACCTGGAGACGCGGCAGCGGGTACAGGAGTCGGTGGCCACCCGCCGAGCCGTGGTGTTCCACATCACCGCGTACCCCGACGACCCGGGCATCCGGGAGTGGGTGCGCCAACAGAAGCAGTTGAATCCGTCGCTGGTGGAACCCTGCCCGATCGACAAGAACGACACCCTGAATTGGGCACCGAAGCTCATGGACGGCATCCGACGGGCGATCTACGAGAACCGGGTGGAGTCCCGCCTCGACCTCCTGCTCGGCGGCGCGGGCAGCGGCGGCACGTTGGCCCGGCGGGCCCGGGGCGTCGTCGGGGCACCGTTCAGTGTCACTCAGGAACTGAGCGCCCTCACCACGGACATCGAGAAGCACTGGGATTATCTCAGCAAGGGCCTCCAGAACCGGTGCCGAGAGGTGTTCCACAAGGCCGGAACGAGCAAACCGGACCCGATCGGCGAGGACGGCCAATGACGATTGCCCACCACGAGTACATCCGAAACCTATACGGCCCCGTGCTGGACTGGGTGACCGGCCCGCGCGGGGAGGCGCAGCCGTCGGCGGGGGGCGCGTTCCGCCTGCACTACGTGACCCGGAACCGGCTCGATGGTCATGCGGTCGGCCTGTGCGGGGTCGAGAACACCGCCCTGCTCAACGCCTACGCGGACGCGCTGGACCAGGCTTACGACTACTTCGCAACAGGCCAGGCGGGGGTGCCGTGGGAACTGCCCCGGCGGTCGGACGACCTCAAAGCCGTCCCGGTGTTCGTCACCCGCCCGGTCGCTCGGTCCCTGGACGCATTCACGTTTACCTTTGCCGGGGAATCGAGCGTCTGGCTCCGCAACCTGCTCCAGGCGCCCGACGCCAGCGGCATCGTGCAGCAGGCTCAGGTGGACGCGACCCACGAGGTCGCCCACCTGTTCACGCACCGGCACCACGCGCCCAGCCCGTCGCCGTTCGACCCGTGGAAATGGTTCGACGAGGCCACGGCCGTGTACATTGAGCGGGAACTACAACCCGCCCTGTTCGAGAGCATCCGCTACGGGGTCTACTGGTCCTACGCTCCGGAACTCGGCTTGAGCCTGCTGAACAACGAGGCCTCCGGATACTTCGCCGGATGGTTCCTTCGCTACCTTGTCCGACTGCTCAATTTCGACTTGATCCGGGACGTCTGGCACGATCCGAACGCGACCGGCCCGATCGCCGCCCTGGACGCCTTGCTCCGCGCGCGGTGCGGGAGCAGCTTCGCGGATGTGTTCACCGACTACGCCTCCAATACGTACTCGTACGGAGCGTTCGACAACGAGGTCTACCTGCAGTGCGGGGAGCGGTCGCTCGCGGGGTGGTTCGCTCCCGCTTGTGGGGTGTCGTGTACCGGTCCAACCGCGGACATGCTCGCGCCGTACGCCTGCCGGTATTACCGGATTGACGCGCCGGCCGGGGCCACCCGCCTCAACGTCACGGTCCGACCGGAGCTTGCGGGGGCGGCGCACCTCCGCGCGCGGGTGATCGCGGTGGACCACGCCCGGGTCGTCCTCGGATCGTCCGACGTCCCCCTCGCCAATGGCGCGCCGAGTGGGATCGGGTTGCCGATTGCCGCCGGCACCCACCACGTCGTGGTCGTGGTGGTAAACGCGCCCCCGCCCGAAGACCTCCGGCTGCACGACCCGAGACTCGTGCAGGAGTACACCGTCACGGCAACGCTATACTGACCCGCGGACGACGCGCCGTTCCCCCACGAGGAGACTTGCGATGGCGTTTCTCGGACTCTGCAAAGGCGATCCCGTGCTGGATGCCCTCCGGAGCATGTTCCAAGTCAACATCCTGAAAGTACCGGGGGGGCACATCCGCCCGGTGGGCGTGATCGCCTTCCATTCCTCTCAAGGGGCCCGCCTGCTGGGTGACCTCGGTCCGCTGCTGATCAAGGAGAACCCCCCGTTCAATGTACCGGAGAACCTGTACGAGGATGTGCCCCTGGCGAGCGTGCGCGGACAGCGGACCCAACAAGTCGATCTGGGTCTGGGGCTGAACATCCTGAGCGGACTGTTGTCCGGGTTCGGGATCCCTCCGGCGGCCGTCCAGGGGGCGTTCTCCGGGGCGACGAAGTTCGCGTTCTCCTTCCAGAACGTCACCCGGTACTCGCTGCCGATCACCGCGCTCGGCGGGTTGCTCGCGGGGCGCAAACTCGATCCCCAGAACCCGGTGCTGGGGTGCTTTCACGGTAAGGACCCGTACGACATGCTCGTGATCGACTCCGTCGTGCGAAGCCCGGATCTTTCCGTTCACGTCACCACCGCGAAAGCGATCAAATTCCAAGCGGACTTGCAGGTGGTGGCGGACCAGTTCGGGAGCGTGGGGTTGACCTCGAACGTTCGGGGTACCTCGGCGCTGGACGTCACGTTCCAGGGGAAGGCACCGCTGACTTTCGGGTTTTCCTGCGTCCACGTTTACCCGGAGCCGACCGGCGAGATTCAACTGATCCGCCCGGATTGGCGCCAGGTCTCGATCGCGAATCGCGGTATGATCGAGGTCTACAGCCCTGATCGCGCCTTGTTGTCTGAGGAGCCGGGTCTGCTGGACCTCCCGCCGAAAGAATAACGAGCAGGTTCGTTGGGGCGGCCCTAACCGCGCAAAGATGCTCTCCGAGGACTGAGTGTGCTCAACGCCTTTCGGCGTCACTGACTTCAGAACACGATTCTTCTGCAGAGTGGGCAATACAGGACTCGAACCTGTGACCTCGCGGGTGTGATCCGCGCGCTCTAACCAACTGAGCTAATTGCCCGAGAGCGAACCAAGCGCTGAAACGTGCCCTGGTCGCCCGAAGTCCTGACCAATTTCCGAAGCAACCGCACTGCGAGTGCAATCGTAAACGGAATGCACTCACTCCAGAAGGGCTCTGACCGGAGTCGCTGTGAAGCGGAGACTCGAGGCAGCACCCGTCTCCGCAACTCGCTCTCAATCAGGCGTTTTATCTCAGAGGTGGCGAACGTGTGAAGAGAAACGACACGCCGCAAAACAAGCCCTGTTCCACGCTTACAGTTTCCAAAGGTAGCAGGGTTTTGAGCCTTTTCAAGAGGAAGCATGCAGGTGTAGGCGTCACGAAAGTGGGTGGGAAAAACGGTAGACTGATGTTGGAACATG
>CAZBXY010000470.1:0-4944 GCA_964495365.1 uncultured Frigoriglobus sp. | reverse complement strand
GCTGCACGCGGTCGTGCCCGCCGGCGTGCGCGACAACGCCGGCACGCGGGTCGCGTCGTTCGTCGAACCGCTGCCGAAGGAGAAACTGCCCAACCCGCTGCCGACCGTCACGCCACAGCAGAAGGCCGCGCTCGACAAGCTCAAGAAGGAGAACCGTCCGCTCGAAGTGCTTCAACTGGCGCGGCTCGCGAAATGCACGACCGGTGTTATCGCGGGGTTGGTGAAGAAGGGACTCGTGCGGAAGTTCGCCGAGCGCATCGAAACAGACGCCGCGGCGCCCGGCGAAGACACCGAGGGGCCGGCCAAACCTGCACCGGAAATTGCGCTCAATGCCGATCAGTCGCGTGCGTGGGAAACGCTGAAAGTTGCGGTCACGAGCGGCGGGTATCACCCGTTCCTCTTGCACGGCGTGACCGGCAGCGGCAAGACGGAAGTGTACCTGCGCGCGATCGAAGAAACCGTGCGCCAGGGCAAGGAAGTCATTGTTTTGGTGCCGGAAATCTCGCTCACGCCGCAGACGCTCGCACGGTTCAAGGGCCGCTGCGGGAACCTCGCGGTGCTGCACAGTCACCTCACCGACGCCGAGCGCGGCGGGTACTGGCGCCGCGTCGCCACCGGGCACATTCAGGTTGTTGTGGGCGCGCGGAGCGCGGTGTTCGCCCCGACGCGGAAGCTCGGTCTCATCGTCATCGACGAGGAGCACGAGAGCAGCTTCAAGCAGGAATCGACCCCGCGCTACCACGCGCGCGACGTGGCCGTGATGCGCGCCCGGCTCGAAGGCATTCCGATCCTGATGGGGTCCGCGACGCCGAGCCTCGAAAGTTGGGCGAACGCGGAACGCGGGAACTACACGGTGCTGAGTATGCCCAATCGCGTCGAGAGCCGACCGATGCCGGCGGTGCGCATCATCGACCTGCGACACGAGCCGAAATCCGCCGGGCGACACGGGGCGATCGGCCCGACACTCGAAGCCGAGATGCGCCGAACGCTCAAGCACAAGGGGCAGATCATTCTGCTCCTGAACCGCCGCGGATTCAGCACCCACGTTCACTGCGAGGCGTGCGGGCACGTGGCGCAGTGCGCGCACTGCGACCTGGCGCTCACGTTCCACCGCACGAAGAACGCACTCGTGTGCCACTACTGCGGGTTCGAGACCGCGCCGTTTCTGAAGTGCCCCGGGTGCGCCCAGCCGTCGATGCGCTACCAGGGACTCGGTACGGAGAAACTGCAAACGGAGATCGAGGAGAAGTTCCCCGGGCAAGTGTGCCAGCGGATGGACTCGGACACGATGAGTAAGCCCGGCAGTCACCAGCGCGTACTCGACGCGTTCCGCGACGGCCTCATTCACATCCTCGTCGGCACGCAGATGATCGCGAAGGGCCTCGACTTCCCCAACGTGACGCTCGTCGGTGTCGTGAACGCGGACGTGGGGCTTCACTTGCCGGACTTCCGCAGTGCGGAGCGCACGTTCCAACTGCTCGCGCAGGTCGCCGGGCGCGCCGGGCGCGGCGACAAGGGTGGCGAGGTGCTCGTGCAGACGTTCACCCCGGACCACCCGTGCATCACGCTGGCGTCGCACCACAATTACGGCGAGTTCGCGAAGCTGGAGCTGGTTCACCGCAAGCAGCACGGCTACCCGCCGTTCGAGCGGATGGCACGGCTGATCGTGCGGAGCGAAAAGGAAGACGCGGCGTGCGCATTCGCCGACACGCTCGCGGGTGCGTTCAAGGAGGCGATGAAGCGCGTCCCGGCGCCGTCGGGATTTGTGAGCCTGCCGCCCTCGACCGACACGCCCGCGCCGAAGGGCGCACCGGTGCGGTTGCTCGGCCCGGCCGAGTGCCCCGTGTTCAAATTAAATAACTTCTACCGGTTCCACTTCCAGTTGCAGTCCGACAGCAGCGCGAAGCTGCACGACGTTCTGCGCACGGTGCTGGCGGTCGCGAAGCCGCCCACCGGCGTCGAGTTCCAGGTGGACATCGACCCGTACAGCATGTTGTAAGGGGGGTGCAACCGTCTGCTCTTTCAGCTATCGTGCCGACCTACGGCACAGTGACAGAGCCTCCGAACTCCCCGTTGCTGCACTTAACATTCACGTCGTAAACGCCCGGTCCGGGAACCGTGACCGGGATCGTCACAGTGTCTCCGGACGTGGACGGGGTTCCCGGAGTGCCCTTCTTCTTCCCGCTCGTAACAGTGATCGTGGGCGCCGGGTAGTTCTTCCCCACGTGAGTAATCACCACCTTAATGTTGTTGTTGCCATCTGGATCGGCCGTGACTTCCTTGAGTAGAGCGACAGCAGGAAGGGCCGAGTCGATTTGAGACTTCAGTTTGCTCAGTTTTGGCATTGTTGCGCCCTCGGTTAGAGAATTTGGGATCCTTCCACCGGAACTAATCCAGTTCGATCATGAACCGCCGCACCGTACACGAACCGTAGCCGACGAACACGCCGACACCGGCCCCACTCACCGCCTCGTTCTCAAACGGCCGAGCGTCGGGGTAGAGCTTCAAGGCGGTGTTCAAAAAGTTCACACGGTCCGCAGCGGTGATCGGGCCGAGGTTCTCAACCGCGCCGCCGGAGCGGGAGCAGGTGCCAGTCATATCCGCCGGGGTCACCCGAATCGTGAACTCCCACTCTTCACCCCCTGGTAGGAGTCGGCCGTTGAAAGTCCGGCGAACAGTGGCTAACTGCTTACTACCGCGCACCGGTCGCAAGTTACGGCCAAACGTGGCCTCCCCCGGACCGGACCCGTACCAGCGCTGCTCCAGAATGGCGGCGGAATTGTCCTTTGAGCCGTTCGACACGAACAGACCGTGAACGTAATTCTGAGGGCCTTGATCGGTATTGAACGCGCTGGACTTGTAGACGACGCCGAAATCGAGGCGGCCGTTCCGTAACCAGCCGGGAGCGATGGTCGCCCGGACGGTGTACCGCTCGGCGGGCACCGACGGTAAGAGTTCGACGTAGCTGGCTTCGCGGGTCGTGTCGATGCCGAACCCTTCGCCGTCCTGGCGGAGGTCCGTGGCTTCCGCGCCGTAGCGCTTCACGGCCAGCGCCCTGCCGCCGCGCCCGGCGGTGAGCAGGTCGAGGCTGCCGTCGGCTTTGAGCCGGGCCTGGGCGGCTCTCACCTGCCGATCGAATCGGGCTTCCGGGCTGAACCACACAAACCCGAACGCCAGCACGACCGCGGCGAGTGCCGCGATGCACGCGCCGATTCGGAGGGCGCGCCTCCGCCGGGCGGTCCGCCAGGCCCGCAGCGCGTCGGCCACGGCCGCGGCCGACGGGTACCGGTCGGCCGGGCACCGCTCCAGGCACCGGAGGGCGATCCGCTCCAACCCGGCCGGAACGGTCGGGCGGATCGATCGGGCCGGGGCCGGTCGCGCGTCGGCCGGCGCGTCGGGTGGGAGCGGCCGTTGGCCGGTGAGCAGTTCGTACAGAATGACACCGATCGACCAGATGTCCGCCGACGGAACGAACGTCCCCCGCTCCGACTCGAGCTGTTCCGGGGCGGTGTAGGCCGGTGTGCCCCGGATGCCCGCGGTCACGGTCGAGATTGCGGAGTCCGCCACTCGCTCGCTCGACGGTAGGTCGGCCCCGGTCACAGCGACCGGCTCGTCCGCGAGCAAGGTGGCGACGCCAAAATCGCTGACCCACGGATGACCGTGTTCGTCGATCAAGATGTTGGTCGGCTTGAGATCCCGGTGTACGATCCCCGAACGGTGGGCGTGGTCCACGGCCCGACAGACCTGTTCGAGCACGCCCGCGACCCGGTCCGGCGGCTCGGGGTGCGTCACCCAGCGGCCGAGGTTCCCCCCCGGAACGTAGTCCATCACCAGGTACGGGGTCAATTCGGCGACCGCCGCCGAGTGAATCGAGACGATGTTCGGATGGCGCAATCGGGCCAGGGCCTGCCCCTCGTGCCGGAACCGACGGACCACAGCGGCGGTGTCGTACAACCCCACGGGCAACTTCACCGCGACCACGCGCTTGAGCATCTGGTCCCGGCCGCGCCACACCACCCCCATCCCGCCCACGCCGATCAACTCATCGAGATCGAACCCCGGAATTTCTGGCTTGTGGGTCTCGGAACCCAACCCGGCAAGGGCCAAGAGCGGATCGAGCGCGGCGATCCGCTTGGCCCGTCGCCGGAACTCCTCTAACAGATCCGGGCGGGCCGCGCATATCTCCTCCGCCGCGACGGACTGGCCCGTCGCCCGCGTATCCTCCCAGGCGGCCAGGAGGTCGAGCAGCGTCGATTCTGTGTCCGGTTCCGTCACGAGCGACACCTCTACTCCTTTCAAGAGCGAGGCCGGCGGCCAAACGGTGTCACAAAAAGTTTCTCACGCCGAGCTCGACTGCGGGCCGAGCCGTTCCTTCAGCAACTCTTTCGCCTCGACGTGCCGGCGCTTCACCGTCGAGAGCGACACCCCCAGCGCTTGCGCCACTTCGTTGAAGGACATTCCGAGGTAGTAATGGAAGTGAACGACGTCACGGAGTTCGGCCGGTAACTCATCGACCGACTCGTGAATTTCTCGGCCGAGCGCCAGCCGCGCCGGGTCGTCTCGGTCCGTCACGACGTGCTCTTCGGGGCGCTCGTACGAGCGGTCCCCGTTCGGGGTGGCGTGGTTCCGCCCGATCCCCAGCGGACCGTAGTAGTGCCGAAAGAGGTCGATGACCTCCCAGCGGATGTTCTTGGCGGCGAACCGGAAGTAATCGGCCGACGTCTCGATCAACTCGTCCTTGAAGCAGCCCTCAAGGCGCTTCTCCGCGTTCTGGAGGACGTCGGTGCTCTCCACCCACCGCCGCACCTCGGGGTATTGTGCCAGCACCCCGCGGGTGATCGCCAGTAGGCGGTTCTGGGTAAGGCGCACCAGCTCGTTGAGGGCTCCGGGGCTTGCAGGTGTAGGTCAACGTACGTGTAGTGCGTGAGGCATGGGTCGGTTTAA
>CAZBXY010000469.1:0-4950 GCA_964495365.1 uncultured Frigoriglobus sp. | reverse complement strand
ACTCGTAGCGGCTGTAGGGGCTGAGGTCGCCCTTGATTCCGATCCCGTACGGGTAGGGTTTCTTGCACTGGTCGTTGAGCATCGTGAGCACCTGCGCCCGGTGTTCCTCGGGGATCAGTTGCAGCGGCTCGCCGTGCATCGGGTCTTTCGTCCACCCGTTCCCGTCCTCGTTCTTCCACGAGAAGCTGAACAACTGGCCGGCGTCGGTGCGGCTGTACTCCTCCAGCCCGCGCTTCAGCAGGCGCGCGATGGTGCTCTTCGCGCTCCCCACAGGGCCGTGTAGCAGGATCACGCGGCGCTCGGTGCCGTAGCCCAGCGCGGCCGATTTGAACGTGTTCACCAGTTGGTTGAGCGAGCGGTCCAGCCCGTAGATGCCGTCGGCGTGACGGGCAGCGAACTCGGTGAAGAACTTGTACCGCGGGAGCTTGTCCTTGTTCTCGTACACGTCCTCGACCCCGTGGCTGAGGATCATGTCGTAGAGCCGCTGGTAGGCGGTGCGCGTGACCCCGGGGGTTTCCAGCACGATGTTGAGGTAGTCCGAGAACGAGCCTTCCCAGTGGAGCTTCTTGTACTCGGTGGTGTCGAGTTGGGTCCGCAGGGTATCGAGAATTGCCGTGGCGGTGGCCATGGGTGAAGGAGTCCTCCGTGGGCGGCGCGGGGGCGCCGTGTGCCGGGTGAAGCGGCTAATTCGGCACCGCTCGTGGCACCCGTGTTCGGAATAAGGGGGTGCCGACTGTCGGCCGGACGGGCCGCGCGGGAGCGGGAGGGGAGCGTCTGCTTCCACTGCCGGATGTGGAAGCCCCAATGATCGCGCTTCGAGGGATGAACCTGTCGCGCTCAATCGACTCGTTCGGCCCTCGTCTGCTGCCGCAGCCTCGGGCCTCACTTGAGTGGGCGAACGGGCCGAGTTAGCCTAACGGGTTGTTGGTGGGGGTGCAAGCCCACACGCCCGACCCGCGCACCCGACCCGCGTTTCGTAGCTCACGTAATTCTACCCGCGTGCCCCGGTCCGCTCCAAGAGAAGATGTCCCCGGCGCGCGGGCTTGCGCGAGTTGCACCCCAATAGTAATGGACGCAACCGGCGGAAAATAATTCGTTTGGCGCGGGCCGGTAACCGCTTTTGGGTGTCGCGCAACTCCACTTGCGCCGGGCGCTCCCTTAACGTATGCTCTCGGCACAATCGGGCCGGCCTTGCCCGCCCGCGAACAATGGAACGTCCGGTCCGGGAGACGGAACGACCGGTTCTCAACCGTAAGGAGACCTCGTAATGCGAAACATCCTCGCACTATTCGGACTGCTGGTGATCGGGTTCCTCGGCGTCGGCTGGTACATGGGCTGGTACAAGCTGAGTTTCTCGCGAACCAGCGACGGGAACCTGGAAATCAAGACGAACGTGGACACGAAGAAGGTCGGCGACGACTCGTCGGGGTTCTTCAAGAACGCCGCGACCGCGATCACCAACCAGGCGGAAAAGGCGGCTCAGGACGCAAAGGCCTCGACCCCCGCGGGCGCGCCCGGCAGCACCCCGGGGCCGGTGACCCCGCCGGCGGGCGCTCCGACGACGCCCGCGCCGGAGGTGTTGCCGTCGATTCCGGTGCTGCCGGCCCCGGCCGCCCCGGGGGCGCAATCGCCCCCGCGGAACCCGATCCAACTCATTCCGCCGAAATGACTTACGGCCACAACAAGCCGCTTGCGACTTCGCGGGAATGACTCGCGAAGTCGCAAGCGGCCCATTTTTTGGGAATCGCGCGAACCTCCGATTCACTTCCCCTGTCTTCCGCATCCGCGGCGGCTCGCGTATAGTAAACGCGTATCCACTTCTGCCCCGCGGCCCTTCTCGGAGGTTCGCATGGATCTGATCGAGGCGCGGTCGATCTTCTCGCCCGCCACCGGGTTCATCCAGCGCGGCGGCTTCCAGTGGACCTGCAACCCGTATCTCGGTTGTAGCTTTGGTTGCGCCTATTGTTACGCCGCGTTCCTCCCGCAGAACCGGCGGCCCCCGGAGGAGTGGGGCCAGTGGATCACCGCGAAGAAGAACGCGGCGGAACTGGCCCGCAAGCAGGCGCCGAAAGTGGCCGGGCAGGCGGTTTACATGTCCAGCGTGACCGATCCGTATCAGCCGGTCGAGCGGAGCCTGATGCTCGCGCGCGGGATTCTCGAAGCGCTGCTCCCGTACCAACCGCGGCTGACGATTCAAACGCGCGGCCCGCTCGTGGCGCGCGACATCGACGTGCTGAAGGGGTTCCGCAGCCTGCGCGTGAACGTGTCGGTGCCGACCGATTCGGAGCGCGTGCGGGTGCGGTTCGAGCCGAAAGCCCCGCCGCTCGAAAAGCGCTGGGACGCGATGCAGCAACTGAAAGACGCAGGTATCGCGGTGGGCGTGTGCGTGACGCCGACCTTGCCGATCGAAGACGTGGACGGCTTCGCGCGCCGGATCGCCGAGTTCGCGCCCGCGGTGCTCGTGTGCCAGGACTTCCACGACGCCGGCGGGCAGTTCGGCGCGGACACCGGCGAGGAAGCACTGCGCCTGCGGGCGGAGATCGGCTGGGGGTCGGCGGACTACCGGCGGTTCGTGGACCGCTTGAAGCAGGACGGAACCGTGTACGAGGCCGAAGCCGGCTTCTTCCCGCCGCCCGCGGTGGCCGCGCCGACGTTGTTCGACGACGGCGCGTGAGCGTTGTTCCTTGCTTTGCCCCGACGCGCGGGTATCCTGCGGGTAGGCACTTCCGCCCCGTCGGGGGTTCGTTATGTACCGGTTCGCGATTCCGATACTCGCTCTGTTTGGGTGCGCGGTTGTGGCGAGCGCGCAGCCCGATCCGCCCGCCGCGCCGAAAGCGCCGTTTCCGGTGCTGCCCGACGGCGATGCGTGGGACAAACTCCCGCCGCCGAAGAAGCCCGCGCTCCCGGAGTGGGCGCGGACACTCGCCGGGCCGATGCCCAAGACCACCGCGAAGTTGCTCGAACTCGATTACCTGCATCGCGCGAAGAACCCGCTCGGCCCGGAACTGTCGGCGCTGCTCCGCCGTGAGGTCGCAAAGGCGCTCTTCTGCAAATGCGGGGAAGCCGTTGCGCAGGCCGATTACGAACGGGCACGTCCCTTCAGTCACGACCGACCACGAGAGGGTGGTGGGTTGGGGCGCGTTGATCCCGAGACGCACAGGCAGCTTGTGGCGATCAAGTTCGCGAGGAAGCTGACACTCGAAGGACACGCGATCACCGACGAGGAGTTCAGGGAGGTGCTCAAGCACTTCGGCCCGACGGAAACCACCGCGATCGTTCACACCGTCGCGTATGCCAACTTCCACAACCGCGTCCTGCTGGCGCTCGGGGTGAAGGGCGAATCGCCGGTCGCGGAGCCGATCGGTTTGGCGTTCGACACCGACAACCTGAAGCAGAAGGCGCCGGACCGGCCCCCGTGGGACGACCTGAAGGCCGCGAAGGGCGACGGGCTGGCGGTTCGGGTCGATTGGAGCGACGCCAACCACGACCGCCTGAACGCGACACTCGACAAGCAGAAGGAGCGGTCGCTCCGCGTCCCGCTGCCGGACAAGTCAGTGTACGAGAAACTGACCCCGCGCGAGCAGGAGTCGGCCAAGAAGATCCTCTGGAACACGGTCAGCATGGGCTACCAGCCGGAACTGACGCGGGCGTGGTTCGGGGCGCTGTACGCCTTCTACGAGGAGGCCAAACCCGATCGCGTGTTCACGAACTCGATGTTCTGGGTGGTGACGCGGACCAACGACTGCTTCTACTGACTGGGCCACGCCGAGATGCTGCTCGCGGTCGCGGGCCTCAAACCGGAAGAAGTGAAGGCGCTGACGAAGAAACTCGCCACGGGCGACTGGTCGTCGTTCCCCAAAGCCCAACAAACGGCGTTCGGGCTGGCGTACAAGATGAGCAAGCACCCGGCGAAGATTACCAACGCGGACCGGGAAACACTGGTGGAGGTGTTCGGCCGCGACCGCGCCTCGGACCTGATCTACTACGTCGCGTGGTGCAACTACATGACGCGGATCGCCGACGCCTTCCAGTTGCCGCTGGAGAAGGAGAACGTGTTCACCCCGCCAGCGAAGAAGGACGAGAAGAAGTGATGGCGCCCGGCGGCCGGGCAACCAACCGCTCCCCCGCAGCCGCGGTGCCGTCCGTTTCACCGATACCCCACGGAATTTGGCCCGTGCATGATGAAGACGACTTCCTCCGCAAGTTGCTGGAGAACCCGACGGACGACACCGTGCGCCTGGTCTACGCGGACTGGCTCGACGAGCGCGGCGACCCGGAGAGCCAGACGAAGGCACGGTTCCTGCGGCTGACGGTGCGGCTCAACGAGCGGAAGAAGCCGGGCCGGTGGCGGACCGCCCTCCGCGACGAGATGCAGCCGCTGGCCGCGAAACTGCCCACCGACTGGCTCGCGGTCGTCAGCCGACTGCGGATCGATCTCTGCGGCGCGAAGACCGCCGGCGGCGGATTGGAGTTCGGCCGGCGGCAGTTTGAACTGGTGTGCCACCGAGATTGGGCGCACTTGATGCCCACCGACAAGGACGGCGTGCGGTTCTGCGACGAGTGCGAAGAGAACGTTCACTACTGCGACACGATCGTTGCGGCCCGGCGGCACGCCCGTCAGGGGCACTGCGTCGCGGTCGATCTGGGCATCATCCGTCGCGGCAACGACCTCGCCCCAGCCCGCGGGCGGATGCTGATGGGGCGTGTGAGAGCGGATGCGATCCGCCGGCCCCTGCGCGACCGGGTGGACGACGTGTCGCGCGAGCGCGAGGAGCGGAAACGTAACACGAGCGAATGAACAAGGCCCGATCGGCTCGGCCGTTGTGGTGGTTAAATGTCTTGGTTTTCAGCCCCGGAGGGGCGACCGATGGTAGCCCGGGGTGGAGCAAGCCGAAGGCGCCGCGCAACCCCGGGAAACGGACGCGAAGAAACACGAAGCCCCGGAGGGGC
>CAZBXY010000468.1:0-4958 GCA_964495365.1 uncultured Frigoriglobus sp. | reverse complement strand
ACGCACAACCAAAACCACCGCTAAACGCTGTCCACTTTCCGTGGGGAATTCCACCGACGGAGTCGATGTGCAAGGCAACAACGCAACGGATCAAGGGTCGAGGGCGACGTTGGGACGGTGAGAATGCCGAGAGCGTTATGTCACTGGAGGCTCTCGAACAAAGCGGAACCTGGAATGCTTACTGGACATCGCCCGCAATCACCCATTAACCTCCCGGAAGTTTTGCCACACCCCAAGGGCACCCAAGGGCAGTCCGCACCGGTTTTTGCGCCACCACCGGCGCGCACGCGGTATACTCGGCGACGGAACCCTTCCACTCCGCGCGCGGAGATCACCATGCACAGCCGCCGTCAAATGATCAAAGGCACCGTCGCCGCGTCCGCCGCCGTTGCGGCGAGTTTGAACACCACACCCGCGCCCGGCGAGGAGCCGAAGGCCAAGTTCATCGGGCGCGTCAAACAGTCCGTCGTCTACTGGTGCTTCAACGCCCGCGGCGACAAGTGGACCGCCGAGAAGACGTGTGCGGTCGCCAAGGAGCTGCGGTGCAAGTCGGTCGAGATCATCGAACCGGACCACTGGCCCACGCTCAAGAAGCACGACCTCGTTTGCGCGATCGCCCCCAACGGGATGCCCGGGGCGCCGTTCATGCGCGGGTTCAACAACACCAAGTTCCACCCCGAACTGCTCGAACGCACCTCCAAAACGATCGACCTCTGCGCCGACGCGCAGGTGCCCAGCGTCATCTCGTTCGTCGGCTACAAGTGGACCAACCCGGACGACCCGAAGTCCGGTGCGATCACGACCGACGATGCGTTCGCCAACTGCGTCAAGGGGCTGAAGGAACTCGCGAAGCACGCCGAGAAGAAGGGCGTGACCGTGTGCCTCGAACACCTCAACACGCGCGACGACTCCGACCCCATGAAGGGCCACCCCGGCTATCAGGGCGACGACCTCGACTTCGTCGTCAACATCCTCAAGAAGGTCGGTAGCCCGCGCATCAAGCTGCTGTTCGACATCTACCACGTTCAGATCATGCACGGCGACCTCATCCGCCGCATCGAGCAAACGAAGGAGTGGATCGGCCACGTTCACACGGCCGGTTCTCCGGGGCGCGGCGAACTCGACGACGCGCAGGAGATCAACTACCCCGCGGTCATCAAGAAGCTCGTCGATGTCGGCTATGCGGGCTACGTGGGGCAGGAGTTCATCCCCACCCGCGACCCGCTCGCCGGGCTGAAGCAGGCCGTCGCGGCGTGCGACGTGTGACCCGTTTAATAACTATAATTACACTGTATACACACGTTTAGTTATGTCAAGGGCGCCGCGCCGGAATTCTCGTGATTCCGATGTTGCGGGAATAATCCGGCGCCCGCCGGTATCCTTGAGCGTGACTTCCGGTGGCCGCCCGCCGCGGGCGCGCTTGCCGCGAACACATCCGAACCCGCGTCCGGGTTCCGGCGGGTGCCCTCATGGAGTGGCTGTGTGGACTGGCGTGCGGGGCCGTGATCGTCGCCACCGTCGGCCACCTCCTGTGGCTGATGGGCGCCGGCGTCTTGAAGGCCATCTTCGGTCCGACTGATGTGAGCGGCGCACACCGAGCGCCGCCGCTGCGATCTTTCCGCTACTGCCCGGCGTGCGGGGCCGACACCGCGGAGCGAGACGAGTACTGCCCGGAGTGCGACCTGCACCTCGACGGCCGGCTCGCCCGCGACCTGAACCGTTTGCGTATCGCCGAACGCGAGATCCGCGAGCTGTCGGACCGCGCCCAGATCGACCGCGACACCGCCGACACGGTCATCGATCAGCTCGAAATCCGCGCGCGGAACCTGGAAGGACGACCGACGAAGCCCGGCGGGCGGCCGCGCGTGAAACCGGTCGCCCCGGCCGAGCCGGTTGCGGAGCCCGTTTCGCCGGCGACCGAAGTTGAAGCGAAAGCAGCACTGGAACCGGCCCCCGAGCCGCCCCTGTCGGTAGTGAGTCGCGAAGCCGCAAGCGGCGATTCGCTGCCCACGCCACCAGTCGAATCAGTTGAACCACTCGTACCACCTGAACCGCCGGAGCCGCCGAAGCGCAAGCTGTCTTTCCTCGAAGAACACAACATCCTCTGGGGCGAACTCGTCGGCGGGTTGCTCATCGTCGGGTGTTCGATCGCGCTGCTCGTCACGCTCTGGCGCCAGCTCGAAGAGATCCGCTACTTCCCGTTCGCGCTGTCCGCCGGCGTCACACTCGCGCTGTTCGGCGCGGGGCAGTACACGCTGCACCGGTGGAAGCTCGCCGGCACCAGTCGCGGGATGCTCGTCATCTCGATGCTGCTTACCCCGCTCACGCTCCTGCTCTTGAGCGAACCGGTCGCACACGGAACCGGCGACGCCCTCGATGTCGTGGTGAAACTGGCGGCGGTCGTGGCGTTCGTGGCGATCGTGCGCACCGGCGGGCGCGACCTCATCGGCACCGAACACCTGCCCGGGCCGATCGACCGGCGCTGGCTCTTGGCGCTCGCGGTCGTTGGCGCGGCTGGAACGCAACTGCTCCCGGCGGCGCTGTCGAACGCGTGGCTCCCGCTCGCGTGTTTCGTGGTCGCGACCGGCGCGACGCTCGGCGGGCTGACGTGGTATCACCCGAGCCGGCGCTCAGAACCGATTGCCGACAAGAGCGAGACCGCGCTCGTGATGTTCGTCGGGCTGGCGGTGTTCGCGCTGTTCGCGGCGTGGGGACTTTACCTCGTTCGCGTGCCGGCGGAACTGGGGAAACGGTTCCACGAACTCGCGGTGCCGCTCGCGCTCGCGTGCGTGCCGGTGGTCGAAGCGGGTGTGCTGGTCCTGCGGCGCGTGAGTTCCGCCGGGCTGCGCACGACCGGGACCGCGGTCGCGCTCGTCGGCTTCCTCGGCCTCACGACGGCGCTCGCGCTCGCGTGGCCGCATCCGCTCTCGCTTCTCGTCGTGTCCGCGGCGGCCGGGGCGTTCCTGACGCGCGTCGCGTTCCGCGAGCAGCTCGTGTGGGTGCAAATTGGTGCGATCCCGCTGCTCACGTTCGCCGCGGTCGTCGGGTTCCACGGAATCGCCGGAAGTTGGCCCGTTCCGGCGAACACGAGCGAGTACGAATGGCTCGCGAGGTGGCTCAATTCGTCCGGTACGGGCGTGGTGCTGGTCGGGTTCGCGCTCTTGCTCGCGCTCATCGCGGAACTGCTCGCGTGCCGGCTCTCGCGTCAAACCTTTGGCTACGCGCTCGGCGCACTGGCGGTCGGAACGGTCGGGTTGCTTCTGGTCAGCGCGCACGGGATCAAGCAACCCAACCCGGCGGCGGACGCACACGCCGCGGCGGCCCTCGGGCTGCTGGCGACGAACCTTCGTTACGCACGGCGCGCACTCGCGCTCGGCGGACTGTGGCTGGTGCTGGTCGCGACGCTCTGGGAACTGTGGGCGCGCGTTCCGAATCAGCTAGACGTGTGGGGCTTCGTGGTCGCGGCGGAATCGCTGTTGCTCGCGGTCGGATCGGTCGCGCTCCGCCGAACGCACGGTGTAACGACAGGGTTGCTCCGCCGCGCCGCCCGCGACGTGTCGTTCGCCGCGTGCGTGGTGGCCGGGGTGCTTGCGATCACTTCGGGCACGCTCGCGAGCAACTGGCACTCTTACACACTGTTTGCGCTGGCGCTCGCCGGCGTGGCGCTCGCCCGGCTGACCGGCCTTCCGGCGCTCACGTGGGCCGGGGCGAGTATCGCGCTCCTCGGCTTCGCTCATTTCGCGCTGTACACGCTGAACGGGAAGCCGGTCACGCTCGCGCTCGAAACCGCCGTACTCACGCACGCGACCCTCGCCGCACTGGCCGCGCTCGCGTGCCGGCGGCAGCCGCGGGTGTTCGGCGACCCGCTCCGGTGGTCGGCGCGGCTGTCAACGGTTATCGCGGTGCCGCTGCTGTTCTTCGCCCCGCTCGGGTACTCGTTCGTGGCCGCGGCGCTCGCCGTGTGGCTCGGAGTGTTATGGCTCTGCTTCGTGCTGCTGTGGCGCGAGCGCGGGGCGTTCTCCGCGTTTCAGGCCGCGATCACGCTCGCCTGGCTGCTCGTCGCGTTCGGGTGGATCCAAGAACAGCCGTGGTGGCACGTGACCCCGCTCGGTCACGGCGACCCGCGGGCGCTACACGCCTTCGGCCTCGCCCTCGCCGCGCTCGCGCTCGTGTGGACCGTCGCCCGTGGCGCGCTCCGGCCGCTGCCGCGGGCGCGCGAGCTTTGGTGTGACAATCCGCTGTCACTCGACCGCCTCGTCCTGGGCGTGACCGTGATCGCGTTTCTGATGCTCGCGGTCGTCGCGGTCGAACCACTGGCCGTTGCGGAACTCACCTTCACGTTCATGCCCCCCGCGTCACCGCAAGAACTCGCTCACGCCTTCGACGCTTCGGCGTGGTGGCTGCTGGCGCTTCTCGCGGGCGCGGTGGTGCTGTCGTGGCGGCTGTCGAAGTTCGCCGACGACACCGGGCCGCACGCGATCGGTCTCGCACTGCTGCTCTTTGCCGCGCCGACCGTGTGGGCGGGAACGTTCGGTGGCGAAGTGGCCGCGGCGTCGGCACTACGATGGGGACTGGCGCTCGCGTTCATCGCCGGAAGCACCGCGATTGCACTTCGCGCACCGCTCCGGCGCGGGCTGGAAGCTGGCGGGTTCGTGGTGCAACCGCCGTCGTGGCTGCGGCCGACGCTTCTCGCGCTGTTCGCGGGCGCGGCCGGGGTCGTACTCGTCCTCTCGGCACAGGTCGCGGAACTGGGGCTGAACCGACTCACGCCGGGCGGGCCGGTGGAAACGTCGATCTTCGCGCTGATGGGCGCGCTCCCGTCAAATCTCGTTCCGCTGGCGCTGGTCGTATTCGGCCTCGCGGTGACGGCGGCCCGCGAGCGGTCGAGCGGCTACGCCCTCGCCGGCGGGCTGGTGTTTGTCGTCACACTGACCGCCGGTTATGCGCTCGCGGTGGTC
>CAZBXY010000467.1:0-4963 GCA_964495365.1 uncultured Frigoriglobus sp. | reverse complement strand
CGACCTCGCTTCACCTGGTGATGTCCAGGCCCGGGCGCGGGGGTGCGCGGAAGCCCAACCACCCACTGGATGACATGAGCCAACGCAGATAAAGACACGATCTGAGAAGAAGAGATTGATTTGAACTCGGTCTTCTGCCTTTATCGTGTCTTTATCTGCGTTCATCGTGCGGCCTCTTTTCTTATCCCCCCGCAGCAGAACTGAGGGCGTTGATGTACACGCTGGCGATGCGGAAGATGAGGAAGATCACGAACAGCGCGACCGCGCCGTAGATCGCGTAGGCGGTGAACTGCGCCGCGAGCTTCAGCTTGCGCTCCGCGTCCTCCTGCAACCGCACCGCGAGCCGGTCCATCACCTCGGACGTGTTCCCGGTCTCCTCGCCCGTCAGGAGCATGTCGCGGAAGTCCAGCGGGAACGGCGCCCGGCTGGCCTCCAGCGATTCGGTCAGTTCGCCCCCGCGCTTGGCCACCGCGACCGCCCGCTCCTCGCCCTGCTGGAACGCCGAGTTGCACGTCGCGCGGAAGCAGTAGTGCAGCGTCTTTTCGGCCCGCAGCCCGGCCTCGGCGCACATCCGCAGCGCCACCGCGAACCGCATCAGTGCGAACGCCAGGAACGCCGGCCCCCACGCCGGCACCCACAAGAGGCCGCCCTCCATCTTCGCGCGGAACCCGACGCTCTCCGTGGACGCCTTCAGGACGGCGACGACCACCGCGGCGAACCCGAACCCGATCGCCAAAAACGTGAGCGCCCCCGCGGTGCCGACCAGCCCGAACCCCAGCGGGTCCATTTTGCTCCCGAGCATCCCCAGGATGAAGATCATGAACGCGACGACGAAGAGCGCAGCGAAGTACATGATGATGGGGTAGGTGATCTGGGCGCGGAAGTTCCGCTGCATACTCAAGAGCGTCTGGTAATACTCTTCGAGCGTCTGGAACGTGTCTTCGAGCCGCCCGGTCTGTTCGCCGACGGCGACGAGTTCGAGGAACAACGGCGGGAACCGGTTGCGGTGCGGCTCCAGCGCGTCTTCGAACGACTCGCCGGCGGCCAGCTTCCCGGCCAGTTCGTCCGCGAGCGCGCGGAGCGGGCGCGGGCCGGATTTCGCCTGCTGTTTGAAGATCTTCACCGGGCCGAGACCAGCGCTGAGGCTGTAGCGGATCGCCCGGCACCACGCGACCAGCGCCGGCAGCGGACATTTCGAGGAGGAAAAGATCATCGCGGTATGTCGGGGGTGTGGGGGATCGGGTATTGTGATGACGGCGCGAAACGGCTCCGATCTCGCGCGGCCCGCATATTTCGATATACCCAATGGCCGGGGAACCCGACACACCCGATTCGCCCGATGCCCGGTATCGCGCCGGGATCGAGCTGTTTAATCAGGGCGAGTTCTTCGACGCCCACGAGGTGTGGGAAGACCTGTGGCACGAGTGCGGCCCGGCCGACCGGCGGTTCTTTCAGGCGCTGATTCAGGCCGCCGTCTCCGCGTACCACCACCAGCGCGGGAACGCGACCGGGGCGAACCGACTGTACCATTCCGGCCGGAAGTACATGGAGCCGTTCCGCCCGGTGTACCTGGGGCTGGCGATCGACGAGTTCTGGGCCGCGCTGGCCGCGCACCTCGCCGGGGCACCGGCCCCGACGATTACCCTCCAACAGCCGGGGCGGTTATGAAAGAACAGCTCGTCCGGTTGTTCCCGCTGCCGAATCTCGTGCTGTTCCCGCACGTGATCCAGGGGCTGCACATCTTCGAGCCGCGGTACCGGCAAATGACCGCCGACGCGCTCGCTGGCGACCGGCTCGTTGCCCTCGTGAAGCTGCACGACAGCGCGTTCCCGGACGCCGACCGCCCGGAAATTGAAGAGGTCGTGTGCGTCGGGGAGATCATCTGGCACGAGAAACTGTCCGACGGGCGCTACAACCTACGGCTCCGCGGGGCGAGCCGCGCTCGAATTATCGAAGAAGTGCCGACGGACCGCCTGTACCGCTCGGCCCGCGTCGAACTGCTGCCCGACATCGCCTCGCCTGACCTCGCCCGGCTCGCGCAACTGCGGCGCGACCTCGCCGCGGCGGTGCTCCCGCGGTTCGCCGACGATTCGCCCGCCCGGCAGCAGCTCCAGGAGCTGTTCGACGGCGACATGCCGCTCGGGCACGTGTGCGACGTGCTCGCCTACGCGCTGCCGCTGCCGCCGGACGCGAAGCAGGCGCTCCTGGCCGAACCCCACGTCGAGACCCGCGCCGCGACGATCGCCGACGTGCTCCGCGTCTCGGCCGCCCGCGCCGAGCGCCCGTTCCCGCCGCCGTTTAGCGCGAATTGAGCCAGGGGACAGGAGGCAGGAGACAGGGGACAGGAAGCAAGAAACGGGAAGCCGCCGAGTGCTGGTCGCGCCGCATCCGAGCGAGTACATCAGTGGTGCGGTTCGCACGAAAATCTGACTCCTGATTCCTGTCCCCTGACTCCTGACTCCTGGAGGCTGCAAAATGGCTCGCACCGTCACGTTCAAGGGCAACCCGGTCACGCTGGCCGGGAACGAACTGAAGCCCGGCGCCTCGGCCCCGGACTTCACCGGGCTGAAGGGGCTGGACGCGGTCAAGTTTGCCGACACGCCCGCCAAGGCGCGGCTGTTCAGCGTCGTCCCGTCGCTGGACACCGGCGTGTGCAGCATGCAGACCAAGAAGTTCGACGACGGCATCAAGGGGCTGGGCGACGCGGTCGCGTGCTACACGGTGAGCCTCGACCTCCCGTTCGCGCAGAACCGGTTCTGCACGAGCGAGGGCATTTCGACCATGAAAACCGTCTCGGACGTTCACGACCACTCGTTCGGCAAGAACTGGGGGGTGCTGATCGAGAGCGGGCTGCCGCTGAAGCTGCTGACGCGGGCGGTGTTCGTGGTCGATAAGGCTGGGAAGGTGACCTACGCCGAATACGTGCCGGAAGTGACCAATCACCCGAACTACGACGCGGCGCTCGCAGCGCTCACGGCCGCAGCGAAATAGAGTCACAAGTCGTCAGGTCGAAAGTCGTAAAGTCGAAGACCGAGACGATACAGGTTTTCGACTTTACGACTTTCGACCTTATGACCTTCGACTGACTACTTCCGACCGATCGCGTACAGTTGCGTCTTGGTGCGGAGGAACAGCTCGTCCCCCGCGACCGCCGGCGAGGCCATGAACATGTCCGCCAGCCGGTTCTCCGACACCAGGCTGTATTCCCGGTCGGCCTTGACGACGAACGTCTTGCCGCTCTGGTTGCAGAAGTACACGTTCCCGCCCGCGAACACCGGCGAGGCGGAGAACTCGCCGTCCAGCCGCTCGCGCCAGTGGACGGCGCCGGTTTTCGCGTCGTGACAGGTCGCGATGCCCGTGTCCGACACCATGAACATCAGTTCGCCGACCACCAGCGGCGACGACCGAACCGACACGTCTTTCACCACGGTCCACGCGATCGCCTCTTTCGGCACCGCGCCGCTCAGGCCGTCCGGTTTGATTGCCATCAGCTGCGCCGGATGCCCGCGATTGATGTAGAGCAGCCCGTTGGCCATCATCGGGCGGATCGAGCCGTTCATCCCGCCGTGCGCGATGCGCCACAGCTCCTCGCCGGACTTCGGGTCGTAGGCGATGGTGCATTCCGCCGACGGGCACACGAGCCACGCCTTCCCGTTCACGGTGAACAGCGCCGGCGTGGCGTAGCCCTTCTTGTGGTCCCCGTCGGAGGGGCCGGGGCCGTACTTGATCTTCCGGTCGGTCTTCCACACCGTCTTGCCGGTCTTCTTGTCGAGCGCCACCACGTACTGAAGGTCGGAGCCGTCGAAAATGAGGTACAGTATGTCGCCGTACACGACGGGCGACGACGCGGGACCGCGGAAGTGGTTGCACTCGAAGTCGAGCCGCTCCCAGAGCGTCTTGCCGGTCGCGGTATCGACGCAGTACGTGCCCAGGGCGCCGAAGTGGGCGTACAGCCTGCCCTCCTCGATGAACGGCGTACTCGACGCGAAGCTGTTGAACGGGTGGCAGTATTGCGGGTTCTGCACGACGCCGAGCTTGAGGTCGCGAACCACCTTTCCGCTCGCGCGGTCCACGCCGACCGCGCCGAGCGTGACTTCCTTCACCGGGTTCGCCGGCGGCCCGCCCTTCTTCGGCGGCGGGGCGGTGTCGAGCACCTCGTCGGCGGTCGTCACCCACACCTGATCGCCGAACACGACCGGCGACGACCAGCCCTTCCCGTGGATGGCGACCTTCCAGCGGACGTTGTCCTTCTCGCTCCACTGCGTCGGGACGTTCTTGCCGGCGGCGTGCCCGTCGGCGGTCGGCCCGCGGAAGCCGGGCCACGAATCCGCCAGCGCAGCCGGTTGTGCGGCCAGCACAACCGGCGCGGCGTCGGCGCAGCAAAGGACCAGCGCGAGCGAGGTCGAGGCGAATACGGTGAGGGTCGCGAAGAGGCGGGTGCGCATGAGGGGAGGTTCCGGTTAGGCGGGGTGAACCGTTTCAGCCTACCGAGAAGATATTCGGGTTACAACGGACAAGCACGTTGAGGAAAGGTAAACTGCTGGGCAACGTTCATCTGTCTGTACCCCGAAGGGGTTGCATCACTCAGCCCAGGGTCAGCGCAGCGCCACCCCGGGAACGCCAGCGCATTGTGCGCGCCGTTGGTTTCCCGGGGTGGCGCACGCAGAGCCGTGCTGACCCTGGGCTGAGTGATGCAACCCCTTCGGGGTAAATACATAATCGCCGGAACCCTCCCATGTCCAACCCCGAACTCGCCCGGTTGAACGACCTCAACGAACTCCCGTCGTGGCGCCGGTGGGGGCCGTACCTCTCCGACCGCCAGTGGAGCACCGTCCGCGAGGACTACTCGCCCACCGGCGACCCGTGGGCGTACTTCCCGTTCTGGCACGCGCACCGGCGCGCGTACCGGTGGGGCGAGGACGGCCTCGGCGGCGTCAGCGACGACATGCAGTACCTCTGCCTC
>CAZBXY010000466.1:0-4989 GCA_964495365.1 uncultured Frigoriglobus sp. | reverse complement strand
GTTCGTCGCGCTCGGCGACAGCGACAAAGTGAAGGCCGGGGACTGGTCGCTGGCGATGGGCAACCCGTTCTCGCTGGCGATGGACTTCACCCCGACCGTCACCTACGGCATCGTCAGCGGGGTGAACCGCTACCAGCCGCCGGAGGGCGGCGGTCTGTTGGAATACACCGACTGCATCCAGATCGAGACCTCGATCAACCCCGGTAACTCCGGCGGGCCGCTCTTTAACATGCAGGGCGAACTGATCGGGATCAACGGCCGCGGGTCGTTCGAGAAGCGCGGGCGGGTGAACTCCGGGGTCGGGTACGCGATCTCGATCAACCAGATCAAGAACTTCATGGGCCACCTCCGGGCCGGGATCGATTCCGACCACGCCACGCTCGGCGCGACGGTGGTCACGGCCGACCCGGACGCGCCGCTGCCTCAGTTGGTGGTCCGGCAGCTCCTCGACGAGAGTGACGCGTTCCGCCGCGGGCTGACGCAGGACGACCAGCTCGTGGAGTTCGCCGGGCGCCCGATGACGAGCACGAACCAGTACAAGAACATCCTGGGCATCTTCCCGAAGGACTGGCGCGTCCCGCTGACCATCCGGCGCAAGAACGCGAAGTCCGAAATGCTCGTGCGGCTCATGGGCCACCAGGCGAACGTGATCCCGAAGGGGAACCAGCCGATGCCCGGCGGGCCGCCGGGGCCTCCGACCCCGGCGCCGAAGGGGCCGCCCGCGCCGAAGGCCGACGGCGAGACCGCCAAGCTGTACGAGGCCAAGAAGGGCTACTCCAACTGGTACTTCAACGTTCTGGAGCAGAAGAAACTGCTCGAGGAGTTCAAGAAGCACGGCGACTTCACCGCGGTGGCCGGGAAGTGGGTGATCGACGGCAAGTTCGAGATGACCGACCGCAACGGCCCGCTGCGCGCCGAGATCGTCCCGGGGGCCGACGCCACCGTGAAGCTGAAGCTGAACATCGAGACCACGCTCCAACCGCTGAAGCAGACCGACGTGGCCATCCAACAGGAGCCGATCGGCTCGGGCGGGCTGATGATGGCGCTGTACCACTACCAGCGGTTCCTGACGACGGGCCAGAAGGGGTTCGAGGGCCTCTTTGCCCACGCCGGGCACGAGCCGTTCTACCCGTTCCCGGCCGACGGCTCGGCGCCCAAGTCGCTGGCGAAGCTCCGCGTGGACTGCGCGGTCCTCGCCACCAAGCACGGGTCGGTCCACTGCAAGTGGTACTTCTCGCTGACGGACGCGACGCTGCTCGGGTTCGAGACGTACATCGACAAGGACGCGAAGGAGACGGAGGACCGCGACCCGTGCGAGGTGTACTTCCACGACTACAAGGACGTGGGCGGGCGGAAGCTCCCGCACAAGATGGAGGTCCGCTTCCGCGACAAGCGGTACGCGACCCTGACCGTCAGCGGCTACACGCTGGAGAAGTGAGGCGACTTTTGTAGGACAGGCCTCCCGGCCTGTCTGTTCCGCTGCGCCTGCTACCGCAGTCTGGCTTGTGACAGGCCGGCGGCCTGTCCTACGAGAAGACACCATGTTCACGCGATACACCCTCTTCGCTGTTGTCGTTGCCCTCACTTTGCCCGCGGGCGCGCGCGCCGCGGACCCGTTCGCCGAGGTCGTCGAGAGGGCGAACAAGAAGCTGGTGAAGGTGTTCGGGGCCGGCGGGTTTCAGCGGCTCAACAACTACGGCACCGGGATCGTCATCAGCAAAGAGGGCCACATCCTCACCGTCGCGAGCCAGTTGCTCGACACCGCGGACCTCGTCGTTCACCTCTACGACGGCCAGCGGCTCAAAGCGCAGGTGATCGTCGCCGAACCGCTCCTGGACATCGCGCTCATCAAGATCAAGGTCGAGGGGAAGAAGATCGACGAGCCGAACGGGCTGGACCTCGACTACTTCGACTTCGACGCGGCGGTCAAACGGGGCCCCGCGCAGCCGGGCGACTGGGTCGTCGGCCTCTCCAACACGTTCGAGATCGCGCTGCGCGACGAGACACTGAGCGTGCAGCGCGGGGTCATCTCGGCTTATACCAAGATGGCCGGGCGCCGCGGCATTTTTGAGTTCCCGTACACCGGGGACGTGTACGTCGTGGACGCGGTCACCAACAACCCCGGGGCCGCCGGCGGCGCGCTGCTCACGCGCAAGGGCGAACTCATCGGCGTCATCGGGCGCGAGATCAAGAACACGCTTTCGGACACGTGGATGAACTACGCGATCCCCGTCGGCGCGAAGACCGAGGTCCGCGAGAAGGTGATCGTCAAGGACAAGGACGGGAAGGACGTGGAGGAGGAGAAGACGATCACGCTCTCGATGCCGCAGTTCGTCTCACTGGCGATGCAGAACAAATACAAGCCGATCCAGCGGAAGCCGGTCATCGGCGGGCAGGGCGGTTACCACGGGATCATTTTCGTGCCGAACGTCCTCGAACGCACGCCAGCGTACATCGAGGACGTGGCTCCGGGTTCGCCCGCGGACAAGGCCGGGTTGCGCCCTGATGACCTCGTGAGTTTTGTCGATGGCGAGCCGATCGTGAGCATCAAGGCGTTCGACGAGTTCATCAAGAAGAACACGCGCCCGGGGATCGTGATCCGGCTCGAAGTGCGTCGGGGCGAGGCGCTCCAGACGGTCGAACTGACGCTCGGCGCGTTCCCGACCAAGCCGCCCCCGCCGAAGCCGTGATTGCAAAGTAGTAGGCACACTCCGTGTGCCGTCGCTACTCCTCTCATCAAGCAACGGCACACGGAGTGTGCCTACTACTATCAGGAACTCCGATGACCCTTCCCCTGACTTTCCCCGCGCGCCTGGTGGCCACGGTCGCTGTGGTCGCGCTCTTCGCGGCCCCGGTGCCCGCGCAGCCCAAGCCGGACGTAAACGAGCTGACCGAGAAGGCCATGAAGGCCGCGTCCGCACGGGTCGCGCCAACGGTGGTGAAGATCGAAACCGCCGGCGGCGCGGAGCTGGTCACTGACGCGCCGAAGAAGGGCGCCCCGCCCGGCCCGTCGGGTCCGGGCATCCGCAAGGGCACCGGGCCGACCACGGGCCTCGTCGTCTCCGCCGACGGGTACATCATCTCGAGCGCGTTCAACTTCGCGAACAAGCCGACCGACATCTTCGTCACCGTGCCGGGCCAGCCGCAGCGGTTTGTCGCGCGGATCGTCGCCAGCGACCAGACGCGGATGCTGACCCTTTTGAAGGTGGACGCGAAGAACCTGCCGGTGCCGGAGGCGTTCCCGAAGAAGGAGGTCGAGATCGGGCAGTGGGGGCTGTCGCTCGGGCGCACGCTCGACAACAACGTCGATCACCCGCCGTCGATGTCGATCGGAATCGTCAGCGCGGTGAACCGGATCTGGGGCAAGGCGATCCAGACCGACGCGAAGACCTCGCCGGTGAACTACGGCGGGCCGCTCGTCTCGATCGACGGGCGCGTCTACGGCGTCATCGTGCCGGCGTCGAACCGGGCCGAGGGCGAAACCGCCGGCGTGGACGTGTACGACGGCGGCATCGGGTTCGCCGTGCCGCTCGAAGACGTCTTCGCCGCGCTGCCGCGCCTCAAAGAGGGCAAAGACCTGCGCCGCGGCCTGTTGGGCATCTCGCCCCAGAGCGCCGACGTGTACCGGTCGGTCCCGGTGATCGGCGCGATCCAGCCGGACTCCGCGGCGGCCCGCGCGGGGCTGGCGATCGGCGACAAGATCCTCGAGATCAACGGCAAGCCGGTCCCCAACTACTCGACCCTCCAGCACGTGATGGGGCCGCTCTACGAGGGCGACGAGGTCACGGTGAAGGTGCTGCGCGGCGAGAAGGAAATGGAGTTCAAGGGCATCAAGCTGCACGGCACGGTCACCGCGTACGTGAACGCGTTCTTCGGCGTGCTGCCGATGCGCGACGACCCCGGCCCGGGCGTCGAGGTGCGGTTCGTGTACCCCAAAAGCCCGGCCGATGTCGCGGGGATCAAGGCCGGCGACCGGATCATGAAGTTCGGGCCGGGAACGGCCGCCCCGGTCCAGAACCGCGCCGTGTTCATAGCGCTCGCCCAGCGCCTCAGCCCCGGAACCGAGGTGAAAGTGGAGGTGAAGCGGAAGGGCGGCGACAAGCTCGACACCGTGACCACGAAGCTGATCCCGATGCCGGACGACATCGCGGAGAAGCTCCCGCTGCCGTCGTCGGCCGGCAAGGCGCTCGAAGGGCAGCCGAAGCCCAAAGACCCGTTCAAGAAGGATCCGTTCGGCAAGGCCGACCCGGACGACAAGAAGGACGACAAGGAGAAGGAAAAGCCGAAGATCGAAACGGGCTTAATGACCCGGACCAACGAGGCGCTCGGGCGCGAGTACTGGGTGTTCGTACCGGACAACTACGACCCGAACGTGTCGCACGGCCTTCTCGTGTGGTTCCACCCGCTCGGTGAGGGCGGCAAGGACGGCGAGAAGATGATGAAGACGTTCCGCGACTTCGCCGAGGAGAGCCACTTTATCGTGATGGGGCCGAAGTCCGGCAACAAGGACGGGTGGGTCGCGAGTGAAACGGAACTGGTGATGCAGGACGTGAAGGCGGTGATGGGCCAGTACACGATCGACCGGACGCGGGTGGTGGCGCACGGGATGGGCAACGGCGGGCAGATGGCGTTCTACGTGGGGTTCAACGCCCGCGACGTGTTCCGTGGGGTCGCGACACTCGGGGCGACGCTCGGCACCGCGCCGAAGGACAACGTCGCCAACCAGCCGCTGTCGTTCTTCATTTCCGCTGGCGACAAGGACCCGCTGTTCAAGGACATTGTGCAGAGCAAGGATCTGTTGAAGGAGAAGCGGCTCCCGACCGTGTTCCGCGAGATGAAGGAGAGTGGGAAAGAGTACTTCGACCTGAAGACGTTCACCGACTTCCTCAACTGGCTCGATTCGCTCGACCGGATTTGAAAGGCGAACGGCCGGTATAATCCGGCCGGTGGCAAAATAACAAAATGGGGCCCAACGAGCAAATCCAGGGT
>CAZBXY010000465.1:0-5011 GCA_964495365.1 uncultured Frigoriglobus sp. | reverse complement strand
CCCTCTTCGATGAACCCGCCGCTCGCGTTCAGGTTGTTCGCCTTGATCGCCGCCTCGACCTCTTGCAGCGACACCTTGTACTCTTCGAGTTTGGCCGGATCGACCAGCACCTGGTACTGCTTCTTATCGCCGCCCATGACGATCACTTCGGCGATGCCGGACAGCCGCAAGAGCCGGGGGCGGACCAGCCAGTCAGCGGTCGTCCGCAAGTCCATCCGGTCTTCGAGCGGGGTGCGGAAGGTGACGGCGTGGGACCGCCCTCCGTGGAGGAACGTCGCGGTTCGCCCCGGCGTGTCCCCGTCCCAGGCCGGGTTCTGGGGTTCGACCCGTTCCCAGTTCTCGGGGTGGTTGCGGTCAACGGGACGCCACACGGCCAGGGCGTATTTGTCCCCGCTCCCCGTCCGCTCTGCCACCAACCCGGTCTCGCCGACCGCCGCGAGGTCGCCGCCCTGCGGCCCCTTGCGGCGGTGGATGCCGACGTGCATGATCTGCCCCATGATCGACGCCGGCGGGGTCATCTGCGGCTTGATGCCGGGTGGGAGTGTCACCACGGCCATCCGTTCGGCGACCACCTGCCGGGCGTACCGCACGTCCGTCTTCCAACTGAACTCGACGTAGATGACGTTCATGCCCTGACTGGACTGGCTGCGGACGGCCTCCACCCCGGACGCCCCGAGCAGGGCCGTCTCGATGGGCTGGGTGACCAGTGATTCGATTTCCTCGGGCGACAGGCCGGGGCACTCGGTTAGGATCACCACACGAGGCCGGTCGAGGTCGGGGAACACGTCGATGGGCATCGTGGTGGACAGGTAGCCGCCGTACACCAGCGCGACGACGCACGCGACCAGGACGAGGCTCCGGTGGGTGAGGGCGAGGCGGATCACGGCGTTGAGCATGATTATTTCCCCTCGTCTTCGTTTTTGTGCAGGCTACCGTCCGCGTGGATGTGGTAGCCCTTCGGCACCCCGCTCGCCCCGCCGGCCTTGACCATGCGGTTCAACTGGGCGGCCCCGCCCTGCACGACGTAGGTGCCGGGCGGGAGCGACCCGTCGTTGGCGAGGACGACCTGTTGCCGGTCTTGCAGGAGGATGCGGACGGGCTTCCGCTCGAACGTGTTCACGTTCTGGGTGAAGACGAACGCCTCCGGGCCGTCGCGGGCGACCGCGTCGGCGGGCAGGACGAAGACGTTGTCGAGCTTCTCGACACGGACGAGCAGCCGGACCTTCTGGCCGGGCCGGAACCGCCAGAGTGTCTGCGTCCGGCCCTCGTCCTCCACCACCCGGGACTGGTTCTCCAGCGGCATGAGGAAGGCGAACGTCCGGTTCACGGGGTCGATGGTGTTCGCCATGTGCCGGATGCGGAAGGTCTGCTTCACCTCGCCCCAGCCCGCCGCGGCGTCCTCCTGAAAGTCCACCTCGACCGGCCATTTCTCCTTGACGCTTTTCTCCAAGAGCGGCGTCTCGTCGCGAAACGCCCGGCCCTCCACGGCGAGCTTCTGGTGGTTCGCCAGCACGCACAGCGTCTGCCCGGCCTGCACCTGTTGGCCGTAATCGACCTTCAGTTCCTGCACCTCGTACGTCGGCGGCGGATCGGTCGGGCCTCCGGGACTCAGTGCGGGCTGCGGAGGCGTGGTCGCGTCGCTTGGTCGGGGCGGGACGACGATCTCGATTTCGTTCACAAACTTGCCCTCGGCGACCCCGTCAATCAGGCTCGGGCTGAAGCCGCGATTGAGTAACTCCTGGCGGTAGGCTTTGACCGCCACCTGGAGGCGGGTGATCTCGTTGTCCTTCTCGATCACGCGGGTTCCGGCGACCGAGTCCCCGAGCGCGGCCAGCCGCTTCCGCTCGGCCTGAGCGAGTTTGATGTCCTGGGTCGCCTTGAAGAGGTCGGTCTGGGTGAGGTGCAACGACTCGCTCAGGAGCTTGAGGGTGAACAGCACCTCGCCGGGCTGGACGGTGTCGCCGGGGAAGTGATTCACCTTGGCGATCACGCCCGTCGCCGGGGCCACAACGCCCCGATCACTCCGGCCGGGCCGGTCCACGACCATGCCCGGCACCTGGATCGTCTTCCAGTAGGTCTGGGCCTTCAGCGGCTTCGCGACGAGCCCCAGGTTCTGCTGGGCCTGCTCGCCGACGATGACTTTGTCGGTCGGTGTGGCGGTCTCCCCCGCTGCCTCGATCGGCTCGGCGGGCTTGGCCGGTTGCAACAGGGGCATCCACCTCTCGCGGGTCGCGTAGCCGGCGGCACCCACGCCCGCGAGCGCCGCGACGACGGCGAGCGGTTTGAGCAGACGGAGGAGCCTCATGGTTGCTTTCTCTCGGGGGCCGGCGGGACGGGGGCGAGGGGCCACTGGTCTTCGAGCATCAGCCCGGCGATGTCGCTCGCCGAGCGCCACATCTCGCCGAGCGACCGGAGGTACTCGAGCCGCGCCTCGGCCACCGCCCTCTGGGCCTGTAAGACGCGGAGGTACTCGAACTGCCCGCCCTGGTACGCCTTCAGGGACAGTTGGTAGCTCTGTTCGGCCTTGGGCAGGATCGCCGCCTTGTACTTCTCGGCGCGCTGCCTCGCGGCGGCGTAGGTGGCGAACGTCGCTGCCAGGCGGTTGACGAGGTCGTTCTGGACGCGGCCGACCTCGCTCACGGCCTCGCCGAGTTGGCCCTTGGCCGCGAGGATGTTCCCCTGGTTCCGGTTCCAAAGCGGCACCGGGATACTGGCAGCGATCACCCAGTCGTCCGACTTGTTCTGGTTCTGGCGGACGTACCCCGTCCCCACCGTCATGTTCGGGATGGGCTCCACCGTGGCCCGTTTCAGCGCCAGTTGGGCGCGTTCGACCCCGATCTGCGCCGACCGGACTTCCGGGTGGATGCCCAGGACGTAGACGCGCAGGCGGTCGAGGTCGTAATCCGGCAGGGGCGTTTCGAGGTCGCCGACGACGGCGGTGTGCGGAAGGTCATTCACCCCGATACTCGCGGCCAGCCGGCGGAACGCGGCGGGCAACGTCCGGTTCGTGGCTTCGAGCTCGGCCCGGTAACGCTCCAGATCGACCTCAAGCTGCACCACGTCGAGTTGGCTGCCTTCTTTCCCCTTGAACAGTTTGTTGGCGTTCTCGACGGACTTTTCAGCGAGGCCGATGAGTTCCCGGAGGATCTCGGCCCGCCGCTGGAGGGTGACCACCTCGAAGTAGTTCTGCCGCACCTCGGTGAAGACGCGGTAGCGTTCGGAGACGACTGTCAGGGCAGCTTGGTCCACCTCCTTGAGGGCGGCGGCCCGGGACAGGCCGAGCTTGTTGCCGGTGACGATCTCTTGGCTGAAGTACGGGGCGGTCCAGATGCCGCCCGGTCCGGTGCGGTCGCCGAGTTCGTCCCCGGTGACGCTGAGCGTCGGGTTCGGGTAGAGCCCGGCTTGGACGGCCCGGCCGCGGGCCGTCTCGACCGCCCACCCTACCTGGGCCAGCCGCGGGTTTCGCTCGACGGTGAGGCCGATTAGATCCGGCAGCGCGAGCGCACTCGCCGCCGCGGCGGGGTGGCCCGGGGGGTCGTTACCGAGTTTCTTCGGGGCCGGGAGGTCTGGGCCGGGTTCCCGGCCGGCGGCGAAGTACCCGGCCTGCATCACGGCGGGTGGGGGACCGTGGGCTGCGGGACCTTTAGCCGGGCCGGGGAGCCGTGTCGGGGTCGAGCAGCCGGCCAGGGCAAGGCCGGCAAGCCCGATGGCGATAAAGGCCGGGTACGCACGCATAGTCACCACCTCCGCGTCCGTGCAGAGAGAATGGGGTAGGGTCTGTGAGTTACTCATCCGGGCGCGTGCCCCGGAGAGACGCCGTGGCTGATTCACGGATGCGGTCGGACGGGCACCGTGACGGTCACGGCGACGACGACGCGCGAGGGCGGACGGGTCCGGTGCGCAGCTAGCGCGTCGGCCCGGTGCCGGAATCGGCTAAATGAGGAGCGTGAGGTGCCGGACGTAGAGCGGGCGGGAGTAGCCCGAACCGGGCGGCGGGTGTGTCCAGTTCGCCACTTCGTGCGGCGGGCTAGCCGAGAGGAAGGTCGTGGACGGGTTCAGCCAGGCAATTGCCCACAGGACAAACCCTGTCGGATCGGTGTCGGCCGAGGAGCGTTGGTGGGCGACGAGATCGACGCTTGCGGTGTAAACCGCGCTTGAGTCGTGGTCGGACTGCGGCTCCGCCGGTGGCGTCGTCTCATCGGCCGGCGCAGAACTGTCGTCCGCGGGAGCATGCGGGTGGTGGTGTCCACCGGGGCCGTGACGGTGGCCGTCGTGCCCGTGGCCGGCGGGGGCCGGGGTCGTGTGGAAGTGCGGACGCAGGTCGTGGCCGGCGGGCTTTGGGCCGGCGTGCGAGTGACCGACCGCCACCGACTGGGTCAGTAGCAGGCAGGGCAACAGGAGTAGGGACACGACCCGCCGGTACATGCAGTCCTCATTCGGCGCAGAGGCCCCCGTCAATTTAATGATTCCGGTCGTCACGTCCAGGTCAACCCTTCCCGCCGGCCGCAGACAGCCCAGTTTATGTCGGCGTCCGGCGGGACGAGCAGGCGCGGCTTGGTGAGAACCGCCCGGAAGTCGGCGGCGCGTCAGATGGACTTGGACAAACGGCCAGAGAGTGCCAGTGCCGCGGCGTCATTCTTCCGCCCCGACTTCAGCGGGCACCGCTGCTCTCTTCCGGTTGAACATCAGGTAGAGGCCAGGCAGGACGAGAAGGGTGAGGGCGGTGGACGAGAGGATGCCGCCGATGACGACTGTTGCGAGCGGCCGCTGAACCTCCGCGCCGGTGCCCGTGGCGAAGGCCATCGGGACGAAGCCAAGGGAGGCGACGAGTGCGGTCATCAGCACGGGTCGAAGGCGGGTGAGTGAACCTCGTGTCACCGCATCCTCCAGGGAACTGCCCTCGCTCAGGAGTTTCGAGATGAAGGAGATCATGACCAGGCCGTTTAAGACCGCGACGCCTGATACATGAACCCACCGGCGGTGTCCCATACTCTGACGTGAGGTAAGCTCT
>CAZBXY010000464.1:0-5042 GCA_964495365.1 uncultured Frigoriglobus sp. | reverse complement strand
AGCATGGAGATCGACACCCTCCAGCTCGACGTCCTGGCCGCCCGCAACGACATCGCCCTCTCCGAAAAGTTGGTCGCGGAACTGACCAAGTCGGCCGACGCCGGGGCCGTGGCCGGGCAGTTGGTGCTGGACGCGGAGACGCGGCTGGCGCGGAACCGCAACGCCCTCGACCTCGCGAAGAGCAAGTGGCTCGGCCTCGGCCTGCCCGCCGCCCGGCTCGACGAACTGCTCCGCCGCGGCGAGCCGCTCCCCGGCCTTGCCCTGCCGGTCACCGCCCCCGTGTCCGGGACCGTCGTCCACGCCGAGCTGACCGCCGGGAAGGTGGTCGAGCCGACCGAACACCTGGCCGAGGTGATCGACCTCTCGACCGTGTGGGTGCGGGTCGAGGTTCTGGAGAAGGATCTGCGCCGGGTGGCGGTCGGCCAGCCGGTCGAGTTGCGCCTGGTCGCGTACCCCGGCGAGGTATTCCGCACGACGGTGAAGGCAAAGAGCCAGTTCCTCGACCCGGCCACGAACGTGACCACCGCGTGGGCCGAACTCGACAACCCGCGCGGTTCCGAACCTCGGTTTCGGCCGGGCATGTCCGGGCAGGTCTACCTCGTCGCGGTCGAGGAGGTGCCGGTGCCGGCCGCCCTCGCGGGGGTCACCGGCGGGGCGGGGGTGGCGGTCCCGCTGCTGATTCCGGGCAAGCCCCGCCCGACCGTCCCGGCCGACGCGGTCGTCCGCGAGGGGGTCGAGCGGTTCGTCCTCGTCGAGGATGCGAAGACGGTCGGGTCGTCCGAGTACCGCAAGGTGCCGGTCGTGGTCGGCCGCGAGGGCGGCGGGCGAGTCGAGATTCTCGCGGGCGACGTCTTCCCCGGCGACCGGGTGGTCACCCGCGGCGGGCACGAACTCGGCCCGTTCTTCACGCCCGGGGTGCTGAAGCTCAGTCCCGAGGCCGAGCGGAACGTCGGACTCAGGGGTGCCAGGGACACGTCCGGCCGGGGCGTTGACCTCAAGGTCGAACCGGCCCGGGTGGTCGCGATCGACGAGGTCCTCGCCCTCGACGGCTCGGTCGATGTCCCGCCCGCCCGCCGCGGGTTCGCCGCGTCCCAACTGCCCGGCACCGTGCAGGCGATCCGGGTGGACCGCGGGCAGGCCGTGGCCGCCGGCGACGTGCTGGCGGAGGTGTTCAGCCCGGACCTCTTGACCATGCAGCAGGAGTTGCTCCGGGTCCACCTGGAGACCGCGCTCGCCGCCGACACGCTCGGCCGCTGGCGGAAGGCCGGGGGCGGGGTCGCGGCCCAGCGGGTGTGGGAACTGGAGAGCCAGTTGAACGGCCTGAGAACCCAGTCGGACACCCTCCGGCGGAAGCTCGTGACCGCGGGACTGACGCCGGCCCGGGTCGAGCAGGTTCTCACCGACAAGCGGCCCGTCGGCGTCGCGCCGGTCCGCGCCCCGTTCGCCGGGGTGGTGGTGGACTTCGACAAGGTGCTGGGCCAGGCCGTGGCCGCGCACGAGTCGCTGTTCGAGATCCGCGACGCGGCGGCCCGCGCGCCGGTCCGGGGGTTCGTGGCCGAACGGGACGTCGGCCGGATCAGGCCCGACCAGGAGGTTCGCGTCCGGCTGGTGGCCGACCCGGACTTCGTGGGCACCGGCCGGGTGGCGCGGAGCGGGCGGACCTTCGGGGCGGAGAACCGCACCCAGTCCGTCTGGGTAGAACTCGACGGCGACCCGGAACGACCGCTCTTGCACGGCCAGCTCGCCGGGCTGACCGTCGTCCTCGGCCGCCGGCCGCCGGCCCTTACGGTGCCCCGGTCGGCGGTGGCCGCCGAGGGCAGCGCGTCGTTCGTGTTCGTGCGGAAGCCGGACGGGACGTTCGACCGCCGGCCCGTCGAGACGGGTCCGGCAGACGACCGCTTCGTGACGGTCACCCGCGGCCTGACCGAGGGCGAGCCGGTCGCGGTGGCCGGGGTGAACGAGTTGATGACCGGGTTCGCCTCGCTCCGGTAATGGGGGTCCGACCGTGCTGAATCGTGTGATCGCGTTCTCGCTCCAGAACCGGGTGTTGGTGCTGATCGCCGCCCTCGTGGTCGCCGCCGCCGGCCTCTACCAACTCGTCCGCACCCCGGTGGACGTGTTCCCGGACTTGAACCGCCCGACCGTCACCATCCTCACCGAGACACCGGGCCTTGCGCCCGAAGAGGTCGAGGCACTCGTCACCCGGCCGATCGAGTACCAGGTGAACGGGGCGACCGGGGTGAAGCGGGTCCGGTCCGCGTCGGGCATCGGGCTGTCGGTGGTGTGGGTCGAGTTCGACTGGGGCACGGACATCTACCGGGACCGGCAGATCGTCGCCGAGCGGCTGCAACTCGTGCGGGAGCGGCTGCCCCAGGACGTGAACCCGGTGATGGCCCCGATCTCGTCCATCATGGGCGAGGTGATGATCCTGGGCCTGCGCCCGGCCGAGTCGCCGAAGACCCCGGAGGAGGCCCTCCAGAAGGGAATGGACCTGCGGACGTTCGGGGAGTTCACCGTCCGCAACCGGCTCCTCGCGATCGACGGCGTGTCGCAGGTGACGGTGATGGGCGGCTACCTGAAGCAGTACCAGGTGGTCACCTCGCCCGCCCGGCTGGCGGCCCAGAAGGTCACCCTCCAGCAACTCACCGACGCCGCCGAGAAGTCCTATGTCCTGGCTGGCGGCGGGGTGATGGAGCGGGGCACGCGCGAGTCGCTCATCCGGATCAGCGCGCAGAGCCTGACCCCGCAACAGATCGAGGAAACCCCAGTCGTCTGGCGGGATGGCCGGGCGATCCGGATCAAGGAGGTGGCCGACGTCCGGTTCGCCGGCCCGGTCCGCCGCGGGGACGGAAGCACCCTGGTCCGGGAGGGCGACCGCGTCGCCGGCGGCCCGTCGGTCATCCTGGCGGTCCAGAAGCAGCCGGGGGCGAACACCCTGGACCTCACCCCCAAGCTGGACGCCGCCCTGGCCCAACTCCAGGCCGACGCCCCGCCCGGCGTGGTCGTGGAGCGCCGCGTGTTCCGACAGGCCGACTTCATCGAGACGGCCATCGACAACGTGATCGAGGCGATCCGGGACGGGACGGTCTGGGTGTTCGTCGTCCTGCTCCTGTTCCTGGCCAGCATCCGGACCTCCGTTATCACCCTGACTGCTATCCCCCTCTCGATCCTGGTCACCGTGCTGGTGTTCAGCTACTTCGGGATCACCATCAACACGATGACGCTGGGCGGCATCGCGGTCGCGGTCGGCGAACTGGTGGACGACGCCATCGTGGACATCGAGAACATTTTCCGGCGGCTGCGCGAGAACCGGCAGAAGGCCAACCCCGACCCGGCGCTCAAGGTGATCTTCAAGGCGTCGAGCGAGGTGCGGAACTCGATCGTCTACGCCACCCTCATCGTGTGCCTCGTCGTGCTGCCGCTGTTCGCGCTGTCCGGGTTGGAAGGCCGGATGTTCGCCCCGCTCGGCCTCGCCTACCTGGTCGCACTCCTCGCGTCCCTAGTGGTGTCCCTGACCGTCACGCCTGTTTTGGCGTCGCTGCTGCTGGGGCGGGCGGGTGCCACGGCCCACCCCCGAGACCCGCTCCTGCTCCGCGGCCTCAAGTGGGTAGACACCCGAGTCCTCCGGTACACCCTCCGGCACCCGCGGCCGATCCTGGTCGCATCGCTCCTGCTGTCGGCGGTCACCATGCTCGCGGTGTTCGGGATGGGGTCCGAGTTCCTCCCCCCGTTCAACGAGGGGACGGTCACGGTCAACCTCCAACTCCCGCCGGGCACGAGCCTTGCCGAGAGCGGAAGGGTCGCGGCGCGGGCCGAGCAATCCCTGTTGCAAATCCCCGAGGTGGTGTCGGTCTCCAGGCGGACCGGGCGGGCCGAGCAGGACGAGCACGCCGAGGGCGTGAACACGTCCGAAATCGAGGTGCGGTTGACCCCGCACGAGCGGCCGAAGCCGGGGGTGGGGTACGTCCTCCTGCGGGCCGTCCCCGGCCTCCACGGGTACGGGGTCGAGAAGTCCGGCCGGCCGCACGACCAGGTGCTGGCGGACATCCGGGACCGGGTGAGCAGCATCCCGAACGTGAAGGCGAACGTGGGGCAACCCATCAGCCACCGGCTCGACCACGTCATGTCCGGGGTGCGCGCCCAGGTCGCGGTCAAGGTGTTCGGTTCGGACCTCCAGGAACTGCGGAACGCGGCCCAGGAGATTCAGGACGCGATGGCGAAGGTTCCCGGCGTGGTGGACTTGCAGGTCGAGCCGCAGGTGGAAATCTCGCAGGTCCGGCTCCGGGTGAAGGTGGACGAGGCGGCCCGGTACGGCCTCGCCCCCGGCGACGTGTCGAGGCTGCTCGAAACCGCCTACAAGGGCCGGGTCGTGGCGACCGTGCTGGACGCGGAGAAGTACTTCAGCCTGGTGGTGTGGTACGACGAGGCGTCGCGGAACTCGCCCGCGGTGATCGGCCAGACCATCCTCGACACCCCGTCCGGGAAGAAGGTCTCCCTCGACCAGGTGGCCGAGGTGCTGGACACCACCGGTCCGAACACCCTGAACCACGAGAACGTGGCCCGGCGGGTGGTGGTGTCGTGCAACGTCCAGGGTCGGAGCCTCGGGGACGTGGTCGCCGACATCAAGCGGGCCGTCCGCCCGGTCGAGGAGAAGCTCCGCGCGAAGGGCGGGGAGTACCGGATCGAGGACGACGGCCAGTACCGGGCCCAGCAGGAGGCGAACAGCCGGCTCCTGGTGTTCGGCACTGCCGCCGTGGTCGGGGTGTTCCTGCTGCTGTGCCAGTGCCTGGGGTCGTGGCGGGCGGCGCTGATGGTCCTCGGCGTGAACATCCCGCTCGCCGGCCTGGGAGCAGTGGCGGCAATGCTGATCATTAACCGACCCGACCCTGCGGCCTTGCACGCCGCCCCGTGGTGGAAGTGGCCGGCGGTGTGGGCGCAGGCGACGACGCTCTCGGTCGCCCACTGGGTCGGGTTCATCACGCTCATCGGGATCGTCAGCCGCAACGGGATCATGATGATCGCCCACTACATCCACCTGATGA
>CAZBXY010000463.1:0-5057 GCA_964495365.1 uncultured Frigoriglobus sp. | reverse complement strand
GCCCTGGAGGAAGCTCAGGTGGTCGGCGTCCTGGATGGCCGCCGGCATCGTGAACTTCCGGATCGGCTCGGGCAGCAGCCTCGCGTAGTCCGGCACCGTCACCCGCTTCGGGATGTCCGGCTCGGCCAGCGGCTTCTCCGGGGTGCTCTTGGTGTGGATCACCGGCTCCTCGTTCTCCACCTGCTGCCACTCGAAGCTCTTCCGCGACCCCGACACGTCGAAGCTCTCCCGGTACTGCCGGGCCACGTCGAACAGGCTCCGCGTCACCTCGGCGCACACGTCCGACCCCTTCACCGAGAACGTCGCCGTCTCGACCGCGAACGGGCTGCCGTACTTGCCGACCAGCTCCTCGCGGATGCGGCCGGACCCGTAGCACGACACCTTGTCCGCCAGCGCCGGGGCCCCCGGCTTCGACAGGATCGCCAGGCACGGGCTGACGCAGTGGGTGGCGTACCACATCGGCGGCAGCCCCGGCCAGTAGCCCGGCCAGCCGTCCATGTCCTGCTGGTGGCTGCCGCGCAGGAACTGGATCCGCCCCAGCACGCCGCGGTCGTACAGGTCTTTGGCGAACAGGTACTCGCGGGCGTACACGACCGTTTCCATCATCATGTACACCTTCCCGACCTGTCGTTGGAGTTCGACGATCGCTTTAATTTGCTCCTTGCTGGTCGCCATCGGCACGGTGCAGGCAACGTGCTTGCCGGCCTTGAGTGCCGCGATGCTCTGCGGCCCGTGGTCGGGGATGGGGCTGTTGATGTGGACCGCGTCGATGTTCGGGTCCTTGAGCATCGCCTCGAAGTCGGTGAACCGGCGTTCCTTGGGGATGCCGAACTTGTCGCCGCAGGCGTCGAGTTCGGCCCGGTTGCGGCGGCAGACGGCGTACATCTCGGCGTCCGGGTGCGCCTGGTAGATGGGGATGAACTCGGCCCCGAACCCGAGGCCGACGATCGCGACGCGGACGCGCTTCTGGCTCATTGGTGAGTGTCTCGTTGCGGTGAGTGAGGGAACTGCACTGAGATTACGAGCGGCGCAAAGTGAGGGCAACGAGAAAGAGAACGGCGCTTGTGGCGTTGCGAACCGCGCCTTCTTTTGATTTCGGCGCGAACCAAAAACATTATCCGACGCTCACTCCTCCAGAACGTCCGCTTCCGCGCTCGGGTTCGGGTCGCACGTCTGCCGGACGCACTTCAAAGGAACGCACCATGAAAAAGCTCATTGCGCTGGCCGTGCTGACCGCGGGAGCCGCCGGCGGGGTCGCGTACACCACCCACCCCGACGAGGCCCGGCAGTACACCGACGCCGCGGCGCTGGCCGCGCTCCGCGTGTGGACCGGCATCGAGGCCAACCCGGTTCCGGTGCTCGTCGCGCTCGGCACCTTCCTCTTGACGGTCGTCTACCACACGCTCAAGGGGAAATCGTTCCGCGAGTCGGTCGAGGTGGCCGCGACGCGGGTCACGGTGGTTCCGGTCCCGGTGCCGACTCCCGAGTCCGAAAACGCGGTCGTGAAGCGGGCGCAGGCGCGGGCGACGCGGACGCAGCTGCTCGCCGACCAGATCGGCCTGGAGAACCGCATCCGGCACCTGCCCGGCGAGGTGAAGAAGGCCGAAAAGGACGCCTGCTACACGGAACAGGCGGTGGCCGACGCGCACAAGGCGCTGGAGGCGAAGCGGACCGCACACGAGGGCGCGGTCGCCAAACTGGAGGCGCTGCGGGTCGAACTGGCCGCGGGCGAAGCGGAACTGGTGGCGATCGCGGCCGAACTGAAGAAGCTCGCCGACGTGGCGTGAGGCGAGCGGCAGTAGAAAGCTTACCCGTAGCCCGACTCTCTGAGTCGGGGATGCTCGGACAACCCGACTCAGAGAGTCGGGCTACGAAAAGCCCGCCTGAGCCGCGGCCGGCGGGCGGGCGGCGCCGATCACGCCTCGGCGCTGACCGGCTCGGGGGCATTGGACGGCGGCGGCGTGTTCGTCAGCGTCGCGCGGTCGATGCCCTTTTCCTTCTTCAGCTTGTTCAGCTTGTTGTGGAGCGTGTCGCGGCTCATGTTCAGGAGCTTCGCCGCGTGGCTCACGTTCCCGTTGGTCTGGCGCATCGCCCGGCAGATCGCCCACTCCTCGATCTCGTCCATGTTCAGGCTCGGCGGCGCGTCGAACATCTGCGCCGCGGCGACCGGTGCGACCGGCGGCTCGGTCACGGTGGTCAGCGGGATCGAATCGCCGTCGAGCGTGTCGCCCTCGGACATCACCGCGGCGCTCTCGATCGCGGCCCGCAGTTGCCGCACGTTCCCCGGCCACGTGTGCGCTTGCAGCTTCCGCATCGCGGTCTCGGTCAGCCGGAAGTTCCGCCGGCACTCGCCGGACACTTTGGCGAGGAAGAACGCGGCCAGCTCCGGGATGTCTTCCGGGTGCTCGCGCAAGGGCGGCACGCGGATCTGAATCACCTTCAGCCGGAATAACAGGTCCTGCCGGAACCGTCCGGCCTTCACGTCCTTCTCCAGGTCGCGGTGCGTCGCGGCGACGATCCGCACGTCCACCTTCAGGTCCGAAGTCGCGCCCACCGGACGGAACGCCTTGCCCTCGATCACGCGCAAGAGCTTCGCCTGGCACTCCAGCGACAGTTCGCCCACCTCGTCGAGGAACAGCGTGCCCTCGTCGGCCTGCTGGAAGAGGCCGGGGTGGTCGCGGTCGGCGCCGCTGAACGCGCCCTTCTTGTACCCGAACAGTTCGGCTTCCAGCAGCGTCGGGGCGATGGCCGCACAGTTGACGACCACCAGCGGACCTTCCGAGCGCCGGCTGTTGCGGTGCAGGGCCAGCGCGACCAGTTCCTTGCCCGACCCGCTCTCGCCGCACACCAGCACCGTGAACGGCTGCGGGGCGGCCTTCAGGATCTGCTGTCGCAGGAGGATGATCGCGTTGCTCCCGCCGATGATGTCGTCGGCCGCGGGTGTGTGGATGCGGAGTCGCGAGTTTTCGGCTTCCAGGGTGCGCCGGGTGCGGAGGATTTCCAGCCCGTGGGCCAGGAACCCGGCCAGGGCCTCGATGAACCGCACGTCGCGCTCGGAGAACGCCCGGCCGCTGCGGTACACGTGGAGGGTCGCGAACGGCTCCCCCGACGCCTTCAGCGGGATGCAGATCGCGTCGGCGAACGCCGACAGGGAATCCGTCGGCGGGTGCGAGGCGCTGAGGTCCGGGAACAGCCAGATGGTCTTACCGTTCTTCTGGGCCTGCGCGGTGAGCCGGCGGGACAGCGGCACGTCGATCGCGGCCGACTCGGGCATCACGATCTTCGGGCCGGGGTCTTCCGGGTCGAGGCTCAGGTAGCCGGCGAGCTTGGCGGCCGTCTGGTTGAGGATCGACCGCAGCGCGAACGCGATCAGATCGTGCGGGGACTTGGTCTCGACCGCCCCGGTCATGAACTTGCACAGGGCGGTGAGTTCATCGACGCGGAGCTGCTTGGCGGCCTCTTCCATCGCCGAGTCGCTGGCCGAGAGCCGGTCGGCGGGAACCTCGTGGACCTTCGTGATGTTGTGCGGGTTCTCGGCCTGGGCGGTGCGGGCCGGCTGGGTCGGGGGAGCCTCGCGGATCGCCTTGGTGGGTGGGGCCTTCGGCTCGACCACGAACTTCAGCACCACCTCGCCGATCTTGACCCGCTGACCGTCGCCCAGTTCGAGCGAGCCGTTGACGCGGTTCCCGTCCACGCGGGTGCCGTTGAGGCCGAAATCGCGGACGTGCCAGCGCCCGTCCTCGAAATAGATCTTGGCGTGCAACCGGCTCGCCAGCTCGTCGCGCAACACCAGGGTGTTGTCGCGGCTGCGGCCGAGCGTGACCGGTTGCCCGGTCGGGGACAGATCCAGGGTGGAAGGCAAGCACTCGCCGCCTTCGAGGGTCAAACGCGCACGCATCGGCAGAACGCTCCCACTGCAACCCCGCCGGACGACTCGCGATGGACGAAGTACGGGCGCGGGGCTGCCGGATTTACCGTTCGCTACGTTAAACTTTAGCACGCAATTTGCTTTTCGGAAGCCCCCACCGGGTTCCCGGCCCTCGCCGAGCGAATCCGGGGCGTTCGCGACGGGGTGAAGTTCCTCAGAACAACCCCGTCGCGGACGCCCCGGATTCGCCCATCAAACGGGGATTTCCGCGCGCCGCTGGCAGCCGTAAAGTGATGGAGAGAAGCGAAATGCGCGCCGTAGGTGAAAGGAATAAAGATGCAAACCCGTGTCGAAGGGGTGGCATATGTGCTCGGTGATAATATTGACACCGATCAGATTATCCCGGCCCAATACCTGACCTATAACCCGTCGATCCCGGCCGAGTACAAGATGTTCGGCAAGTACGCGCTCTGTGGCGTGCCGGACGCCGCCGGCGGGCTGCCGAAGGGGCACGTCCCGTTCCACCCGCCGGGCGGTGACGAGTTCGTCTCGCCTTACACAATTATTGTGGGGGGCAAGAACTTCGGGTGCGGGTCCAGCCGCGAACACGCCCCGATCGCGCTGGCCGCCGCCGGCGTGGTCGCGGTCGTCGCCGAGTTCTACGCCCGCATCTTCTACCGTAATAGTGTGAACGGCGGCTACCTGATCCCGCTCGAAACCCAGGAGCGACTCATCGACCGCGTCTGCACCGGCGACAAGCTGGTGATCGACATCACCGCGGGCACGCTGACGGACACGACGAGTGGCGAATCGTTCGCGCTGTTGCCGCTGGGAGAAGTGGCCCCGATCCTCGAAGCCGGCGGACTGTTCCCGTACGCCAAGAAGGTGGGAATGTTGAAGTAGTGGTTAGTGTCAGTGGTTAGTGGTTAGTGAAAAGACCGAAAGCAGTGAAGATAAAGGCAGAAGCCAGAAGCGCGAATGCCTCTGGTCTTCTGCCTTTCTGTCTTCCACTGGTTTTCACTGCCTTTCTCTAACCACTAACCACTGACACTAACCACTACTTCAGCGGGCCGCCGGCGAGGTCGATCGGGTTGGCGCCGGGGATGTTCGGGCGCCGGAACAGCCGACCGGTCTCCTCCGCGGTGAACGGCTCGTTCACCTTGCCCGTCTTCAGTTCCAGTTCCATCTC
>CAZBXY010000462.1:1210-5092 GCA_964495365.1 uncultured Frigoriglobus sp. | reverse complement strand
GCGGCGGGCCAAGCTGGGCGTTGGGGGCCCGGACCCTCCGTGCCGGGATCCCCACCCCCGGCCCCGGTGTGCCCGGACCACATCGCGTTCCGCGTGTTGAACCGCACCACGTCCTGGGATACAATCAGCCGGTCGGGGCGGGCCGTCCATCCCACCCCGGAGCGAGTTTCGCGCCGCCGGCACGAACGCCGCGCGGCCCCGCCGAAATGAGAGCGAGGACTTCCGTGCAGGTGAAAATCTCCGCCCGACACGGGCACCTGGGCGAAGACATTCAGGCGCTGCTCAGGGAGAAGGGGGAGAAGCTGCTCCACTTCTTCAACCGCCTGACGATGATCGAGGTGACGGTCGATCTCCACAAGGAACACGACGGCAAGCTGAAGGTGGAGGTACTCGCGACCGCCGAACACGACCGCGAGTTCGTCGGCCGCGACGAGGACACCGACGTGGTGCACGCCTTCAACCGGGCCGCCAGCCACGTGAAGCAGCAGATCACGCACTACAAGGAAAAGATCCAGGACCACCGCCGCGACCCGGCCCACGGCGACGGCGCGTGATCCCGGCCTTCGGGGCGTGTGACTCCGACCGATCCGAGAGGGCACCGAATGTACCCGCCAGAAGCCCCCCCAATCGGGGACCGCGCCGCCGGCGCGGTTCCCGCCGGTGAGCGCGGGGACCGAGCCGCAAGAGGGACCGGCATGCGCTTGTGCAATTTCATTGTCCGGGACGCGATCATCCCGGCGCTGTCCGTGCCGGCCCCGCAGGGCGACGCCCGCGACCTGGCCGCCGTCGGCCGGGTCAAAGAGGCGGTCATCCGCGAGATGGTCGGCGCGCTCCACGCCGCCGGGCACTTCCGCGCCACCGACGTGGACGAGATCGTCAAGGCGGTACTCCGCCGCGAGGTGCTGGGCACCACCGGCATCGGGCGCCACATCGCCATCCCGCACTCCCGACACGCGGCCGTCGATCGCTTGATCGGCACCCTGGCCCTGTCCCAAACCGGGCTGCCGTTCGACAGCCTCGACGGCGAGCCGGTGTACGTGTTCGTCCTGTTGGTCTCCCCGCAGGACCGGCCCGGGGATCACCTCCGGGCGCTGGAAGCGGTCGTCCGCACCATGCGCAACGACGAGTTCGTTCGCCAGCTCCGCAGCTGCCAGACGCGCGACGAGATCTGGGCACTGCTGGAGAGCGCCGCACCGGGCTGGTAACGGCGCGGCGTAAGCCCGCCGGTGGCGCAAACGTGAGGAGGTCGCAGAGAGGTACGGGGTCATGACGGGCAGGTGTGGTGGAACCGGGCCGGGACCGCGGGAGGCACTCCCGCTGGGAGGCCGTTCGCCCGCGCCGCCGGCGGACACGGACCCGCCGGCCGTTCTGCCCACGCCGACCCCCGGCGACGGCCCGCTCCGCCGGATCGTCCGCGTGCGCAACCCCAACGGGCTGCACCCGCGACTGGCCGACCGGTTCATCCGCACCGCGAGCCAGTACACCTGCACCGTTACTGTCTGGAACGGTGAGGCGCGGGCCGACGGGAAGAACCTCTGGGATCTGATCATGCTCGTCGTCCTGCCGGATACCGAGGTGGTGTTGGAGGTGGACGGGCCGGACGCCCCGCGGGCGGTGGAACCGCTGGCCGCGGTTCTTGCGTCCCCCGCCGGCGAAGACTACACGATCTGACCCCGATGACCGGTAACCGCCCGGACCGGTCGCGACACACTAACGGGCCACCGGACGCTCCGGCGAATGGAACACAAGTACGGTACCGCGGTCTCCCCCGGCGTCGCCATCGGCCCGGCCCTCGTGCTGGACGCGGAGGGCGTACTCATCTCCCATCGGACCGTCCCGCCCGAGCAGATCGACGCCGAGATCGCCCGGCTCCACCGCGCGCTCGACGAGGTCGCGGCCGACGCCCGCGAGGACCGCGAGCGCATGACCGCCCGCCTCGGCACCGACATCGGCAACATCTGGGCCGTCCGCGAGACGCTCGCCACCACCGTGCGCCGGCAGCTCGAGAACCGGATCCGGCTCGAAGCGTTTTCCGCCGAGTACGCCGTCAGCCGCGTGATCCGCGAACTGGTCAAGGCGTTCGAGGACGCGGGCCAGCGGTTCGGCGAACACGGGGCCGCCGCGGTCCGCCGCCAGGCCACCGACTTCATCGACCTCGAGCGCCAGATCCTCGCCTCGCTGCTCGGTCACCCCACCAACCCGTTCGGCAACCTGACCGAGCCGGTCATCCTCCTGGCCAACGACCTGATGCCCTCGGACACCGCGGATTTCTCCGCGCGCACGGTCCGGGCGTTCGCCACCGAGAGCGGCGGGCCGACCAGCCACACCGCGATCCTCGCCGGGGCGCTCGAGATCCCCGCCGTCGTCGGGATCAGCCGGTTCCTCACCGACGTGAGCGGCGGCGACATCGTCATCGTGGACGGCACCGACGGCGTACTCATCATCGACCCCGACGAGGACACGCTCGCCCGGTACGAGGCCAAACGCGCCGCCCTGCTCGCCCGCCCGGACCGCAACGAGAGCCTCCGCGACAAGCCCTCGGTCACCGACGACGGCACGCCGGTCCGGCTGCTCGGTAACATCGAACTGGCGCAAGAAGCGGAACACTGCCTCGGGCGCGGGGCCGAGGGCGTCGGGCTGTACCGCACCGAGTTCCTCTACCTGAACAAGACCGCGCACCCGACCGAGGAGGAACACTACGAGGCGTACACCAGCGTGCTGCACACGCTCGGCCCGAACCGCCCGGTGGTGATCCGCACCCTCGACCTGGGGGCCGACAAGTTCTCCAGCCTGTCCGGAGCCGTCGCGGTCGAGAAGAACCCCTTCCTGGGGTTGCGCAGCGTCCGGCTGTGCCTGCACAACCTGGACCTGTTCAAGACGCAGCTCCGGGCGATCCTCCGGGCCGCGGTCCACGGCAATTTGCGCGTCATGTTCCCCATGATCAGCACCGTGGGCGAACTGCGCCAGTGCAAGCACTTGCTCAACGAGGTGAAGGAGGATCTGGAGGACGCCGGAATCCCCTTCAAACGTGACGTGCCCGTTGGTACAATGATTGAGGTGCCGTCCGCCGCCCTGCTTTCGGACGTGCTGGCCCGCGAGGTCGATTTCTTCTCGATCGGGACCAATGACCTGATCCAGTACACGCTCGCGGCGGACCGCAACAACGAACACGTGGCCGACCTCTACAACCCGCTGGACCCGGCCGTTCTGCGGCTGATCCGCACGGTGGTCCAGGCGGGCCAGAAGGAACAACTGAAGCGACCGTTCGAGGTGAACGTGTGCGGGGAGATGAGCGGGGAGCCGCTCTACATCCCGCTGCTGGTGGGTCTGGGCCTGCGCCAACTGAGCGCCACGCCGCGCAAGATCCCCGAGATCAAACGGGTGATCCGCGACCTGCGGGTCGCCGAGGCGGAGCGCGTGGCCGCGGAGGCCCTGAAACTGGAATCCGCCCGGCAGGTGGAAAGTTACTTACGCGATTATTTACGCGCCAAATACGGCGAATAACCCTCCCTCGGGGGCGGGCGAACGCGAGCGGACATCACCGGTCGAACCGCGGGGCACCCAAACCGCCGTGACCGGGCCGCCGCGCCGCACCCGGAGGGGTCGAGACGAAGTCCGAACGTGACAAGCTCTCACCGCAACGCGCACACCGACCGACCGGGGCCGAAGCCCCGGCCGCCGGCCCTGTTCGCGTTGCGGTTTCCGCTTCCCACGTCGCGCCCGTCCGACCCCGCCGCGCCGCCGGAGGGGAACCGGAGGGGCCTCGCACAGGAGACAGGAGACAGGAGACAGGAGTCAGAAAAGCCGCCGGCGTACTGATTACTGTGTCCAGTCTCCAGTCTCCGCGGAAACCACCGGCGCAGCGCGCGGATGCGCCCCCCC
>CAZBXY010000462.1:0-1200 GCA_964495365.1 uncultured Frigoriglobus sp. | reverse complement strand
GAATCAGAAAAGCCACCGGCTTACTGATTCCTGTCTCCTGTCTCCTGTCTCCTGACGGCGAAGCCGGACTCGATGACCGGTGACAAGTTCCGCTTTCGGTTCGCCAAGTCGGGCACGCTCCGGCTGGTGAGCCACCACGACCTGATGCGGTGTTGCGAGCGGATGCTCCGCCGCGCCGCCGTGCCGTTCAAATCCACCAACGGCTTCCACCCCACCCCGCGCCTCGTCTTCGCCCTCTCCTTGCCGCTCGGGGTCGTTGGGACCGACGAGGTCGTCGAACTCGAACTGACCGAACCCCGCGACGCGCACGCGGTGCGGGACGCGCTCAACGCGCAAGCCCCGACGGGGCTTCACTTGACGCGCGTCACAGTCGTGCCGATGAAGACGACCGCCCGCGTCCGCCGGGTGGTGTACGAGCTGCCGCTGCCCTCGGAGCGCGGCGCCCAAGTCGAGCGGGCGTGCGCGGAGCTGCTCGCGGAACCGAAGGTGTGGGTCGAGCGGCTCAAGCCCAGCGCCAAGCGGCTGAACATCCGGCCGTACGTGCGCGGAGCGAGGGTCGAGCGCCGAAGCGACCCCACCCCGCTCGCTTCGCTCGCTGCCCCTCCCCTAAACGGAGAGGGGCGAAAACCAGAAGAAGACGGGCGAAGAGAGGGCCGCGCTCTGGCTCCCCCTTCCTTCTCAGGGAAGGGGGCCGGGGGGTTCGGTTCTTCTCTTCTGCTCGACCTCTGGGTCACGCAAGACGGCACCGCGCGCGCCGACGAGTTGCTCTCCCTGCTCGGCGTCGCCGACCTCACCGGCGCCGGGGCGGTGCTGGAGCGAACGACCGTCGAGCTGCGCGACGAGATCACCCCGGGCGACCCGACCGACGCGCCGCCCGACGGGCCGTCGGACAGCGTGCCGCTCTCCGGGGCGGACGTGGCCGCGCTCGCCGCGCGGCTGAAGGACGAAGACGCGAACTTACAACCCGCCGCGGCTGATTGGGGGGCGTCCCCCAACGGCCCGGTCGTCGAATAACGATTCCACTCACGAGACACGAAGACCGCCATGAAGAAAGAAATGCTCATCAACGTCCTCCAGCAGGAGGAGTGCCGGATCGCCATCGTGGAGGACGGCGTTCTGGAAGAACTGTACGTCGAGCGGGCCAGCCAGGAGAGCTACGTCGGCAACATCTACAAGGGCCGCATCGTCAACATCGAGCCG
>CAZBXY010000461.1:0-5138 GCA_964495365.1 uncultured Frigoriglobus sp. | reverse complement strand
GGCGTGTCGGGCAGCAGGTCTGCGGCCTCGCGCCGGCGCCACCCGCGGGGCACTCCGAGGTATTTGGCCGTCTGTCCGTTCGCGTACCGGATTCGCAACCGTCCGTCCACCAACAGGACCGGTTCGCGTTGCCGCTCCAGGGCGTCTTGCAGCAGGTTCACGCGCTCGGCCTGTTCGATCGCCGCAGCCAACTTCCGCGCGAACATCTCCAGATCCAGGACCTCCTCCGGTGTCGGTTTGACGCCCGCAGATGCGGGCGTTCGGTTCTCGTGATCCTGTGTCTCGACCAGAAGGGTTCCGATCACCAGTTCCCGGGCGAGAAGGGGCACGATGACGCCCCCGCGCAGGTCCGTCTTATCCGCAACGGACCGGTCGGCGTCCGGGTCGCGCCGGAAGTCGGACGTCGCGTGCGACCGACCGCTCTTTGTGACCTTGACCTGAACGGACTTCTCGGGCTGCCTGGTCAGTTCGTACTGCGTGAGTTTGAGGAGCAACTGCGTGGTAGTCGGGGGTTCGGCGTACACCGCCTCGAGCCGCTGCCCGGTCGGATCGATGAGGCAGACCAGGACGCGCCGGTATCCGGCTTGCCATAACCCCTGGCAGGCAATGCGCAGCGCGTCTTCGATGCTCACCGTCTCGACCCCGAGCCCGGTCATAATTTCATGGATGATCGTCCCATACTGCTGGCGGCGCATCAATCGCACGCGGTCCCGCTCCAAAGCTAGGGCGTGCCCGTGGGCAGTCAGAAAGTGGTCGAGCAGGCTCGCGGCGAGCCGGCGCCGCGCCCGCGACAGGTACACGTGAGGGCCGGGGCCGCCGAGCACGACCGCCTCCGGTTCGTCGGTTCGCTGGGGGAAGATGAGGGCGACCAGTGTGTCCAGTTCCCGGTCGGCGGATACGCCTACCGGTTTCGGGGCGTACTCGCCCTCGGGCGGTGGCGGCAGGACGGCGTGATACCACTCGTCCGGACCGGGGCCGTGTCCCGGTGCGTAGTACCCGCGCGCCAGTTGCCAGGTCTTGTCGCGCCACACCCACCACGTGACGCCGGGGAACCCGAGGACGTATACCCCCCCTTCTTCGAACCGCTGACAGGCCGCCCGCCCTCGGCCCTCCGTCGTCGCCTCCTTGTACAGGGAGAGGCACAAGTCGTTCACCGTGTTCGAGGCATCGGCATAATCCTCGGTGGACGTCGGCCGGATGCGGTCCGGTTCGGGGACCGTGTGGTATCGGTTCCGGGCACCGTCCCAGTCCCCGGCACCCACGTGCAGGTCGGCGAACCGGCGCGGGGTAAAGTAGTTCCGCAGGCAGTCGTGAACGATCGTCCGCCCCAGGCGCAGGTGCGCTCCGTCCTCCGTGAGGACGGCCAGCCCGGCCAGTTCCAACTCGTCGGGGCCGTCGGCGGGGGCCTCCACGGTCCGGCCGTCAACCAGTTCCTCGAGCCGTTGCCACCGCGCGCGTTCGAGAGTGATGATCCGGGTGACGTAGCGAAGGTAGTAATTCCACGGCATCTGGTGTGCCACGACCGCCGCCGGCAGGTCGCCGAGGCGGACGCTCCGCTCGGGGCGCGTCTCGCGGGACCACCGGTCGAACGCCGCCCACAAGAGCAGACGCAACACGTACAGACTGCCCCCGGTCCGCTCGTACAGATCGTCCCACGAGTCTTCCACCCGCAGCCCGAACCCGGTCGTGTACTTGCGGCCGTCCGCTTCGAACTCCGCGCGCGCGAAACCTTGGAGGGCGAAGGCCGCGTGCCACCACGGCGCGTCTTCCGCGAGGCGCCGGGGCAGGACGACCTCTCCGGTGATGGCGACGGCCAGGCGCCCGTCGCGGCCGGGGCCGCGCAGCCGCACGGCCAGCTCCGCGAGCAGCGCGCGGACGGCCTCGTAGGCGAGCGAGTCCGGGTTCGCGACCAGTAGGACGACCGGCCGCCCCGGTTCCGCGCGCGGCAATTTTTCGTCCACCCACGCCAGAACCTCCGCCGGCCCGTACCCGCGAAGAACGGTCCCAGTCGGGTAACTGCCCTCACACCCGTCGCACAAGACCGGGTCGTCGCTACTAACCAGAGGGAACAGGGCGACTCCCAGGGCGGTAACGGACCCGTGGCAGCCGTTCGCGATGCGCTCGAGGATGTACCGCTTGCCGACGTGCCGGGGGCCGAAGACGATCAGGCTCTCGCCCCGCCCGATCATCCGGGTCACCCGGGCGAGCAGTTCTTCGCTGATCCGGGCGTCCTCGTACGGTCGCCCGTGGTACGTTCGTCTCATGGGTTCTCTCACTCGCGGGGTCGAGGGCCGCGGGCACAACGGTTTATACCGGGAGGGCGTCTAGGTCCGCGCGCCGGTACTCATCAACGAGCAGGTTCTCGCACTCGCGCAGGTTGGCCCGGCGGTGGTCGTCCCAACGAGCAACGATGTCGTTGAGGGTAGCTTCGTACGCAGTCGCGAAGCCGCTTCCTCCAGTCGGTCGGGCGGCCAGGGAGAAGACGATCTCGCGGTCCTCGGCGAAGGTGAGCCGTAAGTACCACTGGGCCTCCCGAAGGCACAAATCGAGTGCTCGGGCGAGCCGGCCCCACGATCGGGCCAGGGCCGGCCCCGGAACCGCGTCCAGGGACAACCCGGCCCAGCGGAGGGGGGCCTCAAGGGGAACGCCCGCGACCCCGGACAGGCCCCGCAGATATGCCGGGATGCTCAAGAACGAGAACCCCAGCCGCTGACCGGCGTCCCGGAGCCGCGCCAGAGCCAGACCGTCCTCTGCGGCCTGCGCGCAGGTCCGTCGAAGGGGTTCCGACCCCACGGCCGGTTGCAGCAGGGACACGAGCCAAGCCGGCGCTGCGAAGTTTGGATCGGCCGGATCGCCCGGAAGTTCGGTCGCGTTATTCATCGCCTCTGCTCCGAGAGTTTCGTTTTGTTGACCGAATGGGAACTCAACACAATCTGTCGGACACTAGTTCTTCAAACTCGGTCCGCTACCCAGCGGTACTGGTGTCGGCGAACGTGGCCCGCCAATCTCGAATGGACGGATCGTCGTCCAGAACCCGCACCAGCCACTTCACAGCCCGTTCGTAGCGTTTGCGCGCGGCGGCCTCGCTCAACCCCAATCGTTCCCCGACCGTTTTGAAGGGGAGTTCCTCGACGACGTGGAGACAAACGATGGCCCCGTCCGGTTCCCCGAGGCGGGCCACCTCTGCTGCGACGGCTTCCGCCGCCGATGACGGCGGCGCGTCCCAGGCCGGACGGGTCGGCCACGCCAGTGTCGATGGTAGCGGCTCAGTCGGCTTCGTTTGCCGCCAATCGTCGATCCAGACCCGGCGGGCGATGGCATGAACCCAGTTGTCGAAACCAGCGGTGTCATTGTCGGGCTCGGTCCCCTGGGGGCGGAACCGCTTGATATTCATGACCACCTGCGTGATGGTGTTACCGGTCAGGGCGTCGGCGTCAGCCGGCGAGAGACCGCGCCGCAGGAACAGGCGCTGGAGCCTGGGGCCGTACGTGGAGGAAAATTCTCCCAACGCGGTTTCGTCGAGCCGTCTCATGCGAACGTGCAATTGTTCCGTGACGTCTCCCATTCCAGAGTCGCTCCCAAGTGGTTCCTCAACTTGTTAAACGGGTGCGTGTGACAAAAAGCAGCAAACTCGGCGGAAATCAAGTGGGCAGTGAATGCTGACCGGACATGCCCCACCTCATCGCCCGCATTTTCCAGGTGTTTTCTGGTGCCGGTGCTCGGGAGTGCTGACCACCCGACAGGGAGTGCATGCTTGATGCACGCTACCCATTGAAATGGTTGAAAACCCTGCTAACCTTGGAAACTGTAAGCGTGGAACTGGGCTTGTTTTGCGGTGTGTCCTTTCTCTTCACACGGACGAAGTCACAGGTTCAAATCCTGTATCGCCCACTCTAGTGGAAGTGCCGAGAAAGCCTTGTAGCCGAAGCAGTTCCTGCTTACCCCGGTGTTCGCCGGGTGCGGCTTCCGAACGACGGGTTTTGTGGAATCGTTCCACAAAACCTCCTCGGAGGTTCCGCACCATGCCTCGTCCTCGCCACTCATCTCCGACTTACACGATTCACAAACAGTCCGGCCGCGGGCGTCTCGTTTGGTACGACGTCAGTGGCGTGCGCCAACAAAAGCTCCTGCCTGGCCCGTTCGGGTCTGTCGAATCCCTTGCCGCGAAAGCCCGTCTCGAACTCGAACTCGCCACGTCTCCATCCGGCGCGGCGGTCGATCCCGAAACTCTGACCGTGGCCGAAGTGCTGATCGCGTACCTCGACTTCGCCGAACAGCACTACCGCGATCAGGAAGGGAATCCGACCGACGAGGTGCGGCACCTGAAGGCCACTATCCGCTATCTACGAGAACTGTACGGCGAGGCGCTCGCGACCGAGTTCGGACCGCTGGCACTCAAGGCCGTGCGCCAGAAGTTCGTTGAACTGAAGTGGTGCCGGAACACGGTCAACGCCCGTGTGGAACGCATTCGCCGCATCTTCAAGTGGGCCGTTGCCGAAGAACTGATCCCGCCGTCGGTCCATCAGGCCCTCGCGACGGTCAGCGGCCTCCAACGAGGGCGCACACCGGCACGCGAGAGCGAGCCCGTTGGCCCCGTGGACGACGCCGTGGTCGATGTAACCCTCGTGTATCTCAACCGCCACGTTCGCGGGTTAATAGAGTTCCAGCGCCTGACCGGATGCCGCCCAAGCGAAGCCTGCACGATTCGCCGTTGTGACATCGACACAAGCGGAGCCGTCTGGCTGTACAAGCCGGCCTCTCACAAGACCGCGTGGAAGGGAAAGTCCCGCACTGTTGCGATCGGTCCGAAAGCCCAAGAGTTGCTCAAGGGGTTCTTCACGCCCAGCATCGAGGACTACCTCTTCTCGCCGCGGCGTGCCGTGGAAGAGCAAATCGCTGCCCGGTCTGCGAGGCGCAAGACGCCGCGGTATGCGTCACACATGAATCGGAACGACACCAAGCGTGTCGGGACGAAGCGGACCCGCCCACCGGCTGAACGGTACAACCGTCTCGGCTACCTCAGAGCAATCACCCGTGGGTGTGTACAAGCCGCCGCACCACAAGACCAAGCACAAGCGGAAGGTGATCTTCCCCAAGAAAAATGGAGACGAAGTTAACGGTGTTTCTGGTTGTACGTC
>CAZBXY010000460.1:0-5150 GCA_964495365.1 uncultured Frigoriglobus sp. | reverse complement strand
CGGCGCGGTCGCATCTCCGAGCGTCGTGAGGATGAACACCTGCCATTCACCGCCCGGTAAGCGGTAGGTTCCTTCGACAAAATCCATCTCGTCATCCATCACCAGATCGTAACTGATCTCGGCTCGCACACTCATCTCCTGAGCAAGAACTCCTTGCTGTTCAAGAGCGCCCAGAGTACGTCCTCCCACGCGGCGCGGCGGTCCTTGGCGGGCGCCAAGAGCGTCAGCAGCTTCTTCGACTCCGTCGCGGTCGGCGGGCGACCCAGCGCCGCGAGGTAGAACTCCTCCAGCATCTCCGCATCGGACTTGCCCGCGGAGAGCATCTTGCCGAGGCGGTTGTCTGGATCGCGAACCAGCGAGTTCATCAGGTCGCCGGTGATGAGCTGGAACGCTTGCAGTAAGCCCGGGTCGTCGTTGCGCTCGCACTCGCACGTCAGCAGGCGCTCCGGCTTGCCGAAGGTCTTCAGGAACTTCTCACCCATCCCCTCGCCACCGAACCGGCGCCCGGTTTGCGGCGGGGCCGGGATCTGGTTCGCGCGCATCCCCAGCGGGTATCCCCGAAACTGCACCGGAACGCCCGTCACTTGCGCCAGAGCGTCCAGGAGTTGCTCCGCTTCGAGCGGCTGAACGGCGGCGTGCGAGTGGTGCAGGTCGTCGGCCATCGTGCTGCGGTCGCGCGTCGTCGCGCTCAACTGGTAGGTGCGGCTCAGCATGATGACTTTCACCATACGCTTGAGGCGGAAGCCGCCGGCGGCGAAGTCCCTCGCGAGCCAGTCGAGCAACTCCGGGTTCGTCGGCGGGTTGGTGGCGCGGAAGTCGTCGTTCGGATCGACCAGCCCGCGGCCCATCAGGTGCAGCCAGATGCGGTTCACCTGCGCCCGCGCGAAGAACGGATTGTCCGGCGCCGCGATCCAGTCGGCGACCGCCTGAAGCCGGTCGCCCTCGCCGAGGTCGGGCGTCGGGGCGCCGAGGAACCGCGGCTTCGCTGAGTGTTTCGTGCGCGGGTTGGGCATCTCGCCGGTGCGGTTCTGCCAGACGATCTGCTCGCCGACGAACTCGTGCTTGTCGAGATCGTCCCGCCGCTTGTTCTCCAGTACGCGGTAGTCGATGCGCGCGAACAGCGCCGCGAACCCGTAGTAATCGTCGATCGTCCAGCGGTCGAACGGGTGGTTGTGGCACCGCGCGCAGCCGACGCGGATGCCCAGAAACACTTGCGCGACCGATTCGGACCGCTGGAGCGGGTCGCGGATCGCGCGCCAGAAATTCGCCGGCGGGTTCTCGTAGGTGCTGCCGCGAGCGGCGAGGATGTCGCGGGCGAACTCGTTCAGCGGGCGATCGACGGCGAACTGTGCCGCGATCCACCGGTAGAACACCGCGACACCCTTCCGGTCGAGCGCCTTCTCCTCGTTGCGGAGCAGGTCGGCCCACTTCTGCGCCCAGTATTCGGCGAACTCCGGGCGTGCCAGCAGCGAGTCGATGAGACGCTCGCGCTTCTTCGGGTCGGAACTGGCGAGGAACGCCCGCGCCTCGTCCGGTGTGGGCAACAGGCCGATCGCGTCGAGGTACGCCCGCCGCAGGAAGACGTGATCGGGCGCGAGGTCCGCGGGCCGCAGTCGCAGTTCCTTCAACTGAGCGAAGACAAACTCATCGATCTTGTTGTTCACAACCGCGGCGCCCATTTCGGGCACCGGGCGGTCCGGCAGGAACACGATCCGCACCGGTTCGACCTGCGACAGGTAGCGGACGAGCAGCACGACCTCGCCGGGCTGTTCGCGAATCACCTCGCCGTCGGGGTTGATCTTCGCAACGCCGACCTGCGTGAACTCGAACGCCGCGAGCGCGGTCACGTCGCGAGTGCGGCCATCGGAGAAGTGGGCCGTCGCGGAGACGCGGAACCGGTCCGCGGGATCGACCAGAATCTTGCTCGCGGGTGTCACGACCAACTTCGCGAGCGTCGGCCCGCCGGGCGCATCGAACTTCGCCCCGCGAGCGACCCACTCGCGAAGGATGGCGTACTCGGCGCTGTTTTGCGCGAACCGCGCGCCGCCCTCGTGCGAAACCTGCGCGGTGGCCTTCTTCAGGATGAGGCTCTCGTCGGGCCGGATGGGATCGGTGCGGCGGGCGAGCATGTCGCGCGTCAGAGCGGCGAAGTCGGCGGGCGCGTCTTCGGCCTTCAGCGACAGCTTCAAGCCGCCCTTGCCGTTGAGGTTGCCGTGGCACGCGCCCGCGTTGCACCCGGCGCGCGTGAGCACCGGGAGCACGTCGCGCTCGAAGGAAACCTCGCCCGCTGCGGCCGAGAGAGGCGACGCGAGTACACCGAGCGCGGCGAGGAACGAGAATCGCATCGGGAGCAGCTCCGGGAGCGGGTCGTTCGCACAAGTGTACCATCCGCCGGGGCTTTAAAGTAGTAGTAGGCCGATAGGCCGGCGCCGTGTGCCGTTGCTTTACCAGAGGAGAAGCGACGGCACACGGCGCCGGCCTATCGGCCTACTACTACTTTCAGCCCGCCACATACGGGTTGGTGCGCTTCTCGTGGCCGGTGGTCGTGACCGGGCCGTGTCCGGGGTAGACGACCGTATCGTCCGGCAGTTGCCACAGCACGCGCTGAATCCCGGCCTTGAGTTGCGCAAAGCTGCCGCCGGGGAAGTCGGTGCGGCCGACGCTCCCGCGAAACAGCACGTCGCCGCCGAGCACCGTGACCGGCTTCGTCTCGCGAATCACATAGACGACGTGCCCCGGCGAGTGCCCGGGAATCTCGAACACCTCCAGTTCAATGCCCGCGACAGTGAGCGTTTCGCCTTCACTGACGGTCCGATCGGCCGGCGGGCTGACCACGTCGAGGCCGAACGGCGCGCCCATGTTGAGCATCGCGTCGGTGAGCAGGGTCGCGTCGCCGGCGCCGATGATAATGGGGGCGTTGGGGTACGCCTGCTTGAGTGCGGCGTTCCCGGCGATGTGGTCGCAGTGGCCGTGGGTGCAAACGATCGCCGCGAGCGCGAGGCCGCGCTCTTGAAGGCTCTCAACGATCAACTCCGGCTCGAACCCGGGGTCGATGACGAACGCTTCGGTGCCCCCGTCCCTCCAGACGACGTAGGAGTTCTCGGCGAACGGCTGCGATTCGATCGTGAGTATCTGAACGGCCATACGCGCTCCAGAACGAAACGAACCCTGTCATCTTACAACCAAGCGGGTGATTCCAAATCCCGCATCGATGGGTTATCGTGTGGCGACACCCTGGGAGCTTCCCGATGAGCGACCCCATCGAAAGTACTCGCGATCAGACGCCGGAAGACATCCGGCGCGTCCTGTCGGGCACGCGACCTGTATTTGCAGCGGGCGAAGCGGTGCCGGGACTATCGAGTTGGCTGCTCGAACGCAAACTCGGCGGGGGCGGGTTCGGCGAAGTCTGGCTCGCACGGCACGCATGGGACGCCGAACAGAAACCGCGGGCGGTGAAGTTCTGCACCGACCCGGCCGCGCGGCATCGCCTCGTTACCCACGAAAAGAACGTTGTCCTGCGAGTGATGAAGTACGCCGGCAAGCACCCGAACATCATCCCCCTTCTCGATTGCAACCTCGACGGCGACGTACCGTGGCTCATGTACGAGTTCGTCGAGGGCGGTACGCTCGCCGGCGTCATCGAGCAGTGGCGCGAACTCCCGCTGCCGCAGCGCCTCGACCGGGCGGTGCGAACGCTCCACGCCATCGCCGGCGCGCTGGGCACGTTCCACCGGTTCGACCCGCCGCTCGTCCACCGCGACATGAAGCCGCAGAACGTGCTGATGGCCAGCGGGGTTCCGCGCATCACCGACTTCGGAATTGGTAGTGTTGTCCTGCAACCGGAGGACGACACTGCCACCGGGGCAATGACCGCCCACGCCGCACGGCTGCCGTCGGCACTCCACTCGGCCGGCACCCGCCGCTACGCCCCACCGGAACAGACCCTCGGGAGCACGCCCAGCCCGCGTGACGACGTGTACGCGCTGGGCATCATTGCCTACCAGATGGTGATGGCCGACCTGATGACGGTTCCCGGCACGGACGCGGTCCTGGAACTCCGCGACCTGAAGGTGCCGGGCGAGTTGGCCGCGCTCGTCGTTAACAGCGTTGCGGTGAACCCCGAGCGCCGACCGAAGGACGCGACCGAGTGGGAAACCGCGCTCGCCGCGATCGTCCAGAAATCGCCGAACCGGACCGGGGACACGGACACAGCCGAAATCAGTTCAAAGCCCGTGCTGCTACCAAAACCACTGGGCCCGCCGACCGAACTTCCGTCCGCGCGCACTCAGTCCACATCGCTGCCGACATCGCCAGAATCGCACCCGGTTTCCAAGCCGGTGCGGCGGAACCGACTGGTCCCCTGGGTGGTGGCTTCCGTGTTACTGTTCGCCGGGTTGGGCGCCACGGTTCTGTATTTCGCAGTCTTCAGAAAGCGGACGGACCCCACACCGCCCGAACCGCCTGGTGGAAAGAAGGATCCGCCCCGGAAGCCAGACGGCGATAAGGAACCAAAGGGCCGGTCCCTCCCCAAGCCAGGCGAGACGCGCGACATCGAGATTGCTCCGGGGGTGAAGATGACGTTCTGTTGGATTCCGGCCGGCAAGTGCCAACTTGGCTCTCCGAAGGCCGAACGCGACGCAGTGTTGAAAACCATCGATGAGACAAAAGAGTCGGAGATGTTGCAACTCGAAGCCGAAGAGAAGCGGGGAACGTTTAAGACGGACGGCTTCTGGATGGGCAAGTACGAAGTGACACAAGCCGAGTGGCGAGCTGTGATGGAGAGCAACCCCAGTTCCTTCGACGGAAAGAAACGCAACAAGGCTGAGGGGATTGATACGTCACGGTTCCCGGTGGAGAGCGTGAGTTGGAGAGAAATTTGCAACGAGGGCGGGTTTCTGACGAAGATCAACGCGCACGGAGGCATTCAAAAAGCGTTCGGTCAGGTGGGCCAGTTCCGACTGCCGCACGAAGACGAATGGGAGTACGCGTGTCGCGGCGGGCGCAGCAACGAGCAGCCGTTCTACTGGGGCGACAAGTTGAACGGGACGGAGGCGAACTGCATCGGGATAGCTCCCTACGGCACGGCGGAAGAGGGCTGAAGTTCCCCACGAATAGTGGACAGCGGGAATGTGGTGTAAACTCACCCTCAA
>CAZBXY010000459.1:0-5157 GCA_964495365.1 uncultured Frigoriglobus sp. | reverse complement strand
GTACATCGAGATGAGCAAGGGTCGGCTCAAGGATGCTGCGGCGCGCCCGCTCGCGCAGCGGGTACTCGTGGGCGTGCTGGACGGCATCCTGCGGCTCGTGCAGCCGGTGATGCCGTTTGTGGCGGAATCGCTCTGGCAGGCGCTCAACGAGGCCGCGCCCGAGCGCGGGCTGCCGACGCCGGCGAAAGTCGAGGAGAGCGTGGTGATTGCCAGGTGGCCGTCGTACCCCGAGGCGTGGATCAGCGCCGAAGTGGAGAAAAGGTTCGCGCGAATGCAGGAACTGGTGCGCGGGGTGCGCGAGATCCGCAACCGCTATCAGGTGGACGACAAGACGCGCCTCGACGTGGCCGTGAAGTGTTCGCCGGAAGTGGCCGCCGACTTCTCCGCGCTGGCCACATTCATTGCGCCGCTCGCGGGCATTGCGAACCTCACCGCCGGGCCGAACACCGCCAAGCCCAAGCAAGCCGGCGGGCTGGTGAAGCCGGAGTTTGAAGCGTATGTGTCGCTGGTGGGGCTGATCAATGTTGGCGACGAGATCAAGCGCCTGGAGAAGCAGATCGGCGACAAGCGCAAGTCGGCCGAGGGCACGAAGGCGAAGCTCGCCAACGAGAAGTTCGTGTCCGGCGCTCCTGCGGAGGTGGTGCAACAGCAGCGCGAGTTGCTGGCCGACATCGAGAAGCAGATCGCGGCGCTGGAGGAGAACTTGAAGGAGTTGCAGAGTGCGTGATCCGAAGCCCGCTCCCTTGCGGTCGCGGCTCGTAAAGCAAGCTCAACGAACCGCGACCGCAAGGGAGCGGGCTTCGTCATCCATCTGGGTTCGCGAACACGGTCACAGGGCGAAGCAAGCCCGCGCCGCTGTCTTCACCGATCGCGAACAGCTTCATTCCGGGGGCCATTACCGCGACAGTGATCCAACCGCCACGGTTGCCTGGGCGCGCGGCGATCCTCAGTTCTTGACCTTGGAAGAATCGCCGCGCCTGTTCCTGATCGAGGAACACTTGGGGCATTCCGGTCGCGGCTACCGCGAGGGGCTGTAGTTTCGCCTTCGCCTCTTCCGGCGTCACGTCCAACCGAATCCCCTGCTCCGCTGTGAACGGCCCGACGCGCGTGCGCCGGAGCGTTTGCACCAGCCCGCCGCAGTCGAGCGCGGCACCCAGGTCGCGGGCAATCGAGCGGATGTACGTCCCCTTCCCGCAATCGACTTCGATATCCAGATACGGCCACTCGTAGCACAGGACGCGAATCGCGTCGATCCGCACCGGGCGCGCGGCGAGTTTCACCTCTGCGCCCTTGCGAACGAGGGCGTGGGCGCGCTGGCCGTCGATCTTCAGCGCGCTCACCGCCGGCGGAACCTGCTCAATGTTGCCGATGAACGGCGCGAGCGCCGCGTCGATCTGCGCGCGCGTCGGCGGAACGGCGTTCGGTGTTTCCGTCACTTCGCCGTCGGCGTCGTCGGTCGTGCTGGTCGCGCCAAGGCGGAAGCGCGACACATAGCTCTTGCCCATCGCTTGCACATAATCGGCGAGGCGCGTGGCTTGCCCCACGCACACGACGAGGACGCCCGTCGCGAGCGGGTCGAGCGTGCCGGTGTGGCCGATCTTCGTTTTGCGCGGGAACCACCGCTGCACGCGGTTCACCGCGTCGCGCGAGGTCATTCCGGGGGGTTTGTCGATCACGAGAAGGCCGTTCATGCTCGTACCGCCCGGCGGGCTGACGCCGCGCCGTCGCCCCCAGTTATGCGTTCGGGTTGTCGCTCAGAATGAGGGACACGGTGACGATGTCCCGACGTTCGCGCCCGCCGACGCGATTCCAGAACGCCAGCCCCGACCCGTTATCCGCCTTCACCCACAGGTTGATTTTCTCGATCCCCTCGGCCTTTAGCGCCGCGGCGCACCGCTCGACCAACTCGCGGCCGAGTCCGTGGTTGCGGTACGCGATCGCCACCGCGACGTGGTGCAGGTATCCGCGGCGCCCGTCGTGACCCGCGAGGCTCACACCGGCCAGTTCGCCGCTTTGTGTGAGAGCGACGAAACTGCACCCCGGGTTGCGCCGCAGATAGCGCGCAATCGCCGCGGGACTGTCGGCCTCGCGCAGTCCGATTCCCGGTAACCCTTGCCACAACGCGAGCGCCGCGGGTATGTCTTCTTCAACCATCGGGCGCAGAGCGAACACGGTCCCGTCTCCGCGAGGGGTATGAACACCACCTGTGTGATTTACAACCCCGTGGCTGGTCGCGGAAGGGCGGAACGGCTCTTGAAGGCGCTCCCGCCGGCACTCGCCGGCGGAATCGAACTTCGGCCCACGTCACGCGCCGGGCACGCCGTCGAACTCGCGCGGCGAGCCGCGGAAGAAGGGTTCGCGCGTGTGGTCGCGGCGGGCGGAGACGGCACCGTTCACGAGGTCGCCAACGGTGTACTTCAAAGCGATCGGCGCGAGGTCGTTTTCGGCGTGTGGCCGCTCGGCTCGGCCAACGACTTCGCGTTCTCGCTCGGAATGAGCGAATGGTGGAAGCGGCACGCCGAAAATCCACCGACCGACACGCTTACGATCGATGTCGGGCGCGTCACGGCCGCGGACCGCGAGCGGTTCTTCGTGTGCAACCTCGGCGTCGGGTTCAACGGCATGGTGAACGGCGAGGCGCGCAAAACTCGATGGCTCAAAGGTTTACCGCTCTACGCCTGGGCGTTCGTCAAGTCGATGGTCAAGCACTTCGACAAGCCCACGATGACGATCCGGTTCGACGACCGCGAAGTGACCACACCCACACTCGCGCTCTCGATCCTCAACGGGCAGCGCGAGGGCAACTTTCCGCTGCGGCCCGACGCCAGCCTCACCGACGGGCTGTTCGACTACATGCACGCGACGCGGCTCTCGCGGTGGCACCTCGTCCGCTATTTGCCGGCGATGGTTCGCGGGAAACTGCCGGTGAATCACTCGCTCGTCGCTCTCGGCCGGGCGAGGCGCGTCGCGGTGGCGTGCGAAACGCCGCTGTGCGTCCACGCGGACGGCGAGTTCGTGTGCGTCCCGGAGGACGAGCTAAAGGAAATCGCGGTGGAGGTGCTGCCGGGGCGGTTGAAGGTTGAGGTGTACCCGCCCGCGCTCTACGGCGGGCGGTCATAAAGTCATAAGGTCGAAAGTCGTAAAGTCGAGAACCTCCGGCCTTTTGGGGTTTTGACTTTACGACTTTCGACCTTACGACTTTCGAACTCGGTTAATTGTGCGGGATCTCGACGCGGCACCAGCCCAGGTCGAGGAAGGTCGCCTTGTTGGCGTCGTTGTGGAAGATCTTGGGGTGCAGCGAGTACACGACGAACCGGCCGTCCTTGAGGTCTTCCACCAGCCCGGCGGTGCGGAGCACGCCGAGGTGGTGCGACACGTTGACGATCTCGACTTCCAGAGCCTGAGCCAGTTGGGTCACGTTCATTGACCCGGTGCGCAGGCACTCGATAATGCGGATGCGGTTAGGTTCCGCGATCGCCTGTAGCATCATGGCGCACTTCTTCGCCTGTTCTTTGTCCGTCATGGGTGCAAAACCCCGCTGCAAGGTAATGAGGAGAGCGCGGCCGGATGGTGATTGCCGCTGGACGACTTGGGCGCAACTAGATGCCCCGTCAGGACTTGGGCCACGTCCCGCAGAGTCATTCAAGTATCATAATTCTACCCGGCCGGCCCACCCAGACAAGTCCGCTTGCGGATTCTTTTTTGTGAAGAGGCGAATGTAACGGCAATTCGCGCGTCAGAAGAATCGACGTGCGAATTGCCGCCGGCGAAGGCATTCTACCCGGCTCGCGCTCAGGTCTTGCGACCGCACCACGGGGCGCCGCAGGGCGGACCGTCGCCGCGGCAGTTCGTAGCCGGTTGGCCCTCGACCACGCGCCCCGGCGCCGGCAGGCCGATGAGCTGGTCCAGTTCGGTGCTCTCGCACTTCGGACACTTCACCGCGGTGGTTGTGCGGGCGGACACGAGGGCCTCGAAGGCGTGTTCGCACGTGCGACAGGTGTATTCGTACAGCGGCATGAACGGCTCCGAGTCACTTCCGGCGCTTCTTGTAGAGTTCGCTGGCGCGGAACAGGATTTCGCGCTCTTCCGACGTGAGACTCTCCTGGCCGTGTTTGGACACCTTCTCCAAAACGGCGTCGAGTTTCGCCTCCAGTTGCTCGTCGGCGGCCTCGCTGGGGCGCGGGGCGGCCTGCACTTGCGCGCCGACCGGCTCGCGCTCGCGCGTCTCCTCGTCCACGGGCGGCGGGACGACGCGCAGTTTCGGCCGCGCGCGCGGGCGCCGCGCGAACAGCCGGCGGAACTCGAACCCGGTCTGGTAGTACAGGAACCCGAAGAACGCCCCGCCCAGGTGCGCGAAGTAATCGATCGCGGCCGGTTTCCCCTTGATGACTTCGGCCTGGAACGCGCCCATCAGGTCCAGCCCCACGTACAGAACGGCCAACAGCCAGACGGGCATCGGCAGCACGAAGAAGAACAGGACGCGCTGATGCGGCCAGTGGAACGCGTAAACGACGAGCAGGCCCATGACGGCCCCGCTCGCCCCGATCGCCCGCGACGGCGCGGCCAGCCCGGCAACTTGGAGGCCGAAGTGAAGCAGGTTCGCAAAGATGCCGCCGCACAAGAACATCAGCACCAGTTCGCGCGCCCCGGACTCGGCCTCGAGCCGCTGGGCGACGAAGTACAGCACCATCATGTTGAAGAAGATGTGGAAGATGCCGCCGTGCAGGAAGATCGAGGTCGCGAGCCGCCACACCTCTCCGTCGAGGAGCCGCTCGGTGTCGTAGGCGCCCAGTTCGATGAGCGGGCTTTTGCCCATCCCGGTGAACATCTGGCCGAAGAACACGCCGCAGGCGATGGCGATCAGCCAGACGGTCGCGCCCTGTTCGCTGACGCGATCCAGAAAGCTCGGACCTTCGCGGTAGTAATCCCGGTCCTGGATCCCCATGTCCGCCCCCGCGCGCGCGTCCCCGACACCGATTCTGATACTCTACCAGACTCCGACCGTAACGGGAACGCAAAGCCGCTCAACGAACCGCGGTCGATCGAGAGGGCCTCCGAAGACTTGACAACCGCACCTCGGGCGCTTACAAAACCTTCGGATCGCGGCCCTATCGTCTAGTGGCCTAGGACGTGGCCCTCTCAAGGCCAAAACTCGGG
>CAZBXY010000458.1:0-5179 GCA_964495365.1 uncultured Frigoriglobus sp. | reverse complement strand
ACGTTCTTGAACAGCCGGTTCAGGTACGGGATCTTCGACAGGAACGGGGGGCCGAACTCGTTGCGGCTCTCCGCCAGCGACTTCAGCCCGCCCAGGAGCACCGTCCCGCCGTCCGGGCACACCACGGTGGTCGAGATGCTCAGGCTGGTGAACGCCGGCTGTTGGAGGAACTGCGTGAACGGGATCGGCTGGCCCTGGCGGCCGCCCTCGAACACCGGCGTGATGAACGTGGTGATCGGGAACAGCGGCACCGCGGCCCCGGACTGCACCGACAGGTTCACCGGCAGGTTGAGCCGCACGAACCGGCGGTCGGCCGACACCACCGCCTGAACGGTGATGGTCAGCGCCCCGCCCTGAGTGAAGTCGCCCGGCCCGGGCAGCGGGGTGTTCGACGGGATGAACACCAGTTGCCCGTTCACCGACACCACCGACACGTTGGTGACGAAGAACTCCAGGCTGGTCACCGCCAGGGTCGCGGTCTGGCCGTTGAACAGGGTCAGCTTCGGGGCCTGCATGATGTTGGACCGCTGGTCGCCCTGGGCCATTTCCATGAACGTGAACACCTGGATGTCGTTGAGGAACGCCAGCCCCAGCGAGATCCCGCCGTTGTTGCCCGGCGCGTTCGGGAAGTTCCCGAACCCCGGGATCGCCCGGTTGAAGCTGGTCGCCCGGATCGGCACGTCCAGGTCCGGGGTGAACGTCCCGGCCGGGGTCAGCCCCAGGGTCACGCCCCGGTTGTTGATGTCGTTGATGAACGGCTGCGGGCGGAACGAGTTGCTCGTCAGGGCCGGCTCGAACTGCGAGGTGTGCGTCTTGATGTTCACCGCGAAGTCCAGCCCCATCCGCTCGAAGAACGACTCGGCCAACGACACGATGCGGATCTCGACCGCGACTGCCAGGTCTTGCAGCCGCCGCAGCGCGTCCAACAGGTCGGCGATCTCCTGGATCACGTCGGCCGTCTGGTTCACGACCAGCGCGCTGCCGATGTCGAAGTACTCGATCTTGCCGCCCCCGTTGCTGTTGGGGCCGCCGTCCCACGAGTACGGGCGCACCATGCTGGTAATCAGCTTGATGAGCTGCTCGTGCTTGCTGTTGTTGGCCACGGTCACGTTCGCCGAGCCGGCCAGCGGGCCGGTGGTCTCCAGCCGGCCGCCCTGGCCGCCGGAGCTACCGCCGGGGGTCCGAATGCCGGGCGTCGTCGCCAGCTCGCCGGGCAGCGAGGTCGGGCCGGCTGGCTGGCCGCCGTTCAGCCCGCCCGCCGGCACGAACGGGGTGGCGCCGCCGCCGGTGTTCAGCCCAGAAATCACCGTGTTGCCGCTGTTGATCGCGTTCCTGTTCAACATCTTGTCGAAGTTCGCGTAGTCGGGCAGCGCGAAGTTCGGCACCGGGGTCACCAGGTCGGCCACCGAGAACACCTTGGTGACCAGCCGCCCCTTCGACTTCTTGACCGTCGTGATCTTTACCATGTCGTGTTCGATGACATAGCTCAGCCCGGCCTGTTCGAGCGTGAACGTGAGTACGTTCTTGGCCGAAATCGCCGTACCCGGCGAGACGGTAACGAGCTGTACTTCGCTGATCCGCTCGTCGGCCAGCGCCCGGGCGTCCAGCACCAGCGGCAACCCGGTGAGAGTCTGCAGGTTCTTGATCGCCTGATCCAGCGGCGTCTGGTTGAACTCGATCGAGATCGGCTTCTCCAGCCGCATCTCGATCTCGTGTTCCGCCGGCGTGCGGGTCTTGATCATGAAGTTATCGCCCGACCCGCGCCTCCCGGCCCGCTGCATCGCCTCCAACTGGATGCGAACCGGGTCGTCGGCGGTGACGAGCGGCCCGAGCTTGTCGGCGTCGTTCAGCCCGCCGAGCGTGAACGCCTGGCTGTCGGCCTTCCGCTTCTCGGCGTCCTTGACGGCCCGCCCCAGCTTGGCCATCTCGACCAGCGCGGCGATCGCCGGGTCGTCCGGGTCGAGTTGCTTGGCCTGGAGCGCCACCCGCTCGGCTGCGGCGTAGTCGCCCTTCACCTTCACGAGATCGTGGTACTTACGGACCAGCGCCGCGACTTCGCGCTTGCGCTCCTCCTCGGCGACCCCGCGGCCGGCGATCAGGTTCTTCGAGTCACGCGCGTCCTTGTTCTGCCGGGCGATCGCGTCGGCCTGGCCCTTCATCATGCGGAACGTGTCGAGCCTCGCCTCGACCGGGCGCAACAGTTGCGCGATGGAGCCGGCGTCCAGCCCGCTGGCGCGGACCCGGTTCGCGTGGTCCATGAGCATCTGCATGGCGAGGTCGGTCTCGCCGCGGCCGAACGCCTTCTGGGCCTCTTCCTGAACCTTCAGGCTCTCGGCCCGCATCTTCTGCGCCTGGAGCCGGCGGAGCGTGTCCGCCTGCGAGGCGCCATCGGTCTTGGTGTCCGGGCCGACGCGGGCCACGCCCGGCGGGTCGGTCGGCGCTGCCGGGGCCGGGTCTTGCGTGCCGCCGGCGGCGACCAGCCCGCTCTTGTCCAGTTCGGCCTTGCACGCGGTCATCATCTGGTCGCGCATCGCCTTCGCGTCGGCCGCGAGCAGGTTCGCGTCGATGAGCACCAGCACGCCCATCGCCCGCTGGTAGTCCTTCTGGTCGTAGGCGGCCTTCGCGGCGGTGACCGACGACGCGGCGACGCGCTTCTTCTGCGCGAGTTTCTCGGCGTCGATGCTGTTGAGCAGCCCGCGGGCCTCTTCCTGTACGCCGAGGTTATGCGCCTGCTGCGCCAGCCGCGTGGCGGTGTCGAACTCGCCGCGCTTGAACTCGTAAGCGGCCTGGTCGAGCAGTTGGCGACCGGTGACGGTTCCGCCCGCGGGCGCGGTGGGCGTGCCGCCGTAAACGGTCGCGCCGCCCGCGGGGACACCCGGCACGGTGCCGGTGTTCGGCCCGGCGGCGACGAGATACTCCGGCCCGCCGGCGGGCGCCAGGCCGCTGGGCGGCGCGCTGCCGAACTTGCCGGCCGACGCGACGAACAGCGCGTTCTTCGCCTCCGTCACCGGCTTCGGGAACAGCCCGAGCGTGGCGGCGATCTGCCCGGCCTGGGTCAGGCAGGTGTTGGCCTTCGCGTAGTCCTTCTGCGCGCTGAACGCTTGCGCGTCGCGGACGAGCTTGTCCATCGCCGCGGCGCCGCGGGTGTTCAGCTCCTGGAGCGCGAAGCCGGGGCCGTACTCGCCCGGAGCGAAGGACGCGCCGAGCGCGTCGGCCTCGGCGAACTTGGCCCGCGCCGCGGCGTAGTTGCCCTGATCGGCCAGCGCCCGGCCCTCGGTCATGAGCTTGATCGCGCCGGTCTTCTTGGCGTCGGTGCCACCCACCTGCTGCACGCCGGAGGTCGTCGGCGACCGGTTCGGCTGGGCTGTCGCCGTCGCGCCGGGTGCGGGCATCGGGTTCGACGCCGGCACGGCCGAGGCGACCTTGATCTTGGCCCGCGCCGCTTCGAGTTCCTTGACGAGCTTCTCGGCCCGCTCGCCGGTGTCCCAGGTGGAAGCCGGGCCTTGCAGCCGGGCCGCCTGCCGGGCCATTTGCAGCGCGCTGTCGAGGTTGTAGGCGCGCTCGGCCTCGCTGCCCGACTTCAGGGCCAGCCCGCGGGCCTGCTTCACCAGTTGCTCGGCCTGCGTCTTGTCCGCCTTGGCCTTCGCGGCGGTCACGTCCTTGCGCAGCGCCGCGGGGGTGTCGTCGAACAGCCCCCACTTGCCGCCGGCGTTGTACGACTCGGCCTTCTGCGCCAGGTCCATGGCGTCGGCGAACCGGTTCTCGGCCAGTGCCTTGCGCCCGTCCTTGAGCAGTTGTTTCGGGTCGCCGCCGGCCGACGGCGCGCTCGAGCGCGGCGCGCTGGCCGCCGGCATCTTCGGCATCGCGGTGCTGGTGCCCCCGCTGGTGCCGAGTTGCCCGTTGACCACGGCGACCGCGCCGCCCCCCAGAATCGGAACCAGCAGCAGGTTGGCCGCCACCCGCTTCCAGTTCCACGTCTTTGCCTGGAACACCAATGGCCTCCTTCCCCTGCGCTGGACGAACGGGCCGCGCCGACCGGACCTAGTCCCCCGTCGCCCCGGCGGTGTGACCCGCGGGGCGGTTGGTCGGCGCGGGCGCCGGGAACCGCCCCAGCGGCCCCGGCTCCCGTCTCCGTGGGGCGTCGTGCCCCCGCGTAGAGAGTGTGTGAGAAGCGGGGCGGCTATAACTGTGCGTTTCCGGGGCGTCAAGCAGTTTGATTCAAGTTTTCGCGCGGAAGATGCGAGAGCGGCGCGTGGCGTGAGGCTCTACGAGAAGTGGCTAACCGACGAACTTTCGGAAGCTGTCGATGGTTTGGCGGGCGGCGGCGTCTGAGTCGGGCAGCGGCAGGATTTCCGCCGACAAGTATCCTTCGTAGCTCACCTCTTTCAGCGCCGCGACGATCGGCACGAAGTCCGTGTGGCCCAGCCCCGCGGCGCGGCGGTTCGAGTCGGCGAAGTGGACGTGCCCGATGTGCGACCCGGCGCCGCGGAGCGCGTCGGCGGGGTTCGCCTCCTCGATGTTCATGTGGTACAGGTCGGCCAGGATCTTCACGTGGCGGGTGCGGATGCCCGTGAGCATGGTCACCGCGTCGCCGAGCGTGTTGATGAGGTTCGTCTCGTAGCGGTTGATCGGTTCGTAGAGCAGTGTGGCGCCGAGGTCGTTCGCGTGTTCGTCGAGCTTGAACAGCGCGTTGCCCAGGTAGCGGAGAGCGACCGGTTTCGTGACCGCGCCTTCCCACTTGCCCTGCATCGAGCCGATGATGGCCGGGGCGCCGAACGGCGCGGCGAGGTCCATGATCCGCGCCACGAACGCGACCGCCCGGTCGCGCACGCCGGCGTCGGCACTGGTGAGCGAGAGCTTGTGCTTCACCCAGCCGGCCCCGGTGCCGACCGCGGCCAGTGACAGCCCGTTGTCGTCGAGGATGTGGCGCAGTTCGGCGGCATCAACCGCGTCCGGCCCCGGCGGGAACACCTCCACCGCGTCGAACCCGAGCGCCGCGGCCTTGCGGCACCCGTCGGCGAGGTCGTCCCAGAACACGAACGGCCCGCCGCGGGCTTCCGGCACAAGCGAGATCGTAACGGCCGAACGCATGGCAGTTCCCCGCGTGCGCAATTCCCTGAGAAAACGAAAGGTTGCCAAAGATTGCCAAAGATTGCCAAAGATTGCCAAAGATTGCCAA
>CAZBXY010000457.1:0-5214 GCA_964495365.1 uncultured Frigoriglobus sp. | reverse complement strand
GCTTTACCGACGAGGAGATCGACGCCGGCGACTCGCTCTACGGCTACTTCATGCCGATGGAGGGCGTGTCCGCCTCCGAGATGCTGGAGAACCCGAACCGCATCATCATTTTCCGCAACCCGCTCGAAGAGGACTTCCCGGACCGCGGCGAATTGCTCATCGAGATCCGCAAGACGGTCGTTCACGAGATCGCCCACCACTTCGGCCTCTCCGACCGCGACCTGGAGCCGTTCGACGACAACCCCGACCCGTTCAGGGACGAGTAGGCGAACGGCCGGTGTCAGCCGGCCGGTGGAACCTTCGACGGCAGGAGGCGCATCGGCCCACCGGGCGCCCGCCCCCCGGCCGGCTGACACCGGCCGTTCGCCATTGACTGCTCGCCGCTCGCACGAGTAACCTCCCGCGCCCGAACCGCAGGAGGTGAACGTGAGCGATCGTGTCGCATTCGTCTCGGTCGCGCTGCTGATCGCGTGCGGCGCCGCCGTTTCGCAACAACCCACACCGCCGCCGGTCGTCCTACCATCTGGGCCGAACATCCCGGCGGTCAACCCGCCGCTTCCGCCGCCAACGGTCGTGGTGCCGGTTTCCCCGCCCGCGCCGTCGTCCGTCGATGACCTGCTGAACCAACTGGAGCGCGTGCAGGCCGAGAAGGCCGCGCTGGAGAAGAAGGAACAGGAACTGAAGGCCGCGATCCGCAAGAAGCTCGACGCGCAGGCCGAGCGGCTGAAGAAACTGGGCATCGCCCCGAAGGAAGCGAAGGAGAAGGAACCGGATCGCGTCGGGCGGATCATCATCGAGGGCAACACCAAAACGCCCGACAAGAAGATTCTCGACAAGCTGGAGTTCTGCCCCGGCCAACTGCTCCACTATCCCGCACTCGATGCCGCCCGCGCGCGGCTCGAAAAGGCCGGGTTCCGCGGCGTGACGGTCGAGGTGGTGCCCGGCGAACTCGACGCGAACTACAAGGACGTTCGCGTGAAGGTGGACGAATCGAAGCCGATGCCCGAACTCCTGCCACCCGGCTGAGCGGTTCGCCTTGAACCGCTTCGCGCGCTTCGCTATTCCCCGGCCGCCGAACTTCTGTGCCGGGGTTCCTCATGCCGCTGCCGGTGGCCCTCAGCCTCGTGGACGTGACCGTGAGCTACGGCCCGCGGGTCGCGCTCGACCGCGTGTCGCTCGACGTGCGGCGCGGCGAGATCGTCGGGCTGCTCGGCCCCAACGGCAGCGGCAAGAGCAGTACGCTGGCGGTCGCCGCGGGAATCCTCGACCCCGCGTCCGGCGAGGTCACGATCGAAGGGCGCTCGCGAAGCGCCGACCCGACCGCGTTCGCGCTCCGCGTGGGGCTGGTTCCACAAGAACCGGCCGTTTACGACGAACTCTCCGCGTTCGACAACCTCGCGTTCTTCGGCGAGTTGTACGGTCTCGCCGGCCCCGACCTGCGCCGCCGGGTCGTCCGCGCGCTGTCGCGGGTGAAGCTCTCCGACCGCGCCGCGCACCGCGTCTCGACGTTCTCCGGCGGGATGAAGCAGCGGCTGAACCTCGCCGCCGCGCTGTTGCACGACCCGCCGGTGCTCTTGCTCGACGAGCCGACCGCGTCGCTCGACCCAGCGAGCCGCGACGCCCTGTTCGCCGACCTCACGCGGTTCCGCGACGACGGCCACGCGATCCTCATCACCACGCACCACGTGGACGAGGCGGAAAGCGGCTGCGACCGCGTCGCGGTGCTGGAACAGGGGAAGCTCGTCGCGTGCGGGCACCCGTCGGAACTGCTCCGCGCGAAGCCGACCGACCGGGCGGTGCTGTACGGGCACTTGCGGACGCGCCCGCCGAAGTTCCTGGAGCGCGCGATTCGCCGGCGGCTCGCTTCGATCGCGCGGCTGGAGATCACCGGGCGCCGGCTGCGCCTGTCGGCCGGAACGAGCGAGGAACTGGGCCGCGCGCTCGCGATGTTGCTCGCGGAAGGGATCGAACTGGAGGCGTACCGCACCCCGGCCGGGGCGCTGGAACTGGCGCTGCGGACGGATGCCTCGGAAAGCGTATGAGCAAGTTCTCGCTGACGCTGAAACTCGCCCGCAAGGACTGGCGGCTGTTCTGGGCCGACCGGCGCGCGGCGCTCATGTGCTTCGTCGTCCCGGTGCTGCTCGCGTCCGCGTTCGGCACCATCTTCCACCGCCCGCACTCCGGCACGGACACAAAACTGCCGGTCGTCGTCGTGGTCGAAGACGACGGCCCGTTCACGCGCCAGGTCGCCGACGAATTGCTCAGTTCCCCGCGGCTCGAAGCGAAGGAGTTGTCGCGCGCGGAGGCGGAAGCGGCGGTCGCGGAGCGCCGGGCGGTCGCGGTCGTGCTGCCCGCGGGGTTCGAGCGTCTCAAGGCGTGGCAACCCGGCAACACCGACCCGCGGCCCGAACTGTTTCTGCTTCACCACCCGAACGCCGCGGCCGAGCGGCAGTGGGCCGAAGGGGTTGTGACGGAAGCCGTCATGAAGCGCGTGGCGCGCGAAGCGTTCGGCGCCAGCGACCGCGAATCGGCTCCGCCGTTTCAGGTGACGGCCGCGCCCGTCTCGCCGCACCCGCAGACGCAGTTCAACTCGTACTCGCACAGCTTCTGCGGCATGACGCTGCAATACCTGTTGTTCTGGGGCATGGAGAGCGGCCTGCTCCTCTTGCGGGAGCGTCAGCGCGCGGTGTGGACGCGCGTCCGGGCCGCCGCGGTGCCGCTGTCGTGCGTGATCGGCGGCAAGGCGCTCGCCACCGCGTTCATCGCTCTGCTGCAAGTGCTGGTCACGTTCGGGGTCGGGTACGCCGCGTTCGGGGTCACAATCGACGGCTCGGTGATCGGGTTCGTGCTGCTGGTCGCAGCCGCGTGCGGCCTGGCCGCCTCGACCGGGCTACTGGTCGCGGCCCTCGGCGCGACCGAAGCCCGCGCCCGGAGCGTGAGCATTCTGCTGATTCTGGCCGTGTCGCTGCTCGGCGGGCTGTGGGTGCCCGCGTTCTTGTTACCGGCGTGGGCGCGCGACTTCGCGCTGGCGCTGCCGACAACCTGGGCGATGCGCGGACTCGAAACGGTGACGTGGCAGGCCGGCGGGCTGCTCGCGGCGCTGCCGAGCGCGCTGGCGGTGGCCGGGTTCGCGGGGGCGCTTCTGGCGGTGGCCGCGGTGCGGTTGAAGTTCGCCGAACGTGCGGTCCGGGAAGGCCGAGTGTGATTGCCCGACCGCTCTTTGCCTTGACCCCGAAGGGGTCGGACAACGTAGCCTGGGGCAACGCCCCAGGTACGCAACGTACAGGAAATGCAGCCTGAAGGGCTGCGACAGAAGATGTCCCAGGCCTTCAGCCTGGAAGACCAATGCAATCGCATACCTGGGGCGTTGCCCCAGGCTATGCTGTCCCCGCCCTTCGGGCTGAAGAAAACTGGGAACCAACCACGCGAAAGGAATCGCTTCGCATGAATCTGTTCGTTCGTGCTCTGGTTCTGTGTGCATTCCTGGCATTCGTCGTGGTCGTCCCGCTGTCGGCACAACCGCCAGCGGCCCCGAAGCCGGTCGAGTTGGTGCTGGAAGACCAGTTCGAGCGGAAAGCGGACCTCGCGGACCTGCGCGGGAACGTCGTCGTCCTGGTGTTCGGCGACCGCAAGGGCACCGATGCGTGCCGCGCGCTCGGCGAGCAGCTCCACGTGTGCTGGCACCCGACCGCGAAGGGCCAGCCGCCCGCGAAGGCGCAAATAGCCCCGGTCGTGCCGCTGGAGGGGCTGAAGCCGGGTCAGGTGGCGCCGAACGTGATCGTCGTCCCGATCGCGTGTTGCGGGAAAGTGCCCGCCGCGGTGCGCCCGGCGATCCGCAACGGGGTCGCGAAGGGGTCGCCGGACGTGGTGGTGTGGCTCGACTACGCGGACACGGTGAAGACCCTCTTCGGCCTGACCGCGGGTGAAACGAACGTCGCGGTGATCGACGCAACCGGCGTCGCCCGGATGAAGCTCAACGGCGTGATCGACCAGCCGACGATGGACAAGCTGGTGAAGACCGTGCAGGAACTGCGGGCCGAAGCGGTGAAGTAGGTAGTGTGAGTGCGAGTGTGAGTGTGAGGAAAGACAGAAAACAAGACAGTGTGAAGAAGTGAAAGACAGAAGCCGGGCTTATTTTGAGCCGCGGAGCGGCGCCGGCGGGTAGCCAGGGGTGAAGCGAGTCCGCGAGCTCAACCCCTGGGCTGTGTCACCCCCCGTACCCGATCGCGCGGAGTAGCTCCGCGGTCAGCACGAACGACCGCGCCGGGACCGCGGGCAGCCGGAATCGCGGGAGCAGTTCGCGCGCGGAGACCGGCTCGGGGCGTTCGAGCCACCCGCACGACCACCCCAGAAGCCCCACCAGCGCCTCCGCCGTCACGCCCGCGGCGCGGAGCGCGGAGAGCCGCGTATCGCCGTGCCGCTTCGCGAGCCTGCGCCCGTCTTCGCCCACCACCAGCGGCACGTGCGCGAATTGCGGCGGCGTTAGCCCGAGCGCGCGGTAAAGGAGAAGCTGTCGCGGCGTGGACGGGATGAGGTCGTCGCCGCGAATGACCTCGGTCACACCGCCCGCGGCGTCATCGACCACGACCGCGAGCTGATATGCCGGCGTCCCGGCGTTTTTCCAAACCACGAAATCACCGCCGTTGCGCTTCAGATCGACGTGTTGCTCGCCGGCGAACAGGTCGGTGAAGGTCGGGCTGTCGGACACGCGGAACCGCCACGCGAACGGCCGCCCTTCCGCGCGAAGTGCGATCGCGTCTGCGGCGCGGCGGTGTGCGCAGGTGCCCGGATACGTTACTTCCTCCGCCGTTTGTGAGGGGGAACCCCCCGTGGGTTCCCCCTGCGACCCCCTCCTGTCGTGTGGGGCGCTGGCCGCCGACGCGATGTCCGACCGCGTGCAGGTGCAGGGGTACACAAGCTCTTGCCGCTTCAACACTTCCAGCGCGGCTTCGTAGTGAGCGAGCCGCGTCGTCTGTACGACCGGTTCGCCGTCCCAGTCCAGTCCGAGCCAGCGGAGATCGGTCCGCGCCTGTTCGGCCGCGCCGGGCTTGATGCGCGGCGAGTCGATGTCCTCGATGCGGAGCTGCACCGCGCCGCCCTGTGCGCGGGCCGACAGCCACGCGATCAGGTACGTGCGGGCGTTGCCGACGTGCTGCGCACCGGTCGGGGAGGGCGCCAGGCGGCCGATCGTGGGGGCGGACATGGGGTCATGAT
>CAZBXY010000456.1:0-5221 GCA_964495365.1 uncultured Frigoriglobus sp. | reverse complement strand
GCCGACACACTCCTGGAACCCTACGTGCACGAAGGTTAACCTACACCTGCAAGCCGATCGGCACGGACCCCTCGATCGTGTAGCGGTAGCTCGGCTCACTCATCGGCTCCTCCAACTGGTGGCGGGCGAGGCGTCCCTACTTCTCTTTCATCACCGTCGGCGCGCGAAGTGGCGGACCGGCGGTCAGGATTCGTGCAAATTTTCTCGCGCCAGCCGGTCCCGGATCCCGCGGAGCCGGTCCCGCAGGGTGCTCCGCGGGACGCCCCGGCGCCGGGCCAGGGCCGTCAGGGACTCCTGCATCAGGCCGAGGGCGATGGCCCGCAGGTCGTCGGGGAGCCGGTCCAACACGGCCGCCACGTCGAGGGCCAGGAGCCGCAGCTCCGCGTCGTCGCGCGGTGCGGCCCCGCGAACGGCGGCGCGCTGGTGGGCGCCGACGGTGTCACCGAGATCCTTCGCGTCGCTCCCGGCCAGCGGCGCGGCCAGGGACGTGATCGGGCCGGGGTCGCGTTTGGCCGCCCTCCGGGCGCGCAACAGGTTGAGCGCGAACCGGTCCACGAGCCGCTGAACGTAAGCCAGGCGCCCGGCCCCGGACGGCGCGGCGGTGCCCAGCGTGCCGAGCACATCGAGCAGGCGCAGGATCAACTCCTGTTCGACATCGGCAACGTCCTGTCGGGTGAGCCCCGCGCTCCCCACCAGTGACCGCGCCTTGCGGCGGACGATCGCCGAGACGGCCGCGTCGATCGGGTTGTCCCGCTCGGGTCGGTTCTGTGAATCAGACACGTCAAGCTCCTCGGCCGCGAGGAGCGGGAGCGCGGGCACGACGGGGTGGCGCGCGTTCGCACACATGCGGAGGCGAGGCGAACACCGGGGTCGGTGCCCACGATCGCCTCCGCAGTGCGGCCGGCTGAAAGTCGGGTCAGGATGATCGGAACGAGAGTGACGGAGTGGCCCGTTAGCCGGGCAGCTCGGCGTGGAACGGCAGCCCGTGCTTGACGGTCAGCACGGCGATGGTGCCGTCGCCGATTTGGTCGAGCAGGGCCATGAGATCGGTGACCTGATTCTTGAGCTTGCACTCGGCCCGTCCGGCCTCCGGGCGCGGGCCGTTCTCGGCGCAGAACTTGTGCTCACGGACAATGGCCGGGAGCGGGTCGAGGACGGGTTCACCACCGCGAACCGGGAGGGCTTCCACACGACCGAAGTTGAGCCGCTGCATCAACTCGACCAGGCGCTGCCGTGCCGGTGAGAGGGCGCGCTTGGTCACCTCGGCGCGGGGGATGGGGTTGGGAATCGGTGCGGTCATGAGATCATCTCCGTGGTCGCCCGACCCGATTCGGGTGAGGCTCACACAGGATGCACCAGACCACTGAGCCGGCGCTGAGGTGCCGCTGAGCCGGCGCTGAATTCCGAAAATTATTTCGGGTCGATGACCAAGCGGTAGTGCCCCGGCTGCTTTCCGTCCAGTCGGAGCCGCTTCAAGCCGTTGTCGCGGAACAGGCGACGGATGTTCGAGATCACCTGCTGGACCGCGTTGGACGACGGGTTCCGGCCACCCCACGCCGCTCCGACGAGCGCCTCGACCGACACGTACCCGATGGGTGGCCGGGCGAGCCGCTCGACGACACGGAACTCGGTCCGGTTGCCCATGAAGCACTGCCGACCGTCGAACCGCACCTCGAACTGATCGAGATCGACGACCAACCCCGCCTCCGCGGCGCGAACGGGGCGCGGCCCGGCCTCACACGCGGCCCGCCCGACCATGACACCCAGGAGTGAGTTCGGGGGGTACGACCGCGCCAACACGTCGTTCACCCGTGCGGCCACCACCGCCCGCAGCGCGGTACGGATCTCATCGGCGTGCTTTTGGTGCAGCCGGAAGATCTCCTGCCCCGCGTCGTCGGCGCTCATCCCCAGGTACGAGGTCGCGTCGGCTACCTCCGAGTACAGGAGGGCGAACGCCCGCGCGTTGCACACGTGCTCCATGTCCAGGGCCGACCCGACGTACCGCTCCACCAGGGTCAGGTCCGAACCCGTTCGCTCCCCGACGAGGACGTCACTGGCGTAGCGTCCCAGGGGATCCTCCGCTGCACCCAGACCCCCCGCCAGTGCGGTGAGCCGGCGATCGACGCACTGCGAACACACCCCGCAGTGCGGGCGAGCCTCCTCCTGTCCCCAGACGTGGGCGCAACTGACCGTCAGTGAGCACAGGTCGGCGTGACCGTGGCCCTTCAGGAGCCGCAGCAAGCCAGCCTTGGTCGCTCGTTGGAATGGGTTGCGAACCTCGAACTGGCAATCGAACAGGTTCGAGAAGAACTCCTCGAACCGGGCGAGTGTCTGCGGGTGCGTGGTCCGCGACGCGCGAGCACCGACCAGTTCTCGGCTCAGCGGCAGGTTGATACTGGTCACGCCGTTCTCGTAGAACCGGATGCGGCGACGGCCCGCCAGGCGGGCGACGACCGCAGCGACGGCAGCGAACAGAAACGACCGCCCGCGCTGGGTAAAGTCGCGATTGAGTTCCTCCCCCTTGTTGATCGTCACGCCGACGTGAACCGGCGCCAGGTGGGGGTGCGGCGCTCGGCGCCGGAGTTCGGCGACGAGCGCCTCCTGGCGCGCCTGGATGCGGCTCACCGACCGGTGGCTGACCAGGATCACCGGGCGCTGCCCGACGATGAGTTCGTCAACGGCGCCGCACAGGGAGTCCAACCCGCCCGAGAACAGCATCACCTCCTCGGGGTCCGCGGGGACGTCGATCATGTCACCGATGTACCGCTCCCGCGGTGCGGGGTTGGTGGCCCGCACGAACGTGAACTCCAGTTCCTGGTCGTCGGTGAGAAACAACAGCGCCGCGCGGAGGGTGGCGCTCACCTCGGGCCGGTTCCACACGTCCGGGCGCCGGACCGGGATCACGAACCGTAGGTGCCGGCGCCACCGCCGGCCGTAATCGAGCGCGACCGTTCCACCGCGGGTCACCATCTGGTCGGCCACATAGAAGTACGCCGCGACCTCGAGCACATCGGCGTCGAGATCGGTGAGGCACCGGCCCATCGCCCGCGACACCTGGTTGATCCGCAGGTGGACGTCCCGTTTGCCGTCACCGATTGTGAGCTCGTGAGTCTCCTCGGGCGGCGGGGTTCCACGGGGCGCGGCCGCGCGCGGAATGCCGCCGCAGATCACCAGTTGGGGCTCACCCATTGGCCACCCCCCGGCGCTCCAACTCGCTCCGCAGTTTGGTCAGCGAATAGGCCGAGAATTTCTGGGCCTGTTGCTCGCTGATGCCGTCCTCGAACTTGGCCTTGGAGTACCACCCACCGGCGTAGTCGCGGACGATCACCGCCGCCTCGCGGCAGTGGACGTCCAACTTCGCCAGGAACGTGTTGTGCTCGGTGGAGGAGGCGAAGCGGCCGTTGCCGCCGACGTGCTGGGAGAGTTCCCGGCTAAGGTGGTACAGAAGGAACCGGCGGACGAACCGGGCGAAGTACTCGTGCGCCAGAAGCGCGAAGCCGTTCTTGGTCGAGAGCTCGCGTGTGGCGGTGTGAACCTCCTGGCCGGTCGGGAAGAGGGTGGCAGAGCCGGTCCCGACGCACTGGGTCAGCGCTTCGGTAGCCGCGAGCAGGGCCATCTGCCCCAGGTCGGTCTGGGCCTTGCGGGTGTCGAGGTGCCACTGCCGGATCGCGGACGCGAAGGCGGCGGTCAGGTCGAACACGCCCGGTTCGGCCGGGACCGTAACCTGGACTCGGGCGAGGGCGGCGGTGAAGTTCTTGTCCCGTGCGGCCAGAGCGGTGCGGGCGAGCAGGTACAAGACGCGGGCTACGCCGGGGTCGGTCTTCGAGAGCTTGAGGCCCCGTGCCGCGGCCGTCGAGGTGGCTCCGGCCACCGCAGCAACGGTCGCCCCGTCCGCGATACAGCCGACGACGGTTCGCCACGGCTGGGAGTTGGGGAGTTGGCCAAGTCGGATGTGTCCCATCGCCCGTGGCTCCTGGGTGTAAGCACGTCGATTTTGAACGTTCGTATATAACGATGGCGCCTCCTCGGCTGTCAATGTCGGTAGTGCGGTCTGGGCGGATTATTTCGCTTTTCCGGGCCGGGTCGGGGCCAGCGCCGCCCACAGCGCCCGCTGCTTACGCCAGTCGGGCGTGGTGGCGATCGGCTGGAGGTCGCGCAGGATGAGGGGATCGCGGCCCTGCGTGACCAGTGGCAAGAACAGGAGCGCCTCCTGGAGGTCGGGCGCCAGGTGCAACAAGTTCATGATCTGGGACACGCGGGCGCGGGTGACGTGCCCGAGCCGCGCCAGCTCCGCGTAGGCGGTCACCGCGCCCTCGCGGATCAGACGGTCGAACTTCAGGGCCAGAGCCATCAGCCGCGAGACCCGGGGCACCCGGCCGGGCGCCGGTTGTTCCGGCTTCGGGCCGAGGCGCAGTTCCTTGGCCTTCCCGCGTCGGACGAAGTGGATGGTGCCGGCCACGCTCAGCGGGGCGGTCGCGCTCGTGTTCGTGGTTGTTGGGTTGGTGGTGTTCATGCGATCTCCCGTTGTTCGGCCCGCTCGGCCAGTTCATCGGCGAGCGCCTTGATGCCTGTTGGGTGGAAGGTCACGGTGACCCTCCCGTCCCGGCCGTCGTACTCGACCCGCTCAACCAACAGTTCGATCACCCGGGCCTGCTCGTTGGGGGTCAGCGTCTCCCACACCGGGTCGAACGCCGACAGGGCGCGGGTCGCTTCGCCCTCGGGGATCAGTTGGTCGGCGAGTTCCTTGATCTGGTCGCGGACCTTCGTCACCCGCTGCTCGACGGTTCCGATCCGCTCGTGCAGGTCGGCCAGTCGGCCCACGAGTTCGCCGTTGTCCTCGCCCGGTTTCAGTTGGACCGAGAGCTTGCGGACCTCCCCGTGCCACCGGGACCGGTCGCGTTCCAATCCGCGCTGTTCGGTTTCGAGTTCGGCGGTCCGGGCCGCGTCCTTCTGGCGGGCTTGGTCGAGCACGTCACGGAGCAGGGCGGGGTCGCGGCCGACGCACCGGATGCGCTCGACCACGAAGGCCTCGATCTGCTGGGCGGGGATGGACTTGGAGGGGCACGTGGCCCAGCCCTTCTTCTGGGCGCTGGAGCAGAGGTAGTACCGGTACCGCCGACCCTTGCGGTTGGTGTGGGTCGGGGTCATCGCGCAGTTACACGCGACGCAGCGGATCAGTCCCTTCAGCAGCGCCCCGAACTGGTTGCGAACGGGTGCGCCG
>CAZBXY010000455.1:0-5235 GCA_964495365.1 uncultured Frigoriglobus sp. | reverse complement strand
AATCGTATGGGTTGACGGTGCGTGTGCCGCAGGAGATCGATCTTCGTCGGTTCCCCTGGCGGCGCGCGGCGGGAGATCACCGCCGGACGGCGGCCCGCTTCCGCGGGCGGTTTTCTGCGGCCCCGGGTTCGGCGAACTCGATCATCTGGAGCCGCTTGCGAACACCGTCCGCGTACTGCTCGGACAGTTCCACGCCGAGGTAATTGCGGCCGAGCTTCTTCGCCACGGCGAGCGTCGTTCCGCTCCCGGCGAACGGGTCGAGAACCACATCGTTTTCGTTCGTCGCGACGCGGATGATGCGGTCGAGCACCGCTTCCGGCATCTGGCATGGGTGGCTCACGCGCTCCTTGAAGGTTCCGCACACTCGCGACACGAACCACGTGTCCTGGTCCGCGCCGAAGTGCGCGGTGCTCTCCTGCGGGCGCAATACCCACGTGTCGTCCGGGAGCTTGCCGACCGGGTTGGCGCGCCGGTCGGCGTAAGTGGTCATGCGGGCGCTCGGCACCCGCACCGGGTCCGGATTGAACGTGTAGTTCTTCGGGTCGCGGACGTAATACAGGATGTGCGCGTGGCTGCGGTTGAACTTTTTGCTGCAATTGACGCCGAAGGTGTAGTGCCACACGATCCAGTTACGCATGGTCAGGCCCAGTGCGTCGAGCCGGACCTTGTGTTCCGCGACGAACTCATCGCCGATCGCGAGGAAGAACGAGCCGGTGGGCTTGAGCGCGCGGGCCGCGGCGGCGAGCCACGTCTCGGTCCACGCGAGGTAGTCGGCCTTCGCCCGGCGGTCGTCGTAAACGTCGTACTCGTATCCGATGTTGAACGGCGGGTCGGCGAACACGAGGTCCGCGAACCCGGCCGGGAGGTCGTTCAGAACCGCGACGCAGTCCCCTTCGATCACGTCGTTCAGCCGCATACCCGCCACCCCTTCGCCTACAACCGCGCAACTTTGCCCGGTCCGCAACTTTGGGATACTCGCGCGGGTCGGGTCACAGTTTGTTCACACCGCGCACAAAGAAACCATATGAGTTGGCAGGTTGTAGCGGTCGCGCGAAGTGTGCGGGTGAGTTGGGCTGGCGGCGTTCGGCGCGGCGGGGTAGTCTTCCCGCCGCGCGCCGCAAGCGGCCGGCGCGCCGGTTGGCCGATGGTGTGTCGTTAAGTCATTGGGAGCACGGATGTTCCGTCACCTGTCCGCCGTCTGGACGGCCCGTTACTTCCTGCTGGCGCTGGTCCGCCTCGATCTGCGGCTGCGGTACCGGCGGTCGATGTTGGGCGTCGGCTGGTCGCTCTTGCACCCGATCGCGATGACCGCGGTGTTCACCGTGGTGTTCAGCCAGCTCTTCGGCGACGGCAACCCGATCGGCTACGCGACGTTCGCGCTCTCCGGGCTGGCGGTCTGGAACTTCCTGCGCGACTCCGCGACCCTGGGCAGCAAGTCGTTCGCACAGAGCGAGTCGTACATCCGCCAAAGCCCGTTGCCGTACACGGTTTACACGCTGCGCTGTGTCCTCGGACACCTGATTCACTCGTGCATGGCGTTGAGTGTGGTGGTCGGATTACTTGTTGTGTGGAAGGGTGACGCCGGGCCACTCGTCGGCTTACTTCTGGCACTGCCGGGAGTGGTGCTGGCGCTGGTCGCGGCGTGGGCGGTGGCGACCATCGGAGCGTTCGTGACCGCGTTCTTCCACGACACCGCGCACCTGCTGGAAGTGGGCGCGCAGATCGGCTTCTTCCTCACGCCGATCATGTACCGGCGGAGCCTCCTGGACGATCGCGGGCTGGCGTGGCTGGTGGACATCAACCCGGTGAACCTGTACCTCGCGGTGATCCGCGATCCGCTCCTGACCGGTATCCCGACCGCCGACAAGCTGAACCAACTGGGCTACGCGTACCTCGGCGCGTTCGTGTGTACCGCGGCGCTCGTGGGGCTGGCGACCGCGGTCGTCGCGTGGCTGAACAAGAAGGTGATTTTCCACCTGTGAGGCGAGGGCGAACCCCGCCCGCAAGGGCGGGGGTGTTCGTGACCAGCGAGCGCCACCCCCCGCCCTTGCGGGCGGGGTTTGCCAAGAACGGCGCCGCTCGCCGAGTAGAACCAACGGACCGAATTCATGGCGAAGATCGAACTGACCGACGTGTCGCTCACGTTCAACGCCCACCAGCAGAAGCGGGTGAGCCTGAAGGAGTACCTCGTTCGCAAGATGTTCCTCTCGTCGGTGAACCCGATGATGCGGGTCCATGCGCTCAGCGGGATCAACCTGAGCGTGCGCGACGGCGAGCGGATCGGGATCATCGGGCACAACGGGGCCGGCAAAACCACGCTCCTCAAGACGCTCGCCGGCGTGTACCCGCCCACCAGCGGCACGCGGGTCGTCGAAGGGAAGATTTGTTCGCTGTTCGACATCACCCTCGGCTTCGAGCAGGAGGCGACCGGGTGGGAGAACATCCTGTACCGGTCGTACCTCCAGGGCGAAACGCCAGCGAGCATCCGCGGCAAACTGGACGCGATCGCCGAGTTCACCGAACTGGGCGACTTCCTCAACACCGCGGTCCGCAACTACTCGACCGGCATGCAGATGCGCCTGGCGTTCTCGATCGCCACCTGCATCAACCCGGAAGTGCTGCTGGTGGACGAGGTGCTGGCGGTCGGCGATTACGCCTTCCAGCTCAAGGCACAGGCCCGGATGCGCGAGCTGATGTCCAGCTCGCGGCTCATGGTGATGGTCGCCCACGACCTCCCCGCGCTGCGGAAGCTGTGTACGCGCGTCATTTGGATGAAGCACGGGCAGATCGTGATGGACGGCGACCCGGACGAGGTGATGGGCGCGTACGTCACCAGTGTGTCGGGCGGGGCGCCGGGCGAAAACAACGTTCAGACCGCCGCAGCGTGAAAAGAGGATCGTTTCGTGCGCGTGTTGTTCAACGGGGTAACGCTGCTGAAGCCGAAGACGGGGATCGCGCACGCCGCCGCGAACCTCCGATCGGCGCTGGTCGCGAACTACCCGGCGGACACGTTCTGGCTGTACCCCGGTGTTCGCGCCGCCAACGTCGCGACGCGGTTCTTCAAGCCCTCGAACACGACGCTCCCGCCGAACCATTCCGAACCGAACTGGTTCAAACGACTCGCGAAGCGGGCCGCCGGAGCGGTCGCGAAGCTCGGCTACGCGGCGCACTTCCAGACGTGCGCCCGGTTCGGCGGCTTCGACCTCTACCACGAGCCGAACTTCGTCCCGTTCCGCACCGGATTGCCGCTCGTGGTCACGGTGTTCGACCTGTCGGTGCTGCTGTTCCCGCAGTGGCACCCCGCCGAGCGCGTCAAGGCGCACGAGACCGCGTTCGCGCGCGGCGTCGCGCTGGCCGATCACGTGATCGTCGGCACCGAGGCCGTGCGAAGGGAGGCTCAGTTGCACCTGGGGCTATCGCCGGACCGCGTGACCGCGATGCTCTGCGGCGTCGGGCCGCAGTTCCGTCCGCAGCCGGCAGAAGCGGTGGCCGCGATTCGCGAAAAGCACCAACTGCCCTTGCGGTATTTACTGTACGTGGGTACAATTGAGCCGCGGAAGAACGTCGCCACGCTGCTGCGTGCGTTTTGCGACCTGCCGTCCGAACTGCGCGCCGCGTGCCCGCTGGTGTTGGCCGGCGGGTGGGGCTGGAAGGCCGACACCGAGCGCGAGCTGTTCCACGAGGAGGCGCGGCACCGCGGCGCGCGGCACATCGGGTACGTCGCGGACGAAGACCTGCCGGCCCTGTACGCGGGCGCGGACGCGCTGTTGTATCCCAGCTTCTACGAGGGGTTCGGGATGCCCCCGGTGGAAGCGATGGCGTGCGGAACGGCCGCGGTCACCTCGCGGGCCGACGCGGTGAGCGAGGCGGTGGGCCGGGCGGCGCTGACACTCGACGCGGCCGACCTCGCGGGCTGGCGTGCCGTGCTGGCGCGGATCGCGGCCGACCCGTTATACCTGGGCGACTACCGCGCCCGCGGACCGGCGCACGCAGCCACGTTCACCTGGGACGCCTGCGCGCGGACCGTTTGCAGCGTCTACCGCAAGGTGCTCGGCCACGCTCAACCGGCCGTGCCAGCGCGCGCCGCGGCGTGAATCGTGGGTTGGTTTTTCGTGGCACAGGTTTTCCGGCCTCAGGAATGGTCGGAAGTTACAGAGTTTGCTTGCATCGCAAGTGTAGTTGGGCCAAGGGTTGCGCGTGAGGCACCGGAAACGGCTTGAGGAGCGTCAGTTTCTCCGGTGCGGATCGGATCACCGAATTCCCAGCCGGTTGTTGAGTGACAACTCGTTGTCACTCAACAACCGGCCGATGCGAATCCCCCGGCACCACGCCGACCCAACACATGCGACGCAAACCGTTTCGGTAATTCACCTTACAGTCACTAACTGCCTGTGGAACTTCCGACCATTCCTGAGGCCGGAAAACCAGTGCCACGAAAACCAGACCGCTGGTATATTCACATCTGACCCGGAGCGTTCGCCCCGGGCCGTCACCCGGACACTCACCCATGCGCCGACCCCTCGCCGCCCTCGTCCTCCTGGCCCTCGCGCACCCCGGCGCGGCGGCCGACCCGAAGCCGCTGGGGTTCAAACTCACCTTCGACAAGTCCGCGCTCGATAAGCCGTTCACCGGGCGCGTGTTCGTCACGTTCCGCACGAGCGACGCGCCGCCGGCGGGGCTGAACTGGTTCTCGCCCCAACCGGGGCTCGCGCGGGACGTGAAGGACTGGAAACCCGGCGAGCCGCTCGTGCTCGATGCGAAGGCCGTCGCGTTCCCGGCGCCGCTCGCGGACCTCAAGGCGGGCAAGTATTACGTCAGCGCGGTGATGGACCGCGACCTCGGCGGCATCGATTTTCTTTCCAGCCCCGGCAACGTGTACGCCAAGCCGGTGCAGCTCGAACTCGATCCGAAAGCGGGCGGGACGTTTGAATTGAAGCTCGATCAGGTCTACAAGCCGCGCGAGTTCAAGGAAACCGACACGGTCAAGCTCGTGGAGATCGAGAGCAAGTTGCTCACGAAGTTCCACGGCAAGCCGATGCACGTGCGGGCGGGCGTGGTGCTGCCCGCGTCGTTCGCGAAAGAACCCGAACGCAAGTACCCGGTGGTGTACGAGGTGACCGGGTTCGGCGGGAACCACTTCGCGGCGTTCGGCGCGGCCAACCGCAAGGCGACGAACGTCAACGGCACCGAAATGGTCTGGGTCGTGCTCGACGCGAACTGCCGGCTCGGGCACAA
>CAZBXY010000454.1:0-5259 GCA_964495365.1 uncultured Frigoriglobus sp. | reverse complement strand
CCGTCGGTCGCCGGGCGCCGCCACCGGTGCGGGGGCGCTCTTCGCGGGGCTTGGCCTCGTTCACCGTCAGCGTGCGCCCGCTGAGCGGGGCGCCGTTGAGGGCCGCGACGGCCTCATCGGCCCCATCGTGCATCTCGACGAACGCGAACCCGCGGCTGCGCCCGGTCTCGCGGTCGGCGACGATCTGGGCGCCCAGTACGGTGCCGTACTGAGAGAACGCCTGCACGAGGTCGTCGCTGGTGGTCTGGAACGAGATGTTACCGACGTACAACTTCTTCGGCATAAACCTTTTCGCTCTGGGCACTGAGGCCCGAAAACACATGCGCGGAAACCCCCGCGCGGGAGACAGAAGCGGACGAGAAAGCTGTTTTGTTCACGACAAACAGTCAGAACGAGCAGCTCCTCTGCTGTTGCAACGGCACCGGCTTGACTGTCTTGGAGGCTGTGAGGGGTAGCTCAGAGTCGGAAGACCAAGAAGGGTCGAAGCGAGATAGCGGCAAAGCGGTTCGTAGCTCCTGAGCGGGTAGCACTCGCCACCCGTCACAGAATAATACGCTGTGGCCGCGAAATAAAAAGGGCAATTCTGAAGAATCGCAGAGGGCAGAGTCTGGTCTTCGCCCCAACGGGGTGAGGACAACCACTCGTGTTTGTCTCCGTGTCTCCTCACTCCGTGTCTCCGTGTCTGCCTTATCCCCGCACCGGGCTGGGGTATTCCGCCGGCGTCGCGGTGCGCTCGACCCGGCGGCCCTCGCGCAGCACTTGCACCTTCGTTGGCTCGCCGACCGGTAGTTGTGTGAGCAATCGGTGAAGGTCGTCCACGCTCGCGACCGGTTTGCCGCCGCACCCGATGATGATGTCGTCGATCCACAGCCCGGCATTCTGCGCCGGGCCGTCTTCCTCAAGCATCAGGATCTCCACACCGCTTTTCTGCGGAAGCTCGAACTTCTCGCGCAGTTCCGGCGCGATCGGCACCTGCCGCACGTGCAGGCCCAAGTATCCGCGAATCACGCGACCGTGCTTCAGCAAGTGCGGGAGGACCACCTTCGCCGTGTTCACCGGCACCGCGAAGCAAATGCCCTGCGCCGGTTGAATCACCGCGGTGTTGATCCCGATGACGCGGCCGTGCGAATCGACGAGCGGGCCGCCCGAGTTGCCGGGGTTCAGCGCCGCGTCCGTTTGGATGACGTTATCGACCATGTGACCGGACACGCTGCGGAGCATCCGCCCGAGCGCGGAGACGACGCCGGCGGTGACGGTCGATTCGAACCCCAGCGGGCTGCCGATCGCGACCGCGAGCTGGCCGACCTTGATCTTTGCTGAATCGCCGAACGTGGCGAACGGCAATCCGGTACCATCGACCCGCACGACCGCGAGGTCGGTCCACGGGTCGTTGCCGATCACCGTTCCGCTCATCTCGGTGCCGTCGCTAAGGCGCACGCGCACCTTCTCGTGCCCTTGCACAACGTGGTGATTCGTGAGCAAGTAGCCGTCCGGCGCGAACAGCACGCCGGACCCGCTCCCGCCGCGCATTCCCTTGCCGAGCCGCAAGTTGACGACCGCCGGGCGCAGTTTGTCCGCGACGCCCACGACCGCGCGCGAAAATGCGTCGAGTACGTCTTCGGGGTCGGGTTGCGCCGCGGGCTTGGGGCCATCGACCGCTTCGGGGTTTTCGCCGCCGTTGGTGATGAAGTGCTGCCAGAACCGGGACATATCGTTCCTCTTGGTGCGAGGTGTCCCATTCTAGGCACGCGGGCAAGCGGAATTTGGCCGCCGCGCCGCGTCCGGCGGATATCCATTCAGTAGGCCCGCACCACGTCTCGCCCGGAGGCTTGCCGATGGACCGTCGTGAGTTCCTGTCCGCGTCCGCCGCGATGACACTCACAGGGGGCTTACGCCCCCCGCTCCGCGGGGCCGATACGCCCGGCTTCGCGTCGCCGAAAGAGGCGATGAAGGGGCCGCGCGAGAAGCTGCTGTTCGCCACCTGCACCTACGCGAACACCGGAATCGATAAACCGGACTACCTCGCGGTGGTCGATGCCGATCCGAACTCGAAAACCTACTCGCAGGTCGTCCACCGGCTGAAGATGCCGAAGACCGGCGACGAGTTGCACCACTTCGGCTGGAACATCTGCTCGTCGTGTCACGGCAAACCGGGCGACCGACGCTATCTGATCGTGCCGGGGCTGAAGTCCGGGCGCATTCACATCATCGACGCCAAAGACCCGCTCGCACTCAAGATGCACAAGGTCATCGAACCGGAGGAGATCGCCAAGAAGACGGACCTCTCCGCCCCGCACACCGTTCACTGTCTACCAAGCGGCGAAGTCATGCTCTCGATGCTCGGCACCGCGAAGGGCGACGCCCCCGGCGGGTTCCTGTTGCTCGACGACAAGTACGACATCGTCGGGCGCTGGGAGAAAGACGCCAAGGGAATGAACTTCAACTACGACTTCTGGTATCAGCCGCGGCGCAACGTCATGGTGTCGAGTGAGTGGGCCGCGCCGAAGACGTTCCAGCCCGGCCCGAACTTCGACGACGTGAAGGCCGGCAAGTACGGCCAGAAGATCCACGTCTGGGACTGGGAGAAGCGGAAGATCCTCCAGTCGTTCGACCTCGGCGCCGCGGCGATCCCGCTGGAAGTGCGGTTCGCACACGATCCGTCCAAATCATTCGGGTTTGTCGGGGCCGCGCTGAGCAGCACAATGTGGCGGTTCGAGCACCTGGTCAGCTTCGGCACATGGAACGCGGAGAAGGCGATCGAATTGCCCCCAGTGAAGAACGACAAGTTCCCCGGCGGCGCGGTGCCCGCCCTCATCAGCGATTTCGTTCTCTCGATGGACGACCGCTTCATGTACGTCGCCGCGTGGCTGCACGGCGAGGTTCGACAGTACGACATCAGCGATCCGGTGAAGCCGAAGCTGACCGGCACCGTCAAGTTCGGCGGCGCGATCGGCAAGGCCATCAAACTAAAAGGCAAGGAACTGATCGGTGGGCCGCAGATGCTGCAACTGTCGCTCGACGGCAAGCGACTGTACGCGACCAACTCGCTGTACAGCACCTGGGACAACGTCTTCTACCCGGACCTCGGCAAGCAAGGTTCGTGGATGGTGCAAATCGACTGCGATTCCGACAAGGGCGGGATGAAACTGAACGAGAACTTCCTGGTGGATTTCGGCAAGGAACCGGACGGCCCCAGCCGGGCGCACGAGGTCCGCTACCCCGGTGGCGATTGCACCAGTGATATTTTCAGCTAAATGAGTGGTAGATCGCCTCTCGTTCTGCGCAAGGCCACTCTACTACAACTCTGCGTGAATAGTGAACATTTGTCAAGAATTATTCTGAAAATATTTTCACCTGTACGAAAAGTGATATGGCGAAGGCCCAGCGTGTGATTCTGTTCCTCGCGCCGGAGGCGACCGCCGCCTCGGCCGCGGCGACTGCATTTGCGGCCGCCGCGCGCCGCCTCGGCATGTCGTGGTCGGTTCAGTGGTCCGGTGTGGAGGATCCCCACTCGCTCGGGGACGTGTCGGTCCTCGTCGTCTGGAAGGAACTCTCGTTCGACATCAAGGACTGGGAAGGGCGAATCGAGACGTGGCCCGGGGGCGAACCGGCCGACGCGGTGAACGGCCTCATCGCGCGGTTGCTCGGCGGGAGCGATGCGCCGCTCCCACCAAAACCTCCGCCACCGACTCCGAAGAAGGTTCACACGGTGAAACTCGGGCGCGAGACCGCCGGGCGCAAGGGGAAGGGCGTGACCGTCGTGTGGGAGCTGCCGCTGAACGAGGACGAACTGAAGGAACTCGCGACACTTCTGAAGAACAAGTGCGGCACCGGCGGCACCGCGAAGGACGGTCGCATCGAGATCCAGGGCGACCACCGCGACAAGATCGCGCAGGAACTGGAGAAGCTGGGCTACAAGGTCAAGCGCAGCGGCGGGTGAACGGCGCGGCGTAAGCCCGCCGAGTCGTTGGCGCGGCCGCGGCGGGCTTACGCCGCGCCGGTCGCCCGCTCGAACAGGTGCCGCGCCGCTCTCCCCCTAATCGCCCCGTGCTTCAGCAACTCCGCGGCGATCAGTTCCACCGCCTTCCACGTCCCCTCGTCATTCAGCATCGACTCGACCTTCGACAGCATCCGCTGCTCGTACCGCTCGACGGCGCGATCGGATTTGCGCTCCAGGGCTAGCCGGCGCACGAACCGCAGGTCTTCCTTCGCTTCGTCCGTCGCATAGATGCCGGTGAACCGGGCCTCCGCGGCCATTCCACTGAGCGCGATCAGAATTTCGCGTTCGAGCCAGTCGTCGGTGGGGCGGGCGTTGCCCTTGCCGAACCGGCACTCGCCGAGCCGCTCGCGGTTCGGCAGCACGCTGACCTTGTGAATCGTCCGGCCCAGCGCCAGGGCGATGACCGCGTGCCCGGCCTCGTGGTACGCGGTCACCTCGTCGTGCGGGTGTTGCTCCATGTCGTCACTTTAGCCCATTGACGCGGCCGCCCACAACGGAACAATAAGCGCCGACCCGCCCCACAACTCCCTCTCAGGTGACTCATGTTCAGAACGCTGATCGCCGCCCTGTTCGTCGCCGGCCTCGCACTCGCCGGCGGTGCGCCCGCTCAGGACAAGAAAGACCCGCCCAAGAAGAAGGAGCGGATCGCGCTCGCGGAGCCGAAGGACGTGGCGAAAGACCCGGACTTCGCCATCCAGGGCGAGTACGAGGGCACACTCGTCGAAAAAAACGGTCAGGAACAGAAGGCCGGTGTGCAAGTGGTCGCGAACGGGCTGGGCGAATTCACTGTGAAGGCGTTCAAGGGCGGGCTGCCCGGAGCCGGGTGGGACGGAAAGACCAGCAAGAAGTTCACCGCCACGACAACTGACGGGAAGGTATCGATCCTGGAACAGGTCAATTCCCCGATCGGAACCATCGCCAAAGGTCAAATCGAGATCAAGCAAGACGGTGCGTCCCTCACGGTCAAGCGCGTTGAGCGGAAGTCGAAGACGCTCGGCGAGAAGCCGCCCGCGGGCGCGGTAGTGTTGTGGGGCGCGGAGGGCGACGAGAAGAACTGGACCAACGGCAAGCTGATGGAACTGTCGGACGGGAAGTTCCTCACCGTGGCGAAGACCGGCAGCATCAAGAGCAAGGAGAAGTTCGGCGCGTTCAAGGCGCACATCGAGTTTCGGCTCCCGTGGATGCCCAACAGCACCGGGCAGGGCCGCGGCAACAGCGGCGTGTACCTGCAAGACCGTTACGAGTGCCAGGGACTCGAC
>CAZBXY010000453.1:0-5268 GCA_964495365.1 uncultured Frigoriglobus sp. | reverse complement strand
GTGGCGGATCAACCGCGACTTCTTCTACGACCCCAACATGCACGGCGCCGACTGGCCGGCGATGAAGAAGAAGTACGAGGTGTTCCTCCCGCACCTGACCAGCAGCACCGACCTGTACCGGGTCATCGGGTGGATGCTGTCGGAACTGGCGGTCGGCCACAGCCGGTACTCGCCCGGCGAGCGGCTGCACGAGCGCAGGACCGTGCCCGGCGGGCTGCTCGGCGCGGATTACGAGGTCGCCGGCGACCGCTACAAGTTCAAGAAGATTTACGGCGGGCTGAACTGGAGCACCGCGATGCGCTCGCCGCTCACCGCGCCGGGCGTGAACGTGAAGGAGGGCGAGTTCCTCTTGGCGGTCAACGGCAAGGAGTTGAAGGCCCCGACCGAACTCTACTCGCTGTTCGAGAACACCGCCGGTAAGCTCACCGAACTCACCGTCGGGCCGAACGCCAACGGCGCCGGCAGCCGCACCGTCACAGTCGAGCCGATCGCGACCGAGTACAACCTGCGGAACATGGACTGGGTGGAAGGGAACCTGCGCAAGGTCGAGAAGGCGACCGGCGGGCGCGTGGGCTACGTCCACGTCCGCGACACCGCCGCCGGCGGCATGGCCGACTTCAAGCGGTACTTCTTCCCGCAGGTCGATAAGGAAGCGCTCATCATCGACGAGCGGTTCAACAGCGGTGGGCAGATCGCCGACTACTACATCGACATCTTGCGTCGCCCGTTCGCGAGCTACTGGGCACCGCGCTACGGGGCCGACAACCGCTCGCCGAGTGCCGCGGTGTTCGGGCCGAAGGTCATGATCATCGACGAGGGCGCAGGGTCGGGCGGCGACATGCTCCCGTACATGTTCCGCAAGTTCGGGGTCGGCCCGCTCGTCGGCAAGCGGACGTGGGGCGGCCTGGTCGGCGTCAGCGGTTACCCGGTGCTGATGGACGGCGGCACCGTGACGGCGCCGAGCTTCGCGATCTGGGATCCCGAGGGCGGGTTCATCGTGGAGAACGAGGGCGTGCCGCCGGATTACGATGTGACGATGTGGCCGAAGGACGTGATCGCCGGCAAGGATCCGCAACTGGAGAAGGCGATCGAACTGGCGCTGGAAGCGCTGAAGAAGAACCCGCCGAAGAAAGATGTGCGACCGGAGTACCCCAAGCGGGTCACCCCGCCGCAGCCGTGAGTCAGGGGGCAGGAGACAGGAAGCAGGAAACAGGGGACAGAAAGCAGGAGGCGCGATTGGTTTCAGCCCCGGAGGGGCGCTTGATGGTAGCCCGGGGTGAAGCGAGGCTTGGCGAGCGCAACCCCGGGTCGCAAAACACAAGAACGAACAAGCCCCGGAGGGGCGGCGGAAACCTTCGTAAGAGGTTCCCCCTCCGGGGCTTCATTCAGTTTGTCGTCGGTTCCAGGGGTTGCGCTGGCCTTCGGCTCGCTCCACCCCTGGCTACCCGCCGGCGCCGCTCCGCGGCTGAAAACCAAGCACATTGTCTTCTGCTTACTGTCCCCTGCCTCCTGCTTCCTGCCTCCTGTCTCCTGACTCTTGCTTCCTGTCCCCTGACTCCTGTCTCTTGTTCACTCCTTCACCTTCGATTGCTCGCGAAGGGCGGTCCAGGTCGCCCAGCGGTCGGAAAGGCCCAGCCGGGCGAGGTACTCGGCGTCCGGGTGCGCGCCCTCGGCCGCTCTAACGATCGCGTCGGCCGCGTGAACGGCCGTCAGCGGGGTGAAGTTCGTTCCGGGACAGCCGCCGGGGTTGTGGTGCCACGCCACCGCTTCCACCAGCGCGTCGGGCAGCCCCCACAGCCCCAACAGGTACGCTCCGACCTCCGCGTGCGTCGTGTTCAGCACGCGCCGCTCGGCCTCGACCACCGACAGCCCGTCCACACGCATCAGCGTCATCACTTCCTTGTACGGCCCGGAGAGCTGACTCGCGAGCGTCAGCCTCCCGATGTCATGCAACAGGCCCGACAGGGCCGACTCGCGGACCAGGCGCTCATCGACGTTTTGGGAGGCGGCGATCACCCCCGCCAGTTCCGCGACGGCCCGGCTGTGCTCCCACAGCGCCTCGATCGAGAACGGGCGCAGCGCGTGCGGGTTGTACCGCGAGAACAGGTCGGCCGCCAGAACCAGCGTGCGGGTCAGGTCCGCGCCGAGGATCTTCACCGCCTGGTTGGGCGTCGTCGCCGGGCGCCGCAGCCCGACCAGCGCGGAGTTCGCCATCTGGAGCAGCTTCGCGGCGATGCCGAGATCCTGCGCGACCAGCTCGCCCACCGCGGCGAGCGAGTAGTCGGGGGTCATCAGCTCGTCGGCGATGCGGGTGTAGAGCGTGGACAGCGCCGGGACGCTCGCGAGCCGGCCGACGACCGACGCGAGCGACGAGTTGCCCAGCAGCGCGCGGAGCGAGAACGACCGCTGGATCGCGCCGAGCAGTTCGGCCGGTTCGGAGGGCTTCGGAAGAACGCGGTGGGCCAGCGCGACGAGCCGGACCAGTTCGCCGGGGTGGTTGACGTCGGCGAGGACGAACCGGGCGGTCGGTGGGTGCCGGCGCCGCGTTTCCAGGAGCAGTTCGGCGCACCCGACGCCAGCGAGCTGGGCGTCGGCCACGATGGCGTCGTAGCCCGGCCCGTCGAGCCGGCGCATGGCATCGGCCCCGCCGCGCGCCGCGGTGACCTCCCAGTCGGCCCGGAGCGGCGCGAACGTGGCCCGGAGCGCCCGCTGGGCGCCCGCGTCGTCGCTCACCAGTAGCACCCGCCCACTCATGCCGCCGGATCTCCGAGTTCGGGATCGTGGTCCTCACGCTCCGCGTGATGCCGCCGCACAGCGGCGCCTTTCTCGTGCTTGGCGAAGACCAAGCGCCGCTCATCGAGCGGTCCTCACGCGGAGCGTGAGGACCACGATCAAGACCCCGCGCCCGCGGACTTCGCGGGCCGCAGCGCCTTCTCGACCGTCTTTACGAGGTCCAGCGGGGTGAACGGCTTGGGCAGGAAAATCGCCCCGGCCAAGCCCTCGATCCGCCGCTGGTCCGGGACGTACCCCGAGATGAACACCACCGCCGAATCCGGGCGCGCCGCCCGCACGCGGGTCGCCAGCTCGCGCCCGTCCATCCCCGGCATCACCAGGTCGGTAACGAGCAGATCCACCTGGCGGTCCGGCGTGAGCAGCCGCAGCGCGGCCTCGCCCCCGGGCGCCTCCGTGACCGCGTACCCCTGTCCTTCCAGCGTGTACCGCACCAGCTTCCGCAGCCGCTCCTCGTCCTCGACCAAGAGCACCGAGCGCCGCATCGCGGTCCGCGAGGCCAGGTTGACCGACGGGAGAACGGCCGACGACTTGGCCAGCGCCTCGCACCACGGGAGCCGGATGGCAAACGTCGTCCCGGCTCCCGGCGCCGACTCGACCTCGATCCCGCCGCCGGCCTGCTCCACGATCCCGTAAACGGTCGCCAGGCCCAGCCCGGTGCCCTTCCCCACGTCTTTGGTCGTGAAGAACGGCTCGAACAGGTGCCGCTTCACCTCGTCGGACATCCCGACACCGGTATCGGCGATCGTGAGGCGTGCGAACCGCCCCTGCCCAGTTACCTCGGCCGTCGCGATGGTGAGCGTGCCCCCGTCGAGCATCGCGTCCTTCGCGTTGATGACCAGGTTCATGATAACCTGTTCGAGCTGCCCGCGGTCGGCCTTCACCCGGACCGGTGCCGGGGCGAGCTGCGTGCGGATCGTGATCCGCTCGCCGATCAGCCGGCGGAGCATACTCGTCAACCCCGTCACCACGTCGCTCAGGTCGAGCACGACCGGCCGCGTCGGCTGCTTGCGGCTGAACGTCAACAGTTGCCGCGTCAGTCCGGCGGCGCGGTCGGCCGCGTCGCGGATGTCGTCGAGCAGTTGCGGGAACTCCGGGTCGCCCGCGGGCAGGTGCTGGATCAGGTGGACGTTGCCGGAGATGATCGTCAAGAGGTTGTTGAAGTCGTGGGCGATGCCGCCGGCGAGCCGGCCGATCGCTTCCATTTTCTGCGATTGCCGGAGCTGAGCCTCCAGTCGCTTCCGCTCGGTCACGTCTTGGTACACGCCCAGAACGCCGACCACCCCGCCGTCCGGGTCGCGCATCGGCACGCGGCTGGTGAGGAACACCGCCTTTGCGCCGCCCGGGAGCGTGTGCGATTCCTCGCAGTTGAGCAGGCTCTCGCCGGTCTCGATCACGTGCCGGTCGCTGGTCCGGCCGGTCTCGGCCTCGTCCGGTTCGGCGCTCAGGTCGTCGTCGGTGCGCCCGACTACCTCGCCGGCCACGTCCAGCCCATAGTCGCGGGCCACGCGGTCGTTGCACCCCAGGTAGATCGAGGCCCGGTCCTTCCAGAACACCCCGCACGGGATGTGTGTCAGAACGTTGCGGAGCCGCTCCTCGCTCTGCCGCAGGGCTTCTTCGGCCTTCTGCCGGTCGGTGATGTCGGTGGCGACGACCATCCGAACCGGCCGGCCCTCGCTCTCGAACCGCGTCGTGACGACTTCCAGCGGCAGGATCGCCCCGGCTTTGGTCCGGTGGTCCCACGAGAGTACGTCGTTCGGGGCCGGGCCGCCCCAGGCGATGTCGGCGGCGAGTCGGTCGGCGTCGGCCGCCGGGATCACGTCCCGTACGGTCATTTCGAGCAGTTCGGCCCGCGAATACCCGTACCGGAGCACGACGGCGTCGTTGACCGCCCGGAACCGCAGCGTCTGTTCGTCGAACGTCCACATCGGCGCCGGGTGCGCGTCGAACAGCGCGCGGTAGAACGCGCCGAACTCGGCCCCGGCCCCGCGCTGGTCGATCCCGTCTGCCATGAAAATACTCGTCGCGACGAACCGGCGGCGCCGGCGGGGCCCGTTAGCGTGGTGATCGTGAATGCTGCCTTATTTTTGCTCCTCCCGCGGAACCCGGCACGCGGGGGAACCGCGTCCTACACTTGGAGGTTCCCGCCGTCCCGCGGAGCGGTTCATGCCGTCCCTCGATTTTGATCCCGCCGAGTACGCGCCGCCCGATTCGGGCGCGGGCGCCCTCGAGCGCCCGCGCGGGTGCCTGACGCGGCTCATCGAGCAGTGGGTGGTGCTCCCGGAAGAGTGGGACGAGCTTCCGCCGGACGTGCGCAGCGCCCTGGCCCACCCGACGCCCGGCGTAGACGTTCTGGACCAACTGGTCGAGAACCACCTGCTGACGCGGTACCAGGCCGACGCGGTGCGCGAGGGGCAAGCGGGCAGCCTTGTTCTGGGCCACTACCGCCTCCTGGACGTGATCGGGCGCGGCGGGATG
>CAZBXY010000452.1:0-5332 GCA_964495365.1 uncultured Frigoriglobus sp. | reverse complement strand
CTCCACAACACAATCTGTGTTGCGCAGGAGAAACGCCGGAAGTTCTTTCCTGGTATTGAGTTCCGGCGGAGGCAAGGAGTAAACCGACGACCAACCCGCCGGTTCCCGCTCGTGCGTCGATTGCCCTGCCAGAGTGTCAAAAATCGCCCTTCGGCGCAAGTTCGTGCCCGCGGGGGCGAACTATTGGGAAATGGCCGTGTCTGGGTTGGTGCCGGTAGTACAGGACCGAGAGGATTTATGAACATCAACTGTCGCGCACGCAACACCACAGCCACCCTGACCCCGAAGCGCGCCGCCAAGCGCGTCATTCTGGCCGGCCGGTTCGCGCTCGGTGTGAAGCTGGCCGACCAGTTCCGCAAACTGGGCTGGGAGGTCATCACCGTTACGACCGACCACGACGTTCACGCCGCCGCGGCCGAAGCCGACCCGCACGCGATCCTGCTTCTGGAGGACGCCGGCGACGAGAGCGGCTACCTCGCCTGCGCGAAATTGCTCCAAACGATGCCCGACGTGAAGGTCGTGGTGGTCGGCGCGGAGCGCACGCCCGAGCGCGAGCGGTTCGCGGAGTTCGTCGGCGCGTCGTTTGTGACCGAGGCCGACGGCGTGAGCGAACTGGTCAACGCCGCGGTGTAACGGTCGGGCGGATGTGGTTCACGCGACCATTCGCGTGAACCACATCCGCCCGGTATCGGCTGTGTGATCGCGGTTACTTCAGAGCGGCCTCGGCGGCCTCGGCGATCTCCTTGGCCTTCGCGGCGGCGCTCTTGGTGTCCTTGAACGCGAAGTTCTTCGTCACCGCCCCGCCCGCCTTGTACACGACCACGGTAACGGCCGCGTCCTTGTTCAGGCTGTACGCCTTTGGCCCGTCCTTGTCCTTGGCCACCGTCAGCGGCGTGGTCAGTTTGTGCGTGTTCTGGAGCTTCTCGAAGTCGGCCTCCTCAACCCCGCTGACCCCCACGACGAATGTCCCGAGCTTCTCGTTGTTCTTCTGCACCGCGTCCACGGCCTTGACCAAACTGGCCAAGTTGTCGTCCGCCTTCTGGGTGAAGATCACCACCACGGCGGGCCGACCCTGCCCGTTGTACTTTCAGACATAGCAGAACGTTTTGCCCTTGCCGTCGCCGGTGACCGCCTTGATGTCGAAGGGGCCGCCGATCTTCTTGTCCGGGCCGGACTTCACGTCGTCCGCCCGGGCGGCCGACAGCGATAACGCGATCGCCGCCAGGCCCACCCCCAAAATCACACGCATGAGTGACTCCTCACGGAAAAGTCCACCGGAACGGTTCCGGTGGGTGTACGAGGCTGCCCGCGCCTATTTCTTTTTGCGCGGGTCATCATTCGGATTCACGTATTCGATCACCCACGGCCCCTCGCCGTGGAACTGCACCACCGTCTCGCCCTTCACCCAGACGAAGTGCTTCATCCCGGCCGGCCACGTCCCGTAGGTGCCCGCCGGGAGTGACTCGCCCTTCGTCGGGTCGAACGTGTCGCCCATCCCGAGGTGGAACTCGCCGGCGATGACCGTCACGCGCTCCGGTTTGGGGTGCGTGTGCGGCGGAATCTTGTAGCCGTCGGGCACCTTCACTCGAAACACGAACGGCCCCGGCTTGGTCGGGTCGCCTTCGAGGACCGCGATCTTCGCGCCCGGGGGCAGCGACGGCGGGCCGTCCTTCCACTTGATCCGGTCGGTGCGGTGGACCGCGGCCATCTCCGTCTTGTCGTGGCCGGCCGACGGGACCGGTCCGCGCGCGAACAGCAACACAACCGCCGCGAGTACGGCCAGCATCCGTAAGCGGACCATATCCGGTCTCCGTCCGGCTCGGTGACAGGCTCAAGTTAACCGCTGGCGATGAAAGACGTGATGGGCTGGTCGTGATAGTCGGCGAGCAGGCGATAAGCGCCGCTTATGAGGTGAGATCGGCGAGCGGGTTGGCTTCGAGGAGCGCCACGAACAGTTGGGCCGGAAGCGGGAGTACGCGGCGCCGGTCGGTGACCACGAACAGCTCGCGGGCGCTTTCAAGCCCTTCGATCTCCCGCGCGAGCAGGCCGCCGGTCGCCACGTCCTTGCGAACCGCGAGCGTGGACAGGACCGCGACCCCGGCGCCGCGGAGGACCGCTTCCTTGATGGCCTCGTTGCTGCCGAGTTCGAGGGCCACCCGCAGATCGGCGAGCGACCACCCGGCGCGGGTCAGTGCGACCTCGAACGAGTGCCGCGACCCCGACCCGGTCTCGCGCAGGACGAGCGGGTGAGCGGCGAGTTGGGCCAGCGTCACCCGCTCCGCCTTGCCGAGCGCGTGGCCGGGCGGGGCGACCACAACCATCCGGTCACTGGCGAGGTGGCGGAACTCCAGGTTCGCGGTGTCGGTTTTCTGCCCGACCAGCCCCACGCTAACCTGCCCGACCTCGACCTGACTAATAACGGCCGCGCTGTCGCTCACGGCGGCGCGCACCTTGACCCGCGGGTACTTCGCGCCGAAGGCCGCGAGCAGGGCCGGGAGCAGGTGTTCGCCGGGGATCGAACTGGCGGCGAGCGCGAGTTCGCCGGCGACCGGGATCTCCTGACCGGTGACCGCCTGCCGGGCCTCGCGGTGCAACTCAAGAATGCGCCGGGCGTAGTCGTGGAGCCTGCGCCCGGCGTCGGTGAGTTCGACCTTGCCCCCGGCGCGGCGGAACAGGGGCACGCCGAGTTCGCGCTCCAGCGCCTGAACGCGCTGGCTGATGGCGGCCTGGGTGATGCCGAGTGCCCGCGCCGCGGCGGTGAAACTGGCCCGCTCGGCGGCCTCGGCGAACGTGTCCAGGTGTGGTAGCGGCTCGGTGCTCATGGCGTTTGAACGGTGCGGACATGATACCGCGCCGGCCCCGCACCTGAACCGTCGATTTCGGGTCTCGACGGGCGGTCAGGAAAATAGGAACCCCCGCCAGCGCGGTTCGGGCCGCAAACGGCGGCGCCGGCCCGGCGCGGGCGGGATGCTCACAGGAACGCGAACGAGTCGGTCAGGATCTTGAACTCCGCCGGGTCCGGGTCGCCCGCCGTTTGTGCCTGGACGATAATCACCCGCGTCGCGGTCGTCGTGATGAAGTACGTTGTCCGCTGCGCGGCGTCCTTCTTGCGGGACTCCAGCACCCACTTCGCGGCCTCGGGGTCGGACGGGAGGCTCGCCCCCTCGGCCAGGTTCCGCGGCTTGGTCAGCACCTTCAGCGCCGCGCGCCCGCCGAGCTGTACCGGTTCCTTCGACAGCACCACCTGGAACTTCTCCAGGTCTTTGCGGTACAGCAGGAGGCCGGCGTACAGCTCGTCCGGCGCCGCGCCGAACTTGAACCCGGCCGGCGGGACGAGCGAGAACGCGTACACCTTCGCGGCCGTGTCCTCGCTCCGCAGGTTGTTGGTCATCCGGCTCATCTGGAGCGCCTGCTGCTCCGGACCGGCCTTCGCCGGGTCGAGCATCTGGATCCGGCCGAACATGTACATCTTGAACCCGCCGACCGGGTCGCGGGCCTCCGCCCACCCGGCCGGCGGTCCGCTTGCGCCGGGCGCGGCCCCGCCCCCGCCGGGCGTACCGGTCGCCGCGGGAGTGTTGGTGTTGGAATCGCCGCCGGCGTCGCCCGGTTTGGTCTTCTTGCAGCCGAGCGCCAGCACGGCCACGACGAGCGCCGCTTGCGCGACGACACGAGACCGTGAGAGAGGAAGCGTCATCGAACCCTCCGTAGAAGAACCACTACTGAAGGGTATTGCCGCGCCGACGGGTCGTCGATGTCGGTTGCACTCACGGGCCAGAGAGCACCGCGCGCGCCTCGCGGGCGAACCGGGCGGTGAACTTCTCCGCGCCGCGCGTCAGCGTGTGGTGCGAGTCGGAGAAATCGCCCTCGTCGAGCCACGAGCGGGCGTCCACGACGGGCACCCCGTACTCGCCCGCGACCCGCGCGAGGTACTCGTCGAACCGGGTCAGCGCGTCCGGGTCGTACCAGCTCTGGAACACCGGCCCCTCGGGCGCGCGAAGCAGAACCACGCGAATCCCGGCGTCGGCCGCGGCGCGGAGCGAACCGCGAAACGCGCGGTCCGCCGCGGCGCGCACGGTCAGGGTCCGCAGCGCGGCCCCGTAACACGCCCGGCTGACCTCCGTCCGGCGGGCGCGCTCCGCGGGTTCGACGTCCGCTTCGAGATACGGGTATCCGCCCCGCGGATGGTACGGCACCGGTCGCGCGGCGAACGGGTGCGGCGCGGGCGGCGGACCGGCCAGCCTACGGAGCCGGGTTTGGAGAATGTGGAGGTCGTACTCGAACGGGCGGTCGGAACACCAACTCGCGGTCCCCAGGTCGCGTGGGCCGAGGTGCGCGAAGAAGATGTTCGGGTCTTCGATCGCGAACAGCGCGGGCATCACCTCGAACACGACCACCGCGGGGCGGACCCCGTCGCGCAGGAACCGGGACAGCATCACGCGGCTGAACCCCGGCCCGGCCCCGACGCGCCCGGCGTTCACCCAGTACACGCCCGCGGTGTCGGCGAGCCACTCGGGCCGGAAGGCGGCCGTCGTGCGCGACGTGCCGATTACGAGGCCGAGCGGGCGGTCCGGGTGTTCGGTTTGCGCGGTGCGGGCGATCGCCAGCCGGGCGTCGTATTCGGCGTCCGGGGTCTCGGCGCCGGCGGGCACCGCGACCCACGCGGCGCAGACCACCAGAACGAGCGCGGGCGGGGTCAGGGCCAGGGCGATCCGGGCGCGCCGCCGGCGGCTCCCGCGGGGTCGGTCGGTTGGGGGTAACGGGGAGGTGCGGCGCCGGACGAACGCGCCCGCGACGCGCGAGACGGAGAGACGCATATCGCCTCTATCGGCCCGCGCGGGCGGAAACTTGAGCACAATCGCTACGACCCGGCCGGAGCCGCGTCCGGCTCCTTGTCCGGGGCGAGCGGCGCGGGCACGTCGAACACCGTTTCCTTTGTCTGTTCTGGTTCGGGCAGAACGGCCGCGCGATCGCGGCGACTCCTGAACCACGCCGCGATCTTCTTCCCGCGAACGAGCATGTCGTCCCAGAGCGAGTACGCGACCGGCGTCACCAGAAGCGAGAGCAACAGCGACAGGAGCTGCCCGCCGAGAATCACCTTCGCCATGCTCGCGCGGGCGCCGGCCCCGGGGCCGCTGCCGGTGGCGATCGGGATCATCGCCGCGACCAGCATCACCGTCGTCATCAGGATCGGCCGGAACCGCGCCTCGTTGGCCTTCAGAATCGCCTCGTCGCGCGGCAAGCCCTGCGCGATCAGCACGTTCATGTAGTCCACCTGCAAGATGCCGTTCTTCTTCACGATGCCGAACAGCATGAACAGGCCGATCATGGCGTA
>CAZBXY010000451.1:0-5359 GCA_964495365.1 uncultured Frigoriglobus sp. | reverse complement strand
CGGCTCGCGGCCCAGTTCCTGGAGCAGTTCCTTCGACACGTTGCGGAGCTTCGACATCGTTTCGATCATGTGAACCGGGATGCGGATCGTCCGCGCCTGGTCCGCGATCGCCCGCGTGATCGCCTGCCGGATCCACCACGTCGCATACGTCGAGAACTTGAACCCGCGGCGGTGTTCGTACTTGTCTACCGCCCGCATGAGGCCGGTGTTGCCTTCCTGGATCAGGTCGAGGAAGGAAAGGCCGCGGTTGCGGTACTTCTTGGCGATACTGACCACGAGCCGGAGGTTGCCGCCGGACAGTTCGCGCTTGGCCTGCTCGTACTCCGCGAATCGCTGCTTCATGATGCCGACCCGCTTGCGCAGGCTGCCCGGTTCCTCCAGCGTGATGAGCATCAGGTCTTGAAGCTCTTTTTCCAGGTTCGCCCGCTCCTCCTTCGCGGCGCGGTTGCCCTTCAGCCCCTCAATTTCGGCTTCGAGCTGGTCCATCCGCTGGCTGATCTGCTCCAGCTTCTTCATCAGCGGCTGCACCTTCTGGGTGCGGATCGACAGCTCCTCGACGAGCGTCACGGTTTTCCGCCGGCGGAGCCGGAGCTTTTCGCGGATCTCTTCCGACTCCTTCGCCGGGGTCCGCTCGTCACTGAGGCGCTGGAAGTCCTCGACGTTGGCCTCCATGAGCGGTTCGAGGGTCCGCAGGTTGTGCGGCATCCGCTGGAGGATCTTGTCCTTTTCGAGGTTCTCGGTCTGGGACACCTTGATGGTGCGGTCGAAGGGGAGGTCGCCGCTGTGGACCCGTTTGAGGGTTTCGACCACCTGCCGCATCGCGTAGTCGCACTCCAGCACTTTGCGGCGGAACCGGCGGCGGGTGAGTTCGATCTTCATGGCCAGCGACACTTCCTGCCGGCGGTCGAGCAGGTCGATCTGGCCCATCTGGGTGAGGTACATCCGCACCGGGTCGTCGATGTGGCGCCCGTCGCCGTCGGAGTCCTCGTAGGAGGCGGCCTCGGGGTCGGCGATCGCGGCCTCGGTTGTCACCGCGACCGCGGCTTCGGCCGGTGCGTCGCCGTCCTCCTCGTCGATGATGCTGATGCCGTTGGCTTCGAGGAGTTCGAGTACCCGCTCCAGGCGGTCGGACTCGGGTATCCCGTCGCGGCTCTCGGGCAGGGCGGTGTTCACCTCGTCGTAGGTGAGCGATCCGCTCTGTTTGCCCTTCTCGATGAGGGTTTTGAGAACCTCGTCGTTTTTCCAGTCCATCCGAACCCCTCCCACTGGGGCCGCGGTGGTCATCGTGACCGGCGCGGCGGGTGGTTTGGTCACTCGCGGTGCTCGTCAGTAGTCGGGAATCAGTCGTCAGGAGTCAGGAATTACTTCAGGACGCCGATTGACTCCTGCTTCCTGACTCCTGACGACCGGCTAGGCCGCCGAATTCGGCTTCGGCGGCTGCGTCTGTTGCAGTTTGCGGAGCAACTCCACCGTCTGCTCGTCGGTCGCGGCGGCCAGTTGCTCTTTCACCGACCGCGCCGCGGCCTCGGCCTTCATCTCCGCGAACCGTTTCAGCAGTCGGGACAGCCACTGTTCCCGGTCCTGCATCAGTTGACCGACCGGGTGCAGCGTGTAGGCGGCGGCGTCGAACAGGTCGGGCCGGTCGTCGAGCCGCGCCCGCAGCGCTTCCAGGTCGGGAACCGCGCCGGCCGCGTGGATCGCATACAGTTCCGACAAAATGCGCCGCAATCCGGTGTGGGTGACCTCATCGGGCGAAAGCCGGGCCGCCGCGACCGGCACCAGTGCCGGGTCGGCGAGCAACAGTTCCACCAACTGCTTCTCGGCGGCGGCTTCCGGCCCGGGCTTCTTCGCCCCGCGGGGCCGCTCGGTCGTGGGCATCGCCGCGTCCGGCTTCAGAGCGACGAACCCCGACACCGGTCGTGTGTCGCGGGGCTGCTGGTCGTGTTCCTTCTGGAGCCGCTCGCGTTCCTTTTGCTCGTGGACCTTGCGAAGCTCGCCGTACCGCGCCCAGAGCGTTTCCTGCCGGTTACCGAACCGGTGGTGCAGCCGGGTGATGATCAGTTCCCGCTTCATCTGGGCCGCGGCCCCGGGCGTCGGCGGAGCGCTGGCCATGATGCCCAACACGTCGTCCACGATCCGCGTCTTCTCGGCGTCCGACGGCTCGCCCCGGTCCAGGAGCTTGTTCAGTTTGAAATCTAACGCGTCTACGGCCGATGTCAGTACCTTCTTGAAGGTTTCCACGCCGTCCGGGCGCAGGAGCAAATCGCACGGGTCGAGGCCGTCTGGGAGGGTCGCGACCGCCAGTTCCACGTCCTGTGAGACGAAGATCTCCAGCGCCCGATCGACCCCCGAGAACCCGCCGGCGTCTGCATCATACACCAGCACCACCTTCGGCACGTATCTCCGTAGTTGGGCCACGTGGCGCGCGTTTAAAGCGGTGCCCATCGTGGCGACCACCTGCGGCACCCCACACTGGTGGGCCATCATCACGTCGGTATAACCCTCGACCACCGCGAGGTAGCCGGCCGCGGCGCCGCCGCTCCGGGCGAGGTCTAACCCGTACAGCAGATCGCTCTTATGGAACAGCGTCGTTTCTGCGGAGTTGTAGTATTTCGGCCCGCGGGCGGCGAACGGGGAATTCGGCATCACCCGGCCGCCGAACCCGACCACCTGCCCGCGAACGTCCCGGATCGGGAACATGACGCGGTCGCGGAACCGGTCGTAGTAGCCCCGGCCCTCCCGACTCGGCGCGGTCAGTCCGACCTCGATCAGAATCTCGTCCGGGATGCGCTCGGCCGCGGCGAGTCGGGCGAGCCAGTCGCCCTTGAGAGGCGCGAACCCGAGGCCGAAGTCGCGAATGGTCTTGCCCGCGAGTTTCCGCTCGCCGAGGTACTTCCGGGCGGCCGCCCCGGTGTCGTCTTCGAGGAGCTGGTAGGCGTACTGCGCCTGCGCCCACTTCATCACCTTGAGCAACTCGGCCCGGTGGTGATCCTGGGGCGACATCTGCTCGTCGAGCTTGATTCCGACCTTCGCCGCGAGTATGGCCCGGGCCTCCTTGAACCCGACCTTCTCCTGATGCATGACGAACGAAAACACGTCGCCGTGGGCACCACACGACCAGCACTTGTACCGCTGGCGCTGCGGGTCCACGTCGAGCGACGGGCGGGTATCGTCGTGAAAGGGGCAGACGGCCTTGAAGGTCTTACCGGCGGCGTGAACGGGAATGTACGACCCCACGACCGCGACAATATCGCTGGCGGCCTTCACCTGTTTGGTTTGCTCCACCGGATCGGACGGCACGGTTGCACCCGCTTCGCGGGAAATCTCAAAACTCAAAATCCAAACCCAACAAAACCGGCGTCTTGTTTGGGTTTTGTGATTTGGACTTTGGAATTTCCCAGTTTCTGGGTCGCGGTCGGCCTTGGCGCTGGTCGGGTGCCCCGGGTTCCCTGTGCTTCGGTGGAGCAGGCGTACCGGCGGTAATGCACCCTTCGGAAAGTGGTGCGGCCGGGTGATTCGCCGTGTGGGGTGGGGGCGGACCTCGAACGGGTGCCGTGGCTCCTCTGAGCCATAAAGGTCGGTGCATCAATCCGTTGATGCTTCGCGAATTATAGACGGTAGCGGGGGACCGTCAAGGCGACCTCCCGCCCGACCGCCGCACCCCGCAAACTTACCCTATAACCCCGACCCCGGGGCCAAATTCCTCGTTCCCCGCTCCCAAATCTTGGCCGGATGAGGCGCCCGGACCGCGGCGTCCGGTGCGCCGAACGTCTTTACCCATCTTAACTTGCAACTTGAGCCTGATGGAACTTGGAACTTTTCGGCCGACGGGGTAAGCTGTGCGGTAGTTTGTCGTCCGAACCGGTTAGGGCGTTCTGATGTGGCTTACCCTGTTCGCGGACGCCCGCGAAGACCCGCTCCGCAGCCCCGAGGTCATCTGGGGCGTGGCCGGGCTGATCGTCGCGCTGCTCGTCGGCGCCGCGGTGATTTCCGCCGTGGACAAGTGGCGCAAGCGCGCCACGGCCGGGCCGACCGAGGCCGACGCCACCGAGGCGCTGAGCGTTTACCGCCAGATGTACGAGAGCGGCGAGATCACCGAGGAGGAGTACGCGAAGCTCCGTGCGCGGGTCGCGGAGCAGGTGAAGAAGCCCCCGGCCCCGAAGCCGGAACCGCCCGCGCCCACCGGGACGCGCCCGGCGGCGCCGGCAGCCGGCGCGGGCGCGGGCTATTTCGCCGATCCGGCACCGGCGCCCCCGCCGGCGCCCCCGCCCGGCGCGGCGGATCCGCCGCCGCCGGCGTGACGGGCAGAACCGGCAGGGTCGCATCGTCCAGTCGGCGCGATTGCGCGTGTTCTGCTGTTCCCGCGCGACACGACACGCCCCCGCGGGTATGATTAGGCTGAAGTCGGAGCCCCTGCCCGCGTGTGGGGGAAATTCGAAAGCGGACAGAAGCACGAAACTCGAAAACCGACCGACCCCGTGCTTCTGCCTCGTTTCGGATTTTGATTGATCTTCCCTTTCGAATTTTCCGCCATTCGGGGAGCCCAATGCCTTCGGACCGTACAACCGGTGACTCCGGCGGGCGCCGACCGCCCGGCACCGCCGGCCGCAACCGCAATGCCTACTGCTCGTTCTGCCGCCGCTCGCACCGCGACGTCGGCCCGCTCGTCGAGGGGCCGGGCGACGTGTACATCTGCGGCGAGTGCATCGAACTGTGCCAGTCGATCATCGACCAGGAGAAGAAGCGCCGCGGGCCGAACAAGGCCGCGTCGTCCAACACTCCCGCCCCGCGCTCCATTAAAGAGAAGCTCGACGCCTACGTGATCGGGCAGCAGCGGGCGAAGAAGGTGCTGTCGGTCGCGGTCCACAACCACTACAAGCGGCTGTCGCTGGGCGACGCCCGCGACGTGGAGATCGAAAAGAGCAACATTCTTTTCGTGGGGCCGACCGGTTCCGGCAAGACACTCCTGGCCCGCACGCTGGCGAAGATCCTGGACGTGCCGTTCGCCATCGGCGACGCGACCACCCTCACCGAAGCGGGTTACGTCGGCGAGGATGTCGAGAACCTGCTGCTGAAGCTGCTCCACGCGGCGGACTTCGACATCGAAGCGGCGCAGCGCGGGATCATCTACATCGACGAGATCGACAAGATCGCCAAGACCTCGCAGAACGTGTCGATCACCCGCGACGTGTCGGGCGAGGGCGTCCAACAAGCCCTCCTCAAGATGCTCGAAGGCACCGTGAGTAACGTCCCGCCGCAGGGCGGGCGCAAGCACCCCGAGCAGCAGTACATCCAGGTCGATACGTCGAACATCCTGTTCATCTGCGGCGGGACGTTCGTGGGTCTCGAAGACATCATC
>CAZBXY010000450.1:0-5383 GCA_964495365.1 uncultured Frigoriglobus sp. | reverse complement strand
CAAGCCAATCGAACGCTTCCGCGATACTATCGAGATACTCCGTTGAACGGTATTGGGGCTAAGACCGAAGGCGCCTGCTCTGTCTCCTGATTCGTGTCTCCTGTCTGCTACTTGGCCGGCTTGGCGAGTTCGGCCTTCACGGCCTTCGTCACCTCGTCCGACATCGGCTCGACCCGCGGCGAGAACCGGCCCGCCACCTTGCCGTCGCGCCCGATCAGGAACTTCTCGAAGTTCCAGGCCACTTCCTGCACCTTCCCGTTCTTGTCCGGGGTGGCCTCGATCAGCGTCTTGTACAGCGGAATCGTATCCTTGCCCTTCACCACCACCTTCGACATCATCGGGAACGTCACCTTGTATTTGGTCGTGCAAAACTTCTTGATCTCCTCATCGGTGCCGGGTTCCTGCATGTTGAACTCGTTCGCCGGCACCCCGACCAGCACGAACCCGTCCTTCTCGTACTTCTCGTACAGTTCCTGTAGCCCCTTGTATTGCGGGGTCAGGCCGCACTCGCTGGCGACGTTCACGAACAGCACCACCTTGCCCTTGAGCTTCGCCAGGTCGTAGTCCTTGCCGTCGATGTCCTTCAGTTTGTAGTCGAGCGGGCCCACCTTCTTGTCCTCCGCGTGACAGGAGACCGCGACCCCGATCACCGCGGCGACCGCGGCCACGAACAGTGCCTTCATGTGGCAGTACCTCAGTGGAAAGGAAAACGGACGGGACGGTGCTAATGTAGACGGCTGCGAGCGAACGGGTATTCGCCTTCAAAGTAGGCGACTCGCGGGAACGAGTCGCGCCCGGGGTTATTCGGATCTTCGTAGTAGTGGCTGGTGTCACTCGCAGAGCGAGTGACCTACTTTCAAGGCGCCAGCCGGTCGCGAACCCACCCGCTCGCGGTGCGCGTGAAGCGAATTCGGTCGTGCAACCGGCTCTGGCGACCCTGCCAGAACTCGATCACGGTGGGCAGCACGCGATACCCGCCCCAGTTCGGCGGGCGCGGCGGGTCGCCATCGGGGTATTTGGCCATCAACTCCGCGTGCGCCGTCTCCAGAAACGCGCGGTCGGGAATCACGGCGCTCTGGGGCGAGGCCCACGCGCCCAATCGGCTGCCGAGCGGGCGCTTGACGTAGTATGCATCGGACTCCGCCGCGGTCACGATCTCGACCGTGCCCTCGATGCGGATCTGCCGTTCGAGCGGGTGCCAGAGGAAGCAGAGTGCCACCCGCGGGTTGGCGGCCATCTCGTTGCCCTTGCGACTGTCGTAGTTCGTGAAGAACGTGAACCCGCGGTCGTCGAGCGCCTTGAGCAACACCGCCCGCGCCGACGGAACGCCGTCCGGGGTGCAGGTGGCGAGGATGAAGGCGTTCGGATCGGACAGTTCGGCCGCGACGGCGTCGCCGAACCACTGGTGGAAGAGCGTGAACGGGTCGTCGCCGGCGTCGGCCTCCGACAGCCCGCCGGCGGAGTAGTCCTTTCGCAGATCGGCAAGATTTGGCATGGTGGTATTATCCAGAGTGGGAGCGCGTGCGGCATCCGCACTGTACTAGGAGAAGCGATGGCGGCCGAACCGGCGCTGGCGATCGTGGTTCGCGGGACCGACTGGAGTGAGACCAGCCGCATCACCACGCTGTTCACCCGCGCGTTCGGCAAGGTGCGCGCCCTGGCCAAGGGCGGGCGCCGGCTGAAGTCGAACTTCGATGTCGCGTTCGACCTGCTGACGGTCTGTCAGATCATGTTCATCCGCAAGTCGCACGGCGGTCTGGACCTACTCACCGAAGCGCGGATGGAGGAGCAGTTCCCGGCGCTGCGGCGGAACCTACCGGCCCTGTACGCGGGGTACTACGTCGCGGAGCTGCTCGCCGACGGCACGCAGGACTACGACCCACACCCGCCGCTGTTCGACGCCGCGGTAGAGATGCTGCGGGGGCTGGGAAGAGAAGAACCTAACCCCCCGGCCCCCATCCCTGGAAAGGACGGGGGAGCCGGCGCCGCCTCGCCTCCGGCGGGTGGGGGGGCGTTCTCGGGTTCCGCCGGTTTTCCCCCCCCGTCCTTACCAGGGACGGGGGCCGGGGGGTTAGGTTTCTTCGCTTCCGTCTCGGCGTTTGAGCTTGTTTGGCTCCAGGAGCTGGGATATAGCCCGCGGCTCGATGCGTGCGCCGGGTGCGGCGTGGAACGATTGAACCCCACCGCAGGCGCGCTATACAGCGCGTCGGCGGGCGGGGTGCTGTGCCCCCAGTGCGGGCCGACGTTCGCCGATCGCCGGGGCGCGTCCGGGCCGGCGCTCGTGTGCCTGCGGGAACTCGCCGCGGGCGCCGCGGCGCCGGAGTTGCCCGCCGCGGTGCGGACCGAGGTGCGGCAGTTACTGGGGCACACGGTCAGTTGCGTGTTGGGCCGGCGCCCGCGGCTCTTGGGGTATGTTGACGGTCGATGAGATCGGAACGGGGCGAGGGGGAACGCAAGGATGGCGAAGCCAGCCGACAGGAGGTTCCGACCGGGCCGCGCGGGCGCGCTGGTCGCGGTCGCCGCGCTGGTGTTCGCGCCCGGGTGCCACTCCGCGCGCAGTTTCAAGGAGCGGGTCACCGTCGCGACCGCCCAACTGGTCGGCTCCAACTACGACGACCCGCTGGCCGAGTCGCGGTTGCAGGAAGCCGAAGGGCTGTTCACCGCCGGCCAGTACGAGAAGGCCCAAGGGCTGTTCCGCACGCTGGCGGACAACCGGGGGAACTCGGCCACGCTCGCCGAGCGCGCCCGGTTCATGCAGGCCGAGTGCCGCTACATGCGCGGGCAGTACCCCGAGGCCGCCGACACCTACCACAAGGTTCTTCTGGACTTCCCAACGGGCGCGTACCGCCGCGACTGCTGCGCCCGGATGTTCCAGATCTGCGACTACTGGCTCGACGACTTCCGCGACGAACTCGACAAGCGGGCCGACGAGAAGGGCGTACTCCGCTGGCACCCGAAGTGGCCCAACCCGTGGGACCGCACCAAGCCGGTGCTCGACCAGGAGGGCCGCGCGCTCGAGGTTCTGGAGCGGGTCCACGTTCACGACATCACCGGGCCGACCGCCGACAAGGCGATCTTCTGGTGCGGGTACGTGAACTTCATTCGCGGCAACTTCCAGGAGGCCGACCAGTTCTTCAGCCAGTTGGTGGAGTTGCACGCCGACAGCCCGCTGCGGCCGCAGGCGATCGCGTTCGCGATCCAGGCGAAGAACAACGCGACCGGCGGCGCGGTCTACGACGGGCGCAAGTGCGCCGAGGCGCTGCAACTGGTCCACATGGCCGAGGCGAGCGTTCCGGAACTGAACAACAACCCGGAGATGTCGGAAAAGTTGACCCGCGCGAAGTTCGCGATCCGCTCGCAACAGGCGGAAAAAGATTTCCTGATGGCCGAATATTACGAGCGCACGGGACACCCCGGCAGCGCGGTGTTCTACTACGAACTGGTTCGCCGGCGGTACGGCGGGACGCGGTACTCGGACCTCGCCAGCGAGCGCCAGGCGCGACTCATCACGCTGATGAAAGAGGGCCGCCCGGACCCGGGCAACGACCCGTTCGCGGTCGCGCAGGCGAAGTGGAACGAGCTGTTCGGCAAGCCGCGACCGGTGGAAGAGAAGGACCGCGTGCGGGTCGATCCGAACCTGATCCCGGCCAGCGGGCCGTGAGCGTGTGGAAGAGAAGACAGAAGAGAGCCGCACGATAAACGCAGAAGAAGACACGATCAGAACAGATTGAATTGAACTCGATCTTCTGCCTTTAATCGTGTCTTTATCCGCGTTTATCGTGCGACCCACTTCTGCTTCGGCTTGTGCTCGCCTGTGACTCATTCAGCGCCAAACACATGCTCCACCTCAGCCGCCGCCGATTCCTGACGCTCGCCGCGGTCGCGCCTTTGGCCGCGGTCGGGTGTCGCAGCGGGTACAAGTTCCTCCGCTACGATGTCGGCGCCGGGGCGCTCTACGACCCGAACATCCGCACCGTGTACGTCCCGCTGTTCAACAACCGCGCGTTCCAGACCACCCCGTACCGCGAGTTCGAGGTGGACGTCACCGAGGCTGTGATCCGCGAGATCGGCAAGACGACCAGCTTCCGCGTCACCTCCGACTACGAGAAGGCCGACACCGAACTGCTCGGCAACATCGTCGCGATCCAGAAGACGCTCCAGAACCGCAACCAGCAGAACCAGGTGCGCGAGGCGGAAATCAGCGTGTGGGTAGACGTGGTGTGGCGCGACCTGCGCGACGGGACGATTTTATCGAACCCGCGCCCGCGCCCGGTGCCCGGCGGGCGCCCGATCCCGCGCACGCCCGACGACCAGCCGGTGCCGTTCGACCCGACCCTGCCGCCCCCGCCCGACCTCCGACAGCTCGACAACCCCGTCCCGGTGCGGATCATCGCCGGCGGCCGGATGCTGCCCGAACTCGGCGAGACCAATTCGACCGCGGCCCAGGCCGTTCAAACCAAGATCGCGGTGCAAATCGTATCGATGATGGAAAAGAAGTGGTGAAGCGGCTACCGTAGGGCAGGCCGCCGGCCTGTCGGGTCCGCTTCGCAGTCTGGCTTGTGACAGGCCAGCGGCCTGTCCTACGAGGAAGCCACCCATGCTCCGCCTCACGCTCGCACTTTCCCTTCTCGCGGCACTCGCCGCGATCGCACAACCCGCGTCCGATCCCACACCCGAACCGGAAGTCGTTGCGACGTTCTCCGTCGTCGGGTACGACCCGGATACGAAGGAATGGGGTGTCGCGGTGGCGTCGAAGTTCCTCGCGGTCGGGTCGGTGGTGCCGTGGGTCGAGGCCGGGGCCGGCGCGGTCGCCACGCAGAGCTTCGCCAACGTCACCTACGGCCCGAAGGGCCTCGAACTGATGCGCAAGGGCAAGACCGCGGAGGAAACCATCAAGGCGCTGACCGATGACGACGACGGCCGCGACCAGCGCCAGGTCGGGATGATCGACGCGAAGGGTGAAGCGTCCACATTCACCGGCAAGAAGTGTAACGCCTGGGCCGGCGGGAAGACCGGCAAGCACTTCGCGTGTCAGGGAAACATCCTCGCGGGGCCGGAAGTGGTGGACGCGATGGCGAAGGCATTCGAGGAATCGAAAGGCCCGCTCGCGTGGCGCCTGATGGCCTCGCTGGAAGCCGGCGACAAGGCCGGCGGCGACAAGCGCGGCAAGCAGTCGGCCGCGGTGTACGTGGCGAAAGCGAAGGCCGGTTACGGCGGCGGAAACGACCGCTACATCGACTTCCGCGTGGACGACCACAAGGAGCCGATCCCTGAGCTGGCCCGCGTACTGGCGCTGCGACTGCGGAAACCGAAGGAGTAACGTGGCGAACGGCCGGTGTCAGCTGGCCGGTGGGCAAGCCCGATCGGTAGGTGAACCCCGCCC
>CAZBXY010000449.1:0-5396 GCA_964495365.1 uncultured Frigoriglobus sp. | reverse complement strand
GGACTCGTGGGCAATCAAGCAACTCTTCCCGCTCATGCCGATTCACCGCTTGACGGAAGCCCCGACGCGGCGCGGGGTGCTGGGCGACATCACCTGCGACAGCGACGGCAAAATCGACCAGTTCATCGACCTCCGCGACGTGCGGAACACGCTCGAACTGCACCCGCACGACGCCGACGAGCCGTACTATCTCGGCGCGTTCCTATTGGGCGCGTACCAGGAGATTCTGGGCGACCTTCACAACCTGTTCGGCGATACGAACGCGGTCCACGTCTCGCTGGCCGACGACGGTACGCCCTCGATCGATTCCGTCGTGAAGGGCGACACCGTGACCGAAGTGCTGAACTACGTGCAGTACAGTGCGGAGAAGCTCACCGACCGGATGCGGAAGGACGTGGAGAAGGCGGTGAAGCACTCGCGCATCACCGCGCAAGAAGCGCGCCAGTTCTTGCGCTTCTACGAAACCGGATTGGAAGGCTATACGTACCTCGAAGAACCCAGCGCGTGACGGCGAGTCCACTTTCTCCGCGAGGTAGTCATGGCTAAGGAAAAACCGAAAAGGGACGAAGAGCGCGAAGAACGGATCATGATGGAAGCCGTCGTTGACGCTCACGACGAGATCGAACGGGCGATGGGGTGGTACTACTATCTGGACGAACAGATCCAATTCCCGTTCACCGCGAGCGTCGCTTCGAAGCGAGCCACGTCCCCGTTGAAGATCAAGGAGAAGGTCGAGGTGCTCCGGATGGCACCGGAGGACGAGTGCGAACGTGAGATGTTCGTGGTGGTCCGCTGGGGTGAGGACGAACTGACGGTCCCTCTCGCACAACTGAAACCGATCGGTGTAGGCGAGGAGACCGCACAGGCCGTCGGCGACTGGCACTACTGGGTCGAGATGGGCTACGAGTTCTGACCAACACCTCGTCCCGGATGCAACGATGAGCCGCAAACCGAAGACTACCGACACGTTTGCCGCCGCGTACCCGCACATCGAGCGATGGGTGTATGAAGAGGGCGGGTGGATCGAACTCGGCTCCGACGAGTTCAGCCGCTCGTTCATTCGCGCCCTGAACGCCGGCGGGCTGATCTGGGAGGGCGCGGATGACTATCCGACCGTGGACGCGGCGTTCGCCGACGCCGACGCGGGCATCGCGGAGTGGCTGGAAGAAGACGCCGAACCGCTCCCGAAGAACGTTCCCGTCAAAAAGCCGAGCGGCCCGAAGAAGAAGGCCACGCTGAAGATGATCCCGGTCGAGTCGAGCATGTTGAGCGCGATCGGGTACGACGAGGCGACGAAGGAACTGGTCGCGGTCTACAACAGCGGCGCCGTGTGGCGGTATCGCGGGGTGCCGAAGAAGGTCTACAAGCAACTGCTCGCGTCGAGTTCAAAGGGCGGCTACATGCGGGATCTGATCATCGGCCAGTATCCTGAGTATCGGGGCGGTTTGTAACGATCACTTCGGCGAAGGTGTTCGCATGGAACCCTTCCACCTCCGATTCACGCTCTCGCGGCGGCAGCGGCTGGCGGTCGAACTGCCGCCGTGGCTGCCGGCCGTCGCCGCGACCACCGGCTTTACCCTCGGCGCCCTCTACGCCGGCCTCTTCGCGTCGAACTGGCTGCTGTTGCTGTTGATTCTCCCACCGGTCGTGTATCGGGGGTTGTTCGCCTTCGCGTTCGACATCGTTTTTCGCGGCGGGCGCGCGGTGGAGCTGATCGCCGACGCCACCGACCTCGAAGTGCGCTCCGCGGGCGAAACGCAACGGCTCCGACTCAGCGGGGTGTTCCAGGTGTACCGCACCGGCGACACGTGGACCGTTCTCCACCTCGACGGCCCCGTCCTGACGATTCCGGCCGACGCGATTACCGCGGAGCAGGTCGAATACCTGAAGTCGTTCGCCCGCCGCGCCGCCGCGACCCGCGCTGAACAAGCCTGACCGCTTTTCAGAACCGCAACTCGGCCCCGAGGCTGACGGACTGCACCCAGAAGTCGGTGAATGTCGGAATGGTGCTTGCGGGGGAAAGCGTGTCGCCCAGCCGGGCGACGCGGTTGAGGTACTGGAACGAGTACCCAGCGAAGACCCGCGCGTGCTCGGTCACCTGCCGGCCGACCTGGAGGTTCAACGTCGGCATCACCGCGAACTCGCTCCGGTCCGGCGCGCCGAGCGCTGTGAGGCGCCGGAACCCGCCGCCGGCCCGCGCTTCGGCACCGGCGAACGCGCCGGTCGCGCGCGTTTCGGCGGTCGTCGCGCCGAACGCTACCTTCGCCGACCCGGCCACATACCACCCGTCGGCGCGGACCTCGCCCGCCAGGCCGATCTGCCCGCCGTGAAACGAGTTCGACACCGCGGCGCGGTTCCGCCGGTAGTCGCGCCCGTCGTCGGGTACGTCGCCCAGGTACAGTTCGTCGCCCAGGAACGCATAGCGGTAGCCGGCCAGCACGTCGAGCCGCCCGCGGTCGCTGCACAGCAGCTTGTGGCGATAGTTGACGTCCACGGTCGTGAAGAACGTTTCGAGGGTGGCCGGGAACGTGCCTCTGACGAACGGCGCGAGCGGGTCGGGGAACGCGATCACCTGGGCCGCACGCCCGGTGCCGCGTGGGAACAGCACGAGCGCCCCGTTGGAGAACCCGCCGAAGGTGGTGGTCGCGTCGCGGGTGAAGAAGCTCGCCTCGATCCCGCGGGTGTGGGCTTCGTCGAACCACCAGCCGCCGAGCAACCCCAGCGCGGCCTCGAACCGCCCCGCGGAGCGCCCGCCCACCGGCACGAGCGGCCCGGCGAGGGTGCGCCCCGGTTGCGCCGGGTCGGCGACGCGCAGCCGGACCGTTGCGGGCGCCGGCCGTGTGGGCACCCATGCCAGTTCGAGCGACAGCGCCACCCACAGCCCGCCCGGCGGCCCGCACACGTCGGCTCTCGGCCGGCGCTCCGGCAGCCGTTCGGGCAGGTAACTGTAGCCGTGGTCGTACTCGACGCCCGCCGGGCCGGGGCGGGGCACTTCCGCCAGTGGCGGATTCGATTGAGGAACGGGGAGGAGCGGGGGAAGGTCGCACGGCGGTTCGCGCGCCGGGATCGGCGGGGGCGCCGCGGCCGGCAGCGGTTGAGCGCGCGCCGGACCGACCCCGAGAACCGCGACACCGAGCGCGACCAGCCACCGGGTTCGCATCCTTGCCCCTCCGGGAGAAGAAGCCCGGGGTTGAAACCGGGCTATTGAACGGTGACCCCTTCGGGGTCCAAAACCGAAACGTGACCCTGAAAGGGTCACCGTCCAATAGCCCGGGGTTTCAACCCCGGGTTGCGAAACGCATCCGAACAACCGACTTCACCTCACCGGCGCGCCGAACAGTGGGAACAGGTACGTCTGCACGAACGCCGGGCTGTGCATCCCGTGGTGCCCGCCGGTGTGCCCGGTCCACGCCAGTTCGGCCGACCAGAAGTGCTGGCGCAGTTTCGCGCAGGTCGCCGGGTCGCGGGCCACCTCGCCCCTCGGCTGGAACCCGACCCGGCCCGCGGCGGCGCCCGACCCGGTGTCGGTCGTGCCCACCACGCGCACCACGAACCCCAGGGCCACCCAGTCCTTGCGGCTACAAAACACGTCCAGCCCTTCCTTCGCCGACGCCAGCGCCGGGCGGAGGTCGTACCCGGTAGACACGCTCGGTGCAAGCAGAATCGCGCGGTCGAGTGCGTCTGGCGGAAGCACATCGGCCGCAGCCAGGATCACCGCGCATCCGGCGCTGTGACCCACCAACACGACCCGGCGCCCCGGTTCGCGCTCCTTGCGAGCCTGGATCGCGGTCGCGAGGCGCTGGCCCTGTTCTTTGGCGTGCCTCCAGTCGATCTGGTCGAGCAAGAGCCGACGGTAACCGTGCGACCACGGGAACGCGCTCAGTTCAAAGGGATTGCCGGCCAACATGTTCGCGTGTGCAAGGGCGCCGGAACAGCCCTTCAGGTCGCCGGCGCCGTCTACGACCCACACGAGCGGGCGGGCGTCCGGGTCGGCCGGCAGCGGGGCGGACGCGGCCCAGGGTTCGCAGTACGTGCGGTATTCGGCCACCCGCGCGCGGGCCGGCGCCAGGGTCACGCGGCGCGGGCCGGCCTCGCTCATTCCGGTGAGGATCAGCCAGGCCAAACCCGGCACGAGGGAGAGTTTCGCCAGCCGGTTCATGACGACAAGCCCGCGAGGCCCGCGTAACGGCGCGGTTTACACCGGATAGTATCGACCGCCGCGGAGTTCAACTGCAGTTCCGGGGCGCTCCGGGTCGAACACGGGAGATACGCACGCTCTCGCCATCTCCACAACCGGGGCAGTTCCGATGATCCGCGGTATCCTGCGCGTGTTGTTTCCGTCCGCCGGCGGCCGTACACTGTCCCGATCGCAACCGCCTACCGGAGGGCGCAGGATGACGCGAAACATCGTCTGTGGAATCGGAGTCACTGTCTGTCTGGTGGGCATCGGGACCGGGATCTACTCGAAATACCTCCGCACCACCCCGGTACCGGACGCTCCGATCTTCGATGACAACCCGCAGAAGCCGCTGGCCCCGCCCGACGAGTTCGCCAAACTCGCTCGCGAAGACCCGGTGGCGATGCTCGCCCAGTGCCTGTCGCGATACCAGCGGGAGGTGAAGGGCGGAGTTCAGTTCACCCTTCGGAAGCAGGAGCGCGTGAAGGGAGAGCCGAAGCACCCCGCCGAACCGCCCGTCGAGGTCATCGAGGTGTACGTCCGCGGCGACGTGCCCGACCCCGAGACGAAGAAGACCGCCATCGAAGTACTGATGAACTGGAAGTCCGGGGCGCGGAAGCCGGCGTCCGACATCACCGGGCTGGCGCGCCCGATCGAGGCCACGCTGTTCAGCGAAAAGCCGGAACCGGAGGGGTTCGGCGGTAAGGTCGTCACCCGCCCGGGCGTTTTGAGGCCGGTCAGTTCGCCAATGGAACCCGCCAGCCCGCTGGCCAAGGGTCAGTCGCGGTACTGCATCCGCGACGCCGGGCTGTACCGCTCGATGCTCCGCACGCACGAGGCGTGGAAGACCCGGCAGGGCGCGGGCGAACTGAGGTGCGAGTACCTGGGCAAGCGGACACCGGAGCACATCGGGCGCGAGTGCCACGTCATCAAGCGGATCTGCCCGCGGGTCGAGATCGACGCCTTCGAGATCGGCGGCACCGCGAGTACCGATCCGAAAGTTGTTGCGGCGGAAGGGTTTACGGAAGTGACGATCTTCGTCGATGTGGAGCGGTGGTTACAGGTCGGCACCGAACTGTACCGCACCGAGCCGGACGGCACACGGGTGCTGGTCGGCGCGTACTACTTCCGCGACGTGCAACTGAACCCGACCTTCCCGCCGGACACGTTCACCGCCGCCGGGATGAAGAAGTGACACGAACGAGCCGCCGGCGGCCCC
>CAZBXY010000448.1:0-5456 GCA_964495365.1 uncultured Frigoriglobus sp. | reverse complement strand
CGAACCCGCCGGTCTTCTCGATCGTCTGCGGCGTGGTGTAGTCCTCGCCGGGGAACCCGAGCATCGACCCGGACATGCGGAACCCGGCCGCGCGCGCCGCCGCGGGCAGCGCGTCGCCCTCGGCCCAGCTCGCGTGGTGCGGGTCGCCGCAGGCGAGCTGTACGACATCGACCCCGAGCCGGTCCATGAACCCTTTCAGTTCGGGAACGCTCGTCACCTGAAGGGACCAACTGCACACACCGATCGTCAGCGGTTCGATTGCCATGAGGGTGCCTCGTCGCGGGGGAGGGGACTCGCGGCGATTGTAATCGCGCGCGAGTTCGGCGTCGCGGGGCTGGTGAGAGAATGTTTTTCCGGCGCGCGGTGTCGGAGCGGCCGTCAGCGCGTCGGCGTTCCCGTCACTGTTGCTGCGCTATACAGAATAGGCCTCGCTTGAGTATTTTTCTTTCCGAAGTTGCTTACCTGAAACGATTTGCGTCGTGGATGAGGAAAAAATGGAAAACTCGTCGCCGAAATGCACCACCTGGACTCGTTTGACGAGTTAGAGAACAAATAAGCCCGCTCGCACACCCCACACACATCCGCACAAGCTCCGCGTTGCCCAGGGAGCGCGGTCCGGGGTTGAGAGCGGCGCGTCGCCCGAGTCGCCCAACGCGCCGCTCTCCCCTGACCGGTTTGCCCCTCTCGCTTGCCAGCCCCGGTTTTGCTACACTCGAACGCAGTTCGTTCCCACCCCTCGGAGATCCTGCCGTGCGTTCCTCTCTTTCCCGCCGGAAGTTCCTCGCCGCCTCCGCGCTGACCCTCGGCGCCCCCGCGATCCTGCGCGCCCGCAACGCGAACGAGAAGATCAACGTCGCGGTGGTCGGCGTGGCCAACCGCGGCGCCGCCAACCTCGCCGGCGTGGCCCATGAAAATGTCGTCGCGCTGTGCGACGTCGATCCGGCCAACGCGAAGAAGGCCCGCGAGCAGTTCCCGAAGGCCGAGTTCTTCACCGACTTCCGCCAGATGTTCGACAAGGCTCACAAGTCCTTCGACGCGGTGGTGGTGAGTACGCCCGACCACACGCACGCGCTGCCGTCGTGTATCGCGATGAGCCTCAAGAAGCACGTCTACTGCGAGAAGCCGATGGCCGAAACGGTCAACGAGGTGCGCCACATGCGCGCGCTGGCCGCGAAGCACAAGGTCGTCACGCAGATGGGCACGCAGATCCACGCCGAGAACAACTACCGGCGCGTGGTGGAGATCGTGCGATCCGGGCTGCTGGGTGACATCAGGAGTGTTCGGGTGTGGAACAGTAGCCGCCCGGTGGGCGGGAAGAAACTCGCGACGAAGCCCTCGGCGAAGTTCGACCTGGACCTGTGGATGGGGCCGACGACGGGTGAGTTCTTTGAAGCGGAAATGAACCCGTCGAACTGGAAGTTCGCCTGGCCGCACTTCCACTGGCGGTGGTGGTGGCAGTGGGGCGGCGGGACGCTCGCGGACCTCGGCTGCCACTACATCGACCTGCCGTACTGGGCGCTGGACCTCACCTCGCCGATACACGTGACCGCCAGCGGCAAGGTCGAGTACAAGGGGGACAACACGACCCCGGACGTGATGGAGGTGAACTACGGGTTCCCCGAAACGAAAATGGGTATCCCGATCGCGTTGACCTGGGAGCACGGCGTCAGCGGCCCCAACGGCGGGAAGGAGACCTACAAGGGCTACGGGTCCGGGGTCCAGTTCCACGGGACGAAGGGAAGTCTCGTTTCGGATTACAGCAAACACATGATCTTGCCGGAGGAACTCGCGAAGGGCGCCAAAGCACCGGAACAGAGCATCCCGGCGTCGCTCGGCCACCACAAGGAGTGGCTGGAGGCGATCCGCGGCACCGGCACGCCACTCTGTAACTTCGACTACGCCGGGCGGTTGGCAGAAGCGGTGCTCTTGGGGAACGTCGCGTATCGCGCCGGCAAGACGATCACCTGGGACGCCGCAAAGGGCACCACCGGCGACAAGGCGGCCGACGCGTTCCTGAGCCGCGAATACCGCAAGGGGTGGGAACTGCCGAAGTAGGCGAACGGCCGGTGTCAGCCGGCCGGTGGTTGGCGATGCGATACACCGGCCGGCTGACACCGGCCGTTCGCCTAAAGCAGTTGTTGGCCCGCCTTGATTAGCATCACCAGCAGCACGTCCGCGACCAATACCAGCAGCACGCACGCGACCACGCTATCGGTCGCGGCGCGGCCGACGCCCTCGGAGCCTTCGCGGGCGGAAAGCCCGATGAAACAGCCCGTCACGCCGACCACCAGCCCGAACGCGAGCGTCTTCAGCCCCGCGGGGATCACGTCTTCCAGCACCAGTTCGCGCAGCGCCGCAGTGTAGTACTTCAGGTAGGTCGTCGAACCGGTCGCCTGTTCCGCGACGAATCCGCTTCCCAATGCGGTGGCGGCGATCAATATGTGAAGGAGCGGCACCGCGAACACGCACGCCAGAACCCGCGGACCGACCAGCCGGCGCACCGGCGATACGCCCAGGAGTTCCAGCGCGTCGATTTGCTCGCTGACGCGCATGGAAGCCAGTTCCGCGCCGAGGCTCGCCCCGGTGCGCGCCGCGACGATCAGCCCCGCGCCCACCGGGGCCAGTTCCAGCAACACCGCGGCGGCGAGGAAGGTCGGCAGGTACTCGACGGTGCCGGTGCGCGCGAGCACGTCGCGCGTGTGGAGCCAGATCACGACCCCCAGCGCGAGTCCCGTCACGAGCGCGAGCGGCAACCCGCCGACCAGCACCGCGTACAGCGGTCGGAGCCACTCCCCGCCGTGCGGAATCGCGCGGGCCGCGGCCGGGACCGCCCGCGCGGCGAACGCCGTCAGCCGGCCGAACCGTTCCAGTTGGGTAATCGGGTTGAACACTTTGAAGAAATCCCAAAACCCAAATCTCAAAACTCAAATCTCAAACACGACAGAAGGCCGGTGCGGGGTTTGTTTGGGATTTGAGATTTGGTTTTGGGATTTCGATCAGGAGCGGGTCGCCGCCCACGTCCAGTGGCGGTCGGAGGTCTGTTGTACGCTTCCCGCGGGGTAGTTCAGCCGGCCGACCAGCTCGCGCACCTCGTCCAGGGTGAGCGAAGCGCGGAGCGAGTCCGCGAACATCTGCCGCTGATGGTCATTCGCTCCGCCGGCGTACGTCTTGACTACCCGTTCAAGCTGAGCTTCGCTTTCGGGCCGCAGGAGATCGCGCACGAAGATCGTTCCGCCCGGCTTGCAGACGCGATGAAACTCCGAGAAGCATACGACCGGTTGCGGGATGTGATGGATGCTCCCGTTACACAGCACCGCGCCGAAGTGGTGCGCGGGGAAGGGGAGGTGTTTCGCGTCGGCCCGCTCGACCGTGATCCGGTCCGCCAGCCCCGCGGCCTCGACGTTTTGCTCCGCGAGTGCCAGCATGTGGTCCGCGAGGTCGGCCGCGGTCACTTCGAGCGTCGGGTGTTGTCGGCAGAGTTCGATCGGGATTCGCGCCGGCCCGGTGCAGACATCGAGAACGGAATCGCTCGGCCGCCACACCGCGAGGAAGTCCGCGACGAACGCGCGGTTGACTTCCGTAAAGTCCATCAGGTCGTAGTCGCGTGCTTCCGCCAGGGTGTCCATCACCTCGGGTTCGAGCACGCGCGGGAGCATTGGAAGTTGACGCGGGAAGTGAGTTACACGGCCACCGCTTGCTTGTCTTCTGCTCCGCGTTCCGCACGCCGCGTTCCGCGTTCCAACTGTTCATCGCGGCAGGCTTCGAGCAGCGCGGTGCGGAGCTGGAAGTCGCCGCATCCGGCGTGATCCCAGGCCAGGATGACGGACGAGGTCGCGGGGTTCAGCCCGGCGACGTGCGAGAGCCACATGACGCCGGCGTCGTGGTCGTAGCGGCGCGTGCGCGGGTGGTTCCACGCCACGTGCGACGCGAGGCAGCCCATCGGCAGCGCGCGGGTGAACGTTCCGTGAATCAAGAGCGGACTGGACTTCTCGAGCAGTTCGATGAGGCGGTTCAGCCCGTCGTCGGTGACGTGCGGCAGCCACGCGGCGCGGAACTCGGCGAGCGGTTCGGCAGTGGACATGGCGACGGCACTCCCCGCGGTACGGCCGCGGACACGGCGGAGCTGAACGTTCGGTTGTAAACGCTTGTGTGCCTTGATGATAGGTCGGATCATCGGCACGGACCGACCGGAACGCAGGAGGCAGGACAGGAGGCGCGCCCCGGTTGAGTTGGGAGCATCATAGAAGGGGCTTTCGCGGGGTGTCAATAGCCCGCCGGCGCGGTGACACTCAAGCGTTGATGGGAGCGTCCGCTCGGGTTTCCGGTTCTGGGGGCGCGGTAAGCAGTTACGACCGAGAGCCGTTCCCAAAGTGGGCGGAAAATATTTTTCAAGTTCTGGAAAGTCGGTAGTGACGACTAAAGTCATCGCTTTAGTTGTGATTATACTCGTTTGTGATTCTGGTATGTCACTGAGATGTGCAGAACAACTGAGATTGCAAGGCTCACGCGCGTTTGAGCGTGTGGGTATCGCGAAACGCCCTTGGTCGTGTGAGTGACAACGCGTTGTCACTCTATCGGGTGTGTCGCTCTCGGAGAGAGCGACAAGCCCGGCGCAGACGGGCGCGGCTTTTTCTTTCGCGTATCGTTCGAGCCGTAGTGGCTTGATAGAGGTCGCTCACTTCGTTCGCGATCCTGCTCTCGGAGAGAGCAGGCCACCCGAAAGACGTGCTACTGCCGCTCGGGCCGCAACGCCCGCACCTGCGCGCCGGCCTTCCACATCTCGCTGTCGGCGACCTCCTTCAGTTCCTTCTCCAACTGCTGGCGGTAGTCCGGGCGGCTGTTCGCCTCCAGCGTGCGCCGGGCTTCCTCGCCGCTCGCGACTGACTGATAGAGCTGCTCGAACACCGGCTTGGAGGCGTCGCGGAATGCCTTGAACCAGTCCAGCGCGCCGCGCTGCGCGGTCGTCGAGCAGTTCGCGTACATCCAATCCATGCCCTTCTCCGCGATCAGCGGGTACAGACTCTGCGTCGCCTCTTCCACCGTCTCGTTGAACGCCTCGCTCGGCGAGTGCCCGTTGGCGCGGAGTACCTCATACTGCGCGAGCCACAGCCCGTAGATGGCGCCCATCAGCACCCCGCGCTCGCCGGTGAGGTCCGAAATCACTTCTTTCTTGAAGGTCGTCTCGAACAGGTAGCCCGAGCCGATCGCGATCCCGAGCGCCAGGCACCGCTCGCGGGCGCGCCCGGTCGCGTCCTGGTGAATGGCGAAGCTGGAGTTGATCCCGCGGCCTTCGAGGAACAGCCGGCGGACCGTCGTGCCCGAACCCTTTGGCGCGACGAGGATCACGTCGATGTCCGCCGGCGGAACCACGCCGGTCTGGTCGTTGAAGACGATCGCGAAGCCGTGCGAGAAGTACAGCGCCTTGCCCTTCGTGAGGTGCGGCTTGATTTTGGGCC
>CAZBXY010000447.1:0-5473 GCA_964495365.1 uncultured Frigoriglobus sp. | reverse complement strand
CGCCGTGGCAACTGGCGCTGCAACACTGGCTCGACGCGGTGTCGCCCGGCCCGCGGAGTTACGCGAAACCGAGCCGCCGCGGCGCCGACCGCGACGACGGCGTTATCTTGGCCGGGCGCAAGCGCGAGGGTTGGGCGCTGCACGTCGTCCTGGACACGAGCGGGTCGATGGTCAACACACTGCCGCACATCCTGGGTTTACTCGCGTCGTTCTGCGAGGGCGCGGGGGTGAACCTCGTTCACGTCATGCAATGTGATGTCGGCGTCACGGCCGACGAGTGGCTCGACCCGGCGGAACTGACCAGTTACAAGGTCACGGGGTTCGGCGGCAGCGACATGAGTCCGGCGATGGACGAACTCGCCGACGACCCGGAGGTGAGCGCGGTGCTGGTCCTCACCGACGGGATGATCTCGTACCCGCGCGAGGAACCGCCGTACAGCGTGCTGTGGGGGCTTGTGGACGGCGACCCCGGGTTCCGACCGCCCTACGGCAGCGTCGTCCACGTACGGGCGAACGGCGCGGCGTAAGCCCGCCGAGGCAGCACAAAACGTCTCGGCGGGCTTACGCCGCGCCGTCGCTAGGTCAATTTCAGCGTGCGCGACGCGACGACCTGCTCCAACAGCGCGAGGAACTCCGAGATCGGCTTCGCGCCCAGGTCGGTGCCGTCGCGCAGTCGCACCGCGACCGCGTTCGCCTCCATCTCCTTGTCGCCGATCACGAGGATGTACGGGATCTTCTGCTTGGCCGCGTCGCGGATCTTCGCCTGCATCCGCCCACCGGTGAGGTCCACCTCGACGCGGTAATCCTTCGCCAGCAGGTCGTCGCCGAATTTCTGGGCGAACTCGAAGTGTCGGTCGGCGATCGGCACGATGGCGACCTGCACCGGCGCGAGCCACACGGGGAACGCACCCGCGTACAGTTCGATCAGGTACGCGGTCATCCGCTCCATGGTGGAGATGACGCCGCGGTGAATCATCACCGGGCGCTTCGGGGTGTCGTCGGAGTCCTTGTATTCGAGCTTGAACTTCTCCGGCAGGTGCTGGTCGGCCTGGATGGTCGAGAGGGTCTCCTCGCGACCCATGACGTCCTTCACCTGCACGTCGATCTTCGGTCCGTAGAACGCGGCCTCGTCCCACGCCTCGAAAAACGGCAGCCCACTTTCCGTCAGCACCTCGCGCAGGAAGGCGATGCTGCTCTCCCACATCGCCGGGTTATCGACGTACTTGTCTTTCTTCGGGCCGGCCGGATCCTCGTTCTTCGAGAGCCGGAAGCGGTACTCGGTGATGCCGAGATCCGCGTACGCCTTCTTCATCAATTGCATCACGCCGAGAATCTCGGCCTTCACCTGATCGGGCCGCACAAACAGGTGCGCGTCGTTGAGGGTCATGCACCGCACGCGCGACAGCCCGCCAACGACGCCCGATCGCTCGAAGCGGTACATGTTGCCGAGTTCCGCGATGCGGATCGGCAACTCGCGGTAGCTGCGGGCCTTCGACTTGTACACCTGAATGTGGTGCGGACAGCACATCGGCCGCAGGCACAACTCCTCGTCGTCGTTCCCACCCTCGCCCATATCCATCGGCGGGAACATGCTGTCCTTGTAGTGTTCCCAGTGGCCAGAGATCTTGTAAAGCTCCTTCTTCGCGATGTCCGGGGTGAAGACGTGTAGGTAGCCCGCCTTCCGCTCGTACTCGGTGATGAAGGTCTCCAGGATGCGGCGGATGGTCGCTCCCTTCGGCAGCAGCATCGGGAACCCGGAGCCGAACACGGGTTCGTTGGCGAACAGTTCGAGTTCGCGGCCGACCTTGCGGTGGTCGCGCCGCTCCGCTTCGGCGACGCGCTCCAGGTGCGCCTTGAGGTCTTCGCCACTGGCCCACGCGGTCGCGTGGAACCGCTTCAGCATCTTGTTCTTGCTGTCGCCGCGCCAGTACGACCCGGTCACTTGCTGAATCTTGAACCCCTTCGCGTCAAGATCGCCGGTAGTCTCGACGTGCGGTCCGCGGCAGAGATCCGTGAAGGTGTCTTGCTGGTAAACGGTGATGGTCGCGGCAGAATTGGCGGCGTTGCCGTACTCGTCCTGGCCTTTGGTCAGCCCGTCGATGAGTTCGAGCTTGTACGGGTTGTCCTTGAAGATCTCGCGGCCCTCGTCAGCGCTCACTTCGCGCACCTTGAAGGCGTGCTTGCCCTTGATGATCTGCCGCATCCGGTTACTGATCCATTCGAGATCGCCGTCGGTCGGGTTCACGTCGAGGTCGAAGTCGTAGTAGAAGCCGTATTCGATGGGCGGGCCGATGGTGGGTTTGGCCTGCGGGAACTTTTCGACCACCGCCTGCGCCAGAACGTGCGCCAGAGAGTGCCGTAACTTGTAGAGAGCCGGGTCGTAGTCTTTGGGGATGTACCGTTCGCCCGCCGCCTTCAACTCCGCTTCGGTTGCCATGTGAGAATGTCCTTCGTGCGACGCTCGTGGCACCCGGACATACAGCCGGAACCTCCCGAAGCGTCACGACCATGTTACGGCCGAAGTGACACCGCGACAGGGGACGAAGGTTCGCGGCAGACAGAAGAGGGCCGCACGATAAACGCAGACAAGACACGATAAAGCCAAGAAGAGAGATTGAATTGAACTCTGTCTTCTTTCTGATCGTGTCTTTCTCTGCGTTGATCGTGCGGCTCCTCTTCTGCTGCTCACTCCCCCGGTTTCTCCGCTTCCACTTCCTTTACCGTCACCTTCTTTGTTTGTACCACGTCGCCGGCCTTCAGGGTGATCGTGTAATCGCCGCCGGCGTCGATGTCGAACACGCAACCGTCCAGGCCCGCGGTGTCCTTGCCCAGGTACAGCCCGACCCGCTTGCCGACCGCATTCGTACAGGTCACCTCGACTTTCCCAACGGTTTTCGGGGTGGTCAGGAAGTGAACCGGGATGCCCACCGGCGGATTCGGAGCCTTGAACCCCGGCGGGGGCGGGAACGGGCGCTTCTGCAACCTCCAGAAGTACGCCGGTTTCACGTCGAACAGGTGCGCATCCGCCTTCCACACCGATTCGGCCAGTTGCTCGAGCGGGGCGATGTCCATGATCCAAATGCCGCGGCCGTGGGTGCCGATCACCAGCTCCCGCTCGCGCCGGTGAATCACCATGTCGTCGATCCGCACGTTCGCCGGAAGCCCGGTTTTGGTCAGGTGATACCACTTTAGCCCGGCGTCGAAGGTGACGAACAGCCCCAGTTCGGTGCCCGCGAACAGCAGAAACTTCTCCTTCGACGACTGCCGCACCACCCCGACCACGGCGCCGGTCGGGAGGTTCCCCGCGAACGGCCGCCACGTCTCGCCGTAGTCGAGTGTGACGAACAGGTACGGCTTGAAGTCGTCGTTGCGGTGCCGGTCGATGGCGACCATCGCCGTGCCCGGGGTGAAGTGCGAGCACTCGATGTTCGCGATCGCCCGCGCGCGCGGCACACCGGGAATCTTGTCGCTCACGTCGGTCCAGTTCTTGCCGTCGTCCTTCGACACCCACAGTTTGCCGTCGTCGGTCCCGGCCCACAGTACCCCGGCCTTCACCGGCGATTCGGCCAGCGCCAGGATCGTGTGCGCGGCCGGGTTACCGAAGTTGTCCTTCGTCGGGGCGGTCATGTCGGCGCTGATGCGCGTCCACGTGTCGCCTCGATCGGTCGATTTGAAGACGTACTGGGCGCCGTAATAGAGCGTTTTGGGGTCGTGCGGCGAGAGTACGAGCGGCGTGTTCCAGTTGAACCGATACGGGAACCCGCCCTTCGGCGCCACCGGGCGGATCGGCTTCCCGATCGGTCCCTTCGGCCCGCCGCGCAGGCTGACGCGGTACAGCCCGCCGAACTGGCCTTCAACGAACACCGTGTCGGGGTCGGTGGGATCAACGGCCGTTTGAAAGCCGTCGGCCACGTGTAGCGGGAGCAGCGGTTGCCAGTCGGCCGGCGTGATCCCGTCGGCGAAGCGCGTCGCGACCGGGCCGGCCCAACAGCCGTTGTCCTGAAGCCCGCCGTAGACGCGGTACGGGGTCCGCGAATCGACCGCGATGCCGTAGAACTGGCTAATCACCAGCCCACGGTTCGGAATGAACGTTTGTCCGCGGTCCTTCGACGTGTACAGTCCGCCGTCGTTGCCGACGATCAGGTGCTGCCCGTCCTTCGGGTTGATCCACAGCGCGTGGTGGTCCGGGTGGATCGTCCGGCCGATCAGTGTGAACGACCGCCCGCCGTCGGCCGATGCGTGGAACGGCACGCCCAGCACGTAAACGCGCTTGTCGTCTGACGGGTCGATGCGGATCTGACCGTAATAGAACGGCCGCGGGACGAGGTCGTTCACCTTCTCCCACGTCTTCCCACCGTCCACCGACCGGAACACGCCTCCGGTTTCGGGCTTCCCTGGCGGGCCGGGCTTGTCGTCCTTCGTCAGTGGCGTCGCGGATTGCCCGAAGGGTCCGGTGGCGCCGGCCGTTTCGCTCGTCTGCACCACCGCGAACACGATCTTGGGGTCTTTGGCGTACACCGCGAGGCCGCACCGCCCGTAGCCGACCTTCTCCGGCAGTCCGCCGCCCAGCTTCTCCCACGACCTGCCGCCGTCGGTCGTCTTGAACAGCCCGCCGGTCGTGCTGGTTTGCTGGCGCGGGCTGCCGCCGGCGAAGGCGTCGCGGCGCATCGCCCACGCGGCCGCGTAAAGTGTGTCGGGGTCCGACGGGTTCATGCACACGTCCACGAAGCCCGTGTTCTCGTCGATGAACTTGACGCACACCCACGTTTTGCCGCCGTCGGTCGTTTTGAACAGCCCGCGCTCCTTGTTCGGCCCCCAGCAGTGCCCCAGCGCCGCGACGTAGGCGATGTCCGGGTTCGTCGGATGAACCACAACGCGGCCGATGTGGTGCGTGTCGGCCAGTCCGCAATTCGTCCAGGTCTTGCCGCCGTCGGTCGAGCGGAACACGCCGCTTCCCCGACTGACGGAGTTCCGCGGGTTGGCCTCTCCGGTGCCAACGTAAACCACATCGGGTTTCGCCGGGCACACGGCTATGGCCCCGATGCTCTGGGTCGGTTGATCGTCGAAAACGGGTTTGAAGGTGACGCCGGCGTCGGTGGTCTTCCACACGCCGCCGCTGGCCGCGGCGACGTAGTAGGTGGCCGGGTTGCTCTCGACGACTGCGAGGTCGCTGATGCGCCCGCCCATATTGGCCGGACCGATGCACCGCGCCGAAAGGCCGGCCACGATCGGTTCGTAGCGGTCCTGCGTGAGCGCGGGCGGCGCGAGGAACAGCAGCAACGCGACCGCGGCGCCCCACGAACCGGGCGAGCGCGACATGGACGAATCTCCGCATCCCGGAGCAGAAATGAGCGAATTGTGAGGAGGATACCAGAGATAATGAGAAAGGCAAAAGAGAATTATGAAGATGGCCAGATCGGAGGCCACGCCACGGTTTGCAGTGTGTCTTGCGGTCCTCGGCGCACGGGATAGG
>CAZBXY010000446.1:0-5481 GCA_964495365.1 uncultured Frigoriglobus sp. | reverse complement strand
ATCAGGCGTTGAGATCCGATTAATCTCAACGCCCACACATCACACATTGGAGTCACGACCGTGGCAAAGGGTAAACGCGAGGGGAAGGTGACTCAGAAGGCGATGGTCGAGACGGCGCTCCAGGAGACAGGTCGGGGCAGCAAGCCTCTCGAGTTGCAGGCGTACATCGTCGAGAAGTTCGGCACCGAACTGCCGACGCAAGTCATCTCGACGTACAAATCGCAACTCAAGAACGCTGGCGGGAAGCGCGGGGCGAAGCGGGGCCGCAAGGGCGGGCCGCAGTTCTCGGACCTCGAAGCCGTTCGCGGGCTGGTGTCGCGGCTGGGCGCCGATCAGGTCAAGCAGCTCGTGGACATGGCCGAAGTGTTCGCGTGATGGAGCGGCGGTTGCACTTGCCGGTGCGACCGGCGTGTGCCATCATTCAACCCTGTGGGTGAGTGGTGGAATGGCAGACACAGGGGACTTAGAGGGAATTGAGCCGCGGGAGGGGAAACCGCCCGCGGGATGCTGTCAAATTCGGTGAAGCCCCTGCCCGAGCGAGGCCAAGATTGCGAATGCAAGCGCCGGCCGAGCGATTCGAGCGAGGTAACACCGAGCTAAGTTTGTTCTTCACACCCGTCGCGCCCTTCAAATACGCGAAGAACAAGAAAGTGTAGAGACTAGACGGCAGCGGCCTACGGCGGGCGCCTACGGTCAAGGTATAGTCCAGACCACGAACCGCGTGCGGGCGGCGAAAGCCGAAGTGGTACGAAAATCCCCCGTTCCGTGAGGGACATGCGGGTTCGAGTCCCGCCTCACCCACTCAACGACCGAAACCCGGAGACGCATCTCCGGGCTTCGGTCGTTGAGGACTTCGTCACTTCTTGAACATCGCGTGGGTGCGGTCGCCGCGCGACAGCAGGTACGCCATCAGGTCCAGAACCTCGTCCTCCTTGAACGTGTCCATGAGCGCCGTCGGCATCATCGAGACCTTCGACGGCTTCATCGATTCGATCAGCTTGCGGTCCACGCGCACCGTGCCGCCCGGGTTGAGCATGTCGGTGTTCACCATCACGTCGTCGTTGTTGAGGTTCACGATCCGGCCGACGATGACGCGCTCGTCGGTGGTGCGGATCTCCACCGCGGCGTACTGGTCGCTGATCTCCTTGTTGGGGTCGATGATCGATTCCAACAGGTCGCGCGGGCCGAACCGGCCGGCGGTCCCGGTCAAGTCCGGGCCGTTGCTCCCTCCCTCGTTGTCGAACCGGTGGCACGCGAAACACTGTCCGGCCGCGAACAGCTTCCGCCCGCGGTCGAAGTCGCGCCCGGACTTCAACCCCTTCTCAAGGGCCGGGATCAGGTCGTCCATTTTGTACGCCTTCACGAACGGCCGTTTCGGCTCGGCGGGGATCTTCGCGGTCAGCGGATCGGCGTTGATGATGTCCTTGAGCGCCGCGCGCTCGGCGTCCGTCAGGTTCGCGACTGCGTCGGCCTTGATGAGCCGCAGGAACCCCTGGAAGCTGTTCCCGCCCTTGTAGTTCCCGGCCTTCAGGAACCACGTGAAGTACTCCTTCCGCAGCTCCGGCGTCCACCCGGCTTTCAGCATCCGCAGCGACCGGACGTATTCGAGCTGCTCCTCCTGCGTGGGTGCCTCGCGGAGCAACTTCATTGCCTTGGGCGCCGTGGTTTCGTCCTGGAGGTACACGAGGATTTCGAGCACCATCCCGTCGAGGAACCGGTTGCCGGAGGGGAACGCGGAGGCCAGCTTCGCGAGAACCGCTTTTCGGTCCTCGGCCGCCGGCACGCCGAACCGGTTCAGCACGATCTGGTAGACGCGGGCGAGGTCGAGTTTTTGCGGGTCGGTGAGCCTGGCGAGGTCGATGCGCCCGAGCGTGGTGAGGAGCTTCGTGCCCAGTTCGCGGTCGCCATGAACCTTCTTGTCCGCCGTGTGTTCCGGGCACGGGGCGCTCACGCGCGCGAGGGCCAGTAGCGCCGGAATCGCCTTTTGCGGCTCCTTTTCCGTCAGCGCCTTGTCGGCCCACAACTTCGGGTCTTGGTGCTCGAGCGCGACGCGGGCGGCGAACTGCACGAACCGGTCGGCGGAATCGAGTTCCTTCCACGCGGCCTCGACCGCCGGCGGCCCGATCTTCGCGTGGAGCGCCTCCAGTGCCAGCCGCGTCTTGCGGGCCGCGTCCGCCGGCCCGTCGTCGCGCTTGATCTCCGGCTTCACGCCCTCGCCGGTGTACGTGACGCGATACAGCCCGCTCTTGGTGCGTCGGCCGCCGATGGCGAAGTACATCGCGCCGTCCACCGGGTTCACGCACAGGTCTGTGAGCGGCAGCGGCGTACCGGTAATGAACTCTTCGAGTTCGGCGGTGTACGCGCTGCCGCCGGGGCGCAAGTGAACCGCGTACAACTTGCCGTAGCTCCAGTCGCAGATGTAGAACGCGTCCTGGTACTTCTGCGGGAACTTCGCCCCGTAGCCGAAGCACACGCCGGTCGGCGATCCGGGGCCGATGTTCACCACCGGCGGCAGGTTGTCGGGGTAGTGAACCGGATACTTGCCGGCCCCGTTGCGCCAGCCGTACTCGCTGCCGCTCGTTACCAGGCACACCCGCGTCGGCCGGTACCACGGCGTGTTGAAGTCCCATTCCATGTCGGCGTCGTAGGTGAACAGATCGCCGTTCTTGTGGTAGGCGGCGTCGTACTGGTTGCGGAACCCGACGCTGTAAAGTTCCCACTGTTTGCCGTCGGGGGAGACGTTGTAGATCGCCCCGCCCGGCCCCAGGGTGGTCGCCATGAAGCCGTTGCCGTCGGGGACGCGCCGCAGCAGGTGGTCCTCGCCCCACACCGGCGGAACGCGCGTCGTGTCGTATTTCGTGAGCCTGGTCTGGTTCCCGCAGACCACGGTGAGCCGCTTGCCGTCGGGGTGCAAGAGGATCGCGTGCGGCCCGTGTTCGCCCCCGCCGCCGCCCAAGAGCCGGAGCGTTTCCACCGTGTCGAGCGTGTCGTTGTTCTTCGACGACGTGACGCGGTACAGCCCGGAGATGTCCTTGCCGCCCTTGCCGCCGCCCGCGTTCACCATGGCGTAGAGCGAATCGAACGCCCACAGCAGCCCCTGCGCGCTGCCGATCTGCGCGGGAATCTTCTCGATCGCGGTCTCGCCCTTCGTCCCGGGCGCCGGGACGGTAACGCGGTAGAGTGCCCCGTACTGATCCGAGACGATGAGCCGGCCCTTCGGATCGACGCACATGCACACCCACGACCCCATCGTGTCTTTCGGCACGGAATACAGCAGTTCGACCCGGAACCCCTTCGCGACTTTCATCGTCAGGGGGTCGGTCGCCGGCGGCTCGGCGGCCTTCTTCGGCTGGGCCGGGGTGGGCGTGGGGTTGAGTGCGAACAAGAGTGCGGATACCGCGAGCGGCGCGGCGGTGCGGAAGAGGCGCATGAGAGGAACTCTCCGTCGGAAGGGAAGACGAGACAAGGAGGCACGGAGATGGGGAGACTCGGAGAGAAAACCAGACAGTTTTATTTTCCGTGTCTCCCAGTCTCCGTGTCTCCTTGTCTGTATTGCTACAGCCCCGCGCCGAACTCGTCGTCGTCGGCCGGCGGAACGGGCTTCGGGTCGGATTTGCGCGCCGGCTTCTCCGCGGCGGGCCGGGCGCTCCGGGCGGGCTTCGCGGGCGGTTCCTTCACCGCGGGCTTGGTCGCGGCCTTTGCGGGCTCCTTTTCCTTCGCTGCGGGCTTCGCGACGGGCTTGACGGCGGGTTTGGCCGGCGCCGGCGGCTTCTCGACGGGCTTTTTCGGCCCGTAACTGGGGATCTCGTCCAGCGGCTCGTCGTCGAGCGCGTCGAAATCGTCCACCAGCGCCCGGCCGAGCGGGCGCGCGTCCTCGTCTTCGCGTTCGTCGCCCGGGGGCGGGGGCGGTGCGACGCGCTTCTCCGCGACCGGTTTCGGCAGCACCACGACCTTCTTTTCCGCCGGCGTGACCGGCTTGGGCAATTCCACGACCTTTTTCGGTTCGCTGGTGCTGCGCGGGGGCAGTTCGATCACCTTTTTCGGCTCACTGACCCGCGGCGGGAGCTGGATCACGCGCGCCGGGGGCGGCGCGACCGGGCCGGACTTCATCTCCAGACCGAACCGCGTCACCACGTACATCCCGCTCGACTTGTGCTTGTCGAGTTCGATCAGCCCGTCGCGCTGGGCGTCTTCGAGCAACTCGCTGAACGTGCGGTAGCCGAAATAGCCCTCGTTGAACGACGGCTTCTTCCTCTTGATCGTGTCTTTCAGCATCGACGAGTAGATGATCTCCTTGTTCTCGCGCCGCAGCGCGAGCAGCGTGTCGAGCAACAGCGCGAACACCTTGCGCTTCTTTTCCGGGATCGAGTCGTTCACCGACACTGGAATGAGCGGGGCGCGGTCGAGGTCTTCGTAATAGATGAACTCGTCGCAGTTGTCGCGCAAGAGGTCCGAGGTGGCGTCCGAGAGGCCCAGCCCGATGACGTGCTTTCCGAGTTCCTTGAGCTTGGAGACGAGCGGGGAGAAGTCGCTGTCGCCGGACACGATGACGAACGTGTCGATGTGGTCCTTCGAGTACGCGAGGTCGATTGCGTCCACGACGAGCCGGATGTCGGCGGAGTTCTTGCCGGTCATCCCGCGCCGCGGGATCTCGATGAGTTCGATCGCCGCCTCGTGGAGCGCCCCGGTGTACATACCGAACCGCGACCAGTCGGCGTACGCCTTCTTGCAGACGATCTTCCCTTTTTCGACGAGCCGTTCGAGAACCTTGGCGATCTCGAAGCGGTCGCGGCGGTTGTTGAACCCCAGGCCCATGTTCTCGAAGTCGATGAACACGGCCAGCGTCCGTTCGCCGTCGCCCGCGCGGTGAGATTTCATCCCGTGCCTGCCATTGCGTTGCGAGTACCCGTCCGTGACGGAGAGCCGCGGTTATTGTGCGAAAGGTTAGCGGGTTGGGGAAGGCCAGACCGGCAGTTGTCGCCTACAACGTCACCCGTCAAACCCTCAACAACGGACCGAACATGTCCACAACCTATTTCAGCATGGCAGGCAAGGTGGCGGTGGTGACCGGCGGGGGCCAGGGCATCGGCGAGGCCATCTGCCGCCGGCTCGCCGGCGCGGGCGCGAAGGTCGGCGTCTTCGACATGAACGCCGAAAACGCCAATCGCGTCGCTACCGACATTGACGGAATTGCGCTCGTGGGCGACCTTACCAAAGAGGCCGACCTCGACCGCGTGTTCGGCGAGATCGCGTCGAAGGCCGGGCCGGTCGATGTACTGGTCAACAACGCCGGCGTCGCCAGCCGCAAGGGCCGCGACGTACCCATCTGGGAGAGCGTGCGCGAGGACTGGGAGTTCGTGTTCGGCATCAACGTGACCGGCCTCGTGCTGTGCTGCAAGGCCGTGCTGCCGGGCATGATCGAGCGCAAGTACGGGCGGATCGTGAACATCGCCAGCATCGCGGGCAAAGAGGGCAACCCGA
>CAZBXY010000445.1:0-5493 GCA_964495365.1 uncultured Frigoriglobus sp. | reverse complement strand
TGCCAGTCCTCCGCGTTGGACGCCTTCAGCCGCTCCAGAATCGCCTTCTCCTGAAGCAACCGCGCCGGCGCCTTCCCCTCCTTCACGGCAATGAGCAGGTCCTCGGCGCCGCCCTTCGTGCTAGCGAGCGCCAGTCCGACCGGTACCGCGACGCGATACGGCATGGTCTTCAGCGCGTCGCGGGCGTCGAGCCGCGCGTGCCCGTTGTTGGACGCCGCGAACACCACCAGCAGTCGTTCGTGGAACGCGGGGGACAGTTTCGGGTCGCCGATCAGTTTGTGAAGCGTGGGGTAACTCTGCTCCGGGGCGATGCGGAGGAGAGCGTCGGCCGCACCGGCGCGCAGATCGACCGGGGCGTTTGGCCGCTGCACCCAGTCTTCCAAACCCTTCGTAATCTTCTCCGAGACCTTGATCTTCTCCCACTCCTTCGTGACCGCGGGCAGCGCGTTGAGCACTCGAACAATGGAATTGAGCCGCTGAACGTTCTCGGCGCCGAACGGGTCCGGCGGGTCTTCGCGGGTCAGTTGCTTTTGCACGAGATTTAACACCCGTTCGGCGGTCTCGCTCTCCAATCGCTTGCCGCGAGTCTGGACGGCCCGGAAGAGGCCGAGGAGCGCTTCGCCGACCCCGGCGTCGTACTCGCCCCAGCCCTTTGCCGTGAGGTGATACACCGCGTTAGGGATGTCGCGCTCGACGCCGTAACGGACGATGTGTTCCACAGACGTCGTTAAGCGTGACGGCGGGAGCTTGTCGTCGCGGAGTTGCATGAGTAGGTAATCGGCCGCCTTCGTATTCGGAACTCCGAGAGCGACCTCTGCGTAAATCGGGTCGAGGCCTTCCCGCTCCTTCTCGGTTCCAAAGAGCGGCCATCCGTCGGCGTCCCGCAGGCAGTTGCGCAGGGCGATCTTCGCGGCCTGCCGCAGGTGCGTGTCGTCCGCCGGGCACTTCTTCAAAAGCTCGATCAGCGGTGGCGCGAAGTCCGCGTGTGGGTGCGCGATCACCGCCTCCACCGCCGCCCGCGTCTGGTGGGCCAGGGCGGGCGACTCGAAGACGGTGAGCAGGAGCTTCCGCTCGTCATCGCCCCACTTCGGTCGGCTGGCCATCGCCCGGACGACGTGCCCGGTGATGTGTTCCGGCTTGAGCGGTCCGGCCGCACGCGACGTGCTGCGCACCAACTGGTCGTAGACCTTCGCGTCGATCGGCTTCTCGGCGCCCTCGTCGATACACGCCAGCCACCCGAACGCCGACACGGCCCGGTCCGGGATCTTCAGGGCCAGCCCCACGAGCTCGTCCTGCGGCGGCAACTGCATTTTTCCGGCGCGGTGCCGGCCGCGGAGTTGGTGACCGGCCAGGAACCGCACCGCGATGTTCGGGTGGAACAGGTCGGCGACGAGATCCTTGTCCGTAGCGGTCGTGAAGTCGGCGCGGTGGAACTTCGGCGCGGGAACTCCGGTCGCTGACGCTCCCGGCTCGCCCTTGCCCCTCCACACGATCCGCCAGATGCGCCCGCGGTCCTTGTCGCGGCGCGGGTCGGTCAGGGAAACTTCGTAGTGACCGATGATCTTGTTGTAAAAGTCGGCCACGTACAGCGCGCCGTCTGGGCCGAGCTTGATATCGACCGGGCGGAACCACCGGTCCTTGCTCACCAGGAAGTCCGGCAACTCCTTCGCGACGGGTGAAGCCCCGCGCCACTCGATCTTGTCGAAGTTGATGCGGTTCGTGACCACGTTCCCGACGAACATCGTGCCGAGATAGTCCTTCGGGAACTGGTCGGCGTCGTACCACGCCAGCCCGCACAGCCCGGTGCTGCCGTGGTCGTGTCGCGTGACGTGCGGGGCGAACCCCAGCCCGTCGTGCGGCTTGCCGAAGCTGTCGTAGTACGCACCCGGGATGAGTTGCGTGATCGGCTTCGAGTGGCAGTCCGCGGTGTAGAGGTTGAACCACGGATCGACCGTCATCCCGAACGGGTTCACCTGCCCGCGGGTCCACACCTCGATCTTCGAGCCGTCCGGCTTGAAGCGGAACGTGTGGCCCGACTGCATCTTGACTTCGTTCCCGCTCTTGTCCTTCACGGTGCTGTCGTTGGCGAACCCGTGGCAGGCGTAAACCCAGCCGTCGGGCATGAGCGTGTACGAGTTGTACATCCCGTGCGTGTCGCGGGTGCCGAAGCCCTTGAACAGCACCTCGAAGCCGTCGCTCGTGGGGCCGTTCGGGCCGTCCGCGATCTTGTACTTGCGGATCTCCCCGACGCTCGACACGATCACCGACTTGCAGTCCGGCAGCGGCAGAACGCCGATCGGAATGTTCAGATCGCTGGTAAACGTCTGCACCTTCCGCGCCTTACCCGTTTCGGGGTCGAAGTCCGACAGCACGAACAGCTTGTCGGTCGGCTTGCCCTCGGACGCGAACGGATAGTGGTAGGAAGTGGTGACCCACAACCTCCCCTTCGCGTCGAAGGCCATCTGCATCGGCTTCTGAATGTCCGGTTCGCTGGCGACGAGTTGCACGTCGAACCCGGGCGGGAGCGTGAACTGCTTCCGCTCGTCCGCCGGCGAAAGCGGGTCGGTGGGGGCCATGAGGTCGGGCGGGAGGTTCGGCAGCTTCGGCTGCGCGAGCGCGCCCGCGCTCAACACGAGCGCCGCGACGAGAGAGAGGACGAACCGCATGAGCAAGGCTCCGCGAGAAGGGGACGGCAGTGGGGAAGGTCAATTTAACCACACGGCGCGCGGAACGGAAAGGGACTCGTGTAAGCGCGCGGGCCGGGCGCGGTATCCGCGCGCAACTCTTCTACGTTCCGGGGAAGTCCCATGTCCCGGTTCTCGCTTCTGGCTGTGGCCGGTTCGCTCCTCGCACTTCCTGTGGCCGCGGCGCTGCCCGAATGGCCCATGTTCGGCGGTACGCCCGCGCGCAACATGGCCAATTTGCATGAGAAGCTGCCGAAGTTCCCGACACAAGGCCCGCAATGGGACGACGAGGCCGCGGCCAAGAAGTGGGAGGCGGAGTGGCTGCTGTGGAAGGCCGAACTCGGCTCCCGCTCCTCCGGCGGCCCGGTCGTCGCCGGCGGGCGCGTGTTCGTCGGCACCAACAACGAGCGGCCGCGCAACAAACGCGACACCAGGAAGGACGCGACCGGCGAAGTGGAACCGACCGACAAGGGCGTGCTGATGGTGTTCGAGGAGAAGACGGGGAAGTTCCTCTGGCAAGCGGTTCACGACCGGTTGCCGAACCTGGGGGGCGTCACCGACTGGCCGAAGGAGGGGCTGTGCTCCACGCCGGTGATCGTCGGGGGCCGCGTCTACTACGTCAGCAACCGCTGCACGGTCGTCTGTGCCGACGTGAACGGGTTCGCCGACGGCAACCAGGGGTTCCCGAACGAGAAGTACAAGGACGCGACCGACGCCGACATCATCTGGGAATGCGACATGTGGAAGGATCTCGGCGTCGAACCGCACAACATGTCGAACTGCTCGCCGCTGGTCGTCGGTGACCGGCTGTTTGTCTGCACGAGCAACGGCGTGGACAGCAGCCACGTTAACATTCCCAGCCCGGACGCGCCCACGCTGATTGGCTTCGACCGCCACACCGGCAAAATCGTGTGGAAGGACAATTCGCCCGGAAAGAACATCTTGCACGGGCAGTGGTCGAGTCCGACCTTCGCAGCCGACCCGGTGCCGCAGGTGATCCACGGGCAGGGCGACGGCTGGCTCCGCGCGTTCGACCCCGACACTGGCAAGCTGCTCTGGAAGCTCGACGGTAACCGCAAGGGGGCGCGCTACGAACTCGGAGGAACCGGCGACAAGAGCGACTTCGTCGCGACGCCGGTCGTGTACAAGGGGCGCGTGTACATCGGCACCGGCCAGTGCCCGGAACACTCTACCGGCCTCGCGCACCTGTGGTGCATCGATCTAAAGAAGGCGGTGGAGCTGGGTGCGAAGGCGCCCGACCGCGACGTGTCGCCGGACCTGCTCGTGCGCCTGGAGAAGCAACCCGATGGGACGGAAAAGGCGATCACGAAGCCGAACCCCGCTTCGGCGGTGGTGTGGGTGTACGGCGGCGAGGAACCGCGGAAGTGGGCGCCGCGCGACTTCAAGTTCGGCCGCACCCTGAGTACCGTGGCGATCGCGGACGATCTCGTGTACGCGGCCGAGATCCACGGCTACGTCCACTGCCTGAGCGCCGACACCGGAAAGCCCTACTGGTACCACGACACGCGGGCGTCGGTCTGGGGGTCGCCGTACTTCGTGGACGGGAAGGTGCTGGTCGGCACGGACGGGGGCGACCTGTTCGTGTTCCGACACGACCCGAAGCCGGAGGTGATCGACCCGTTCGACTTCGTCGCGGCCGACGAGCGCGACGCGAAGCGGCAGATCAAACAGAAGCGCGGGTTGATCGAGAAGAAGTACCTGCTGGCGCGGATCGAGTGGCCCGCGGCCGTCCGCAGCACGCCGACGGTCGTCAACGGCGTGCTGTACCTCACCACCGAGAATACGCTTTACGCGATCGGGAAGTAACCGTGCCCTACTCGACGCGCACGCCGTACCCGCGCAACTTCGCGACAACAACGCTCTCGTTGTACTCCCACAAGTCGCCCGGATCGATCTCCCAAGTCGTCCCGTCGATTCGCGTCACCACCCACCGGCGGACGTCCATGTTCTTCTTCTGCACGGTGCGGATCGATACCGCCCGCACGTCGGCATACCGGAACCCCTTGACCATCGGAGCGAACCACAAACCGGTCTTCTGCGTGATCTCGGTTGGGGTGATGACGACCCGATCCAGGTACATGCCGGGCACGATCAGCGCACTCAACCCCGCCACGCCCGCGGCGCCGAGTGCCGCGGGGATGCGGACCGGTCGGTACAGGCACGCCGCGAGGCACACCCCGACCGTTCCCACCGGGAACGCGATCATGACGAACCGCCAAAACGGCGCGAACCGAATGACGGTCCGCTCCGGCGAGTCTTCGATCGCATAGCAACCGGAAAGTAACAGCAGCCCGCACGCGACGAGCGCCGAACGAGCGCGAATGGAGTACCTCACGCGAACAGCTCCTGGATCGGCTTGCCGCGAGCGATCGGCAGCGGGCGGTTCAGCTTGTCGCGGATTTCGGTTTCCGGGTCGATGCCGAGCGCCTCGAACATCGTCGCAGCGAGGTCTTCGGGGCGCGCCTGCCCCACCGTCGCGTAGGCGCCGATCTTGTCGCTGGCGCCGTACACGAACCCGCGCTTCGTGCCGCCGCCGGCGAGAACGGCGCAGTAGCACTGCGGCCAGTGGTCGCGGCCCCCGTTGGAACTGATCCGCGGCGTGCGCCCGAACTCGCCGACCCACACCACCAGAGTCTCCTCCAGCATCCCGCGTTGTTCCAGGTCGGTTAGTAACGCCGGTAGCGTTTGGTCGGTCATCGGCAGCAGCTCGTCGAGCCGCCCGGTGACGCTCTCGCCGCGGAAGCCGTGGTAGTCCCACCCCTTCCCCGTTCCGCCGATCGCGCGGGCG
>CAZBXY010000444.1:0-5518 GCA_964495365.1 uncultured Frigoriglobus sp. | reverse complement strand
GGGTTCGCCCTATAACTCCTGTACGTCGATGTTACGGTTGGTGTAGATGCAGATGTCGCCGGCGATCTCCAGCCCGGCGCGCACCACCTCGACCGGTTTCATCGCGGTGTGGGCCATCAGCGCCCGCGCCGCGGCCAGCGCGTACGAGCCGCCGGAGCCGATCGCCAGCACGTTGTCGGTCGGCGCGATCACGTCGCCGGTTCCGCTCACCAGCAGCAGGTGATCGCGGTCGAGTACGACGAGCATCGCTTCGAGCCGGCGCAGAACGCGATCGGTTCGCCACTCCTTCGCCAGTTCGGTCGCGGCCTTCGGAACCGACCCCTGGAAGTCGCGGAGCTTCTGCTCGAAGCGGTCCAGGAGGCTGAAGGCGTCCGCGGCGGCCCCGGCGAACCCGGCCAGCACCTTTCCTTCGTACAGTTTGCGGACCTTGCGCGCGTCGGCCTTCATCACGACGGTTCCGAGCGTCACTTGCCCGTCGCCGCCGATCGCGGCCCCGTCGGAAGTCCTTACAGCCAAAATAGTTGTGGCTCGAAGCTTCGGCACGTTAAGATTGCTCCGAATGCGGCGAATACTCACTGACCCCACGAGTGAACGGACGGCAACCGCGGTCCCGCTCGCGGGCAGTAGGGTTATGATACCCGGTGCGGGGGCGGAGAGTGAGGTGGGGGCGAAACCGGGCGCGAATTCCCGCGGAAACTGCCACCAACTGAGATAGAATGCGACAGGATCACGTCGCACACTCGCACGGAGTCGCCATGAAGCTCGTACCGGTGTGGGCGGTGGTCGCGCTGGCGGTCGGGTTGTCCGCCGGCCCGGCGATTGCAACCGACAAGCCGGGGTTGCTCCTCGTGGTCGATGACGCGGGGTTGTTCTCCGCGGAGGCGAAGAAGCAGGCCGAGAAGAAGATGTCCGGTACGAAGTTCGACCACGGGCTGAACTTCAACGTGACGACGGTCAAAGAGATGCCGGCCGAGTGGAAGAAGAAGTATGATGACGGGGACAAGGACCGGGTGATGCGCGACTGGGCGAAGTCGGTCGCGACGAAGGACCGGGCGAAGGGGCCGTTTGTCCTGATCTGCATGAAGCCGGGCTACACGGTCGTCTTGGCCGACGAGGAAACGGTCAACCGCGGGTTCGGCCAGACGTCCTCGGGCGCGGTTCAGAAGATCTTCGACACCGCACTGAAGGAAGCGGCGAAGAAGGACGGCGACGAGAGGACCCGGCACCGCGACGCGGCGCTGTTGAAGGCGACCGACCACGTGATTAGCGAGATGAAGGGCACGAAGGTCAAGCCCTGACGATAACGAAACCCAAGACCTCCGAGGAGTACCCATGAAACTGCTGACGAAGGGCTGGGCGACACTCGCCGCCTTGGTGGCCGGCGGGTTGCTCACGCTAACCGCAGGAACCGCTCGAGCCGCGGACATTCCCGGCCGGATGACGATTCACGACGACGCCCACCTGTTCTCTGAGGGAGCGAAGCGCGACGCGGAGCGGCGAATGTCGGCCGCGCGGTTCGACCGCGGGCTGCACTTCCACGTCGATACGTACAAGTCGGTGCCGGCCGACCGGCTCTCCGCGTACAACGCGGCGTCGAACAAGAACGAGTACGTCTACCGGTGGGCGCAAGACGTGGCGACCGGGGACAAGGCGAAGGGGCCGTACACGCTGATCGTCATGAGCCCCAACGGCCACACCCAGGTTGTACTCGACACCGAAACCCGCAACCGCGGCTTCGACGACGCAAATCGGCGCCACGTTGCCGAGATTTTCAACAAGGCGTTCCTGGAATCCGCGAAGAAGCCTGTAGAGGAGCGCCAGGCGATTCGCGACCGGGCGCTTCTGGAGGCGACGGATTACGTTATCAACGACCTGAAGGGAACGAAGGTCGTTCACACCGACGGCACGCCGACGAAGGACACGAAGGCGGCCACAACCAAGAGGACCGGTATGAGCATCGGTGGCTGGATCTGTCTGGGCATTGTTGTGCTGCTCGCGATCTGGCTGGTTGTGGGTATCATCCGCGCGCTGACCAGCCCGGCCTACGCGGGTGGCGGCGGTTACGGCGGTGGCCCGGGGTACGGGGGCGGTGGCGGTGGGTTCGGCTTCGGCACCGCGCTGCTCGGCGGCATGTTCGGCGCGATGGCCGGCATGTGGCTCTACAACAGCATGATGGGAACTCACTACCCGCCGCAAGCGTTTGGTGGTGAGGCCACCGCGGGCGACGCTCACGGTGCGGACACCGGCGACACCGGGGCCGGCGACTACAGCGGCGGAAGTGCGACCGACACCGGGGGCGACTACGGGGGCGGCGATGGCGGTGGCGGTGGAGACTACGGCGGTGGGGGCGGGGATTACGGTGGGGGCGGTGGGGACTACGGCGGCGGGGACTACGGCGGCGGTGGTGGGGATTACGGCGGCGGCGGCGACTTCGGTGGCGGTGGCGGTGACTACGGCGGCGGCGGCGACTTCTAACAACCCGAAAGCCCCGGTCGCACATCTTGTGCGACCGGGGCTTTCTTCTTTGCACCCGAGGGTTACGATAGCCGCATGACCCCGGATCCGAACTGCCCGTTCTGCAAGAAGCTCGCCGACCCGGACGGCTGGCCGGCGGGTCACGTCGTCTGGCGGTTCCCGCACTCCGTCGCGGTGTTGGGGCAGTGGCAGTATTACACGGGGTACTGCGTCCTCGTCGCCCGCGACCACGCCACCGAACTCAGCCAACTGCCAGCACGGGCCGAGTACCTCGACGAGATGTGCCGGCTCGCCGCCGCGATCGAGGCGTGTTTCCGCCCGCTGAAGCTCAACTATGAACTGCTCGGTAATCAGGTGCCGCACCTGCACTGGCACCTCTTCCCGCGCGCGGCCGCCGATCCCGACCGGCGCCGGCCGGTGTGGTTCGCACTCGAAGAGGCCGACGCGGACCCCGCGGAGCAGCGGCGACTGGAAACCGGCACGACCCCGCCGGCGGAAGTCGGGGCCCGGCTCCGCGAGCGCCTGAAGGCCGACGGCGCGCCCGGCGAAGCACCATGACCCCACCACTCCGACTCGGTACCCGCGGCAGCCCGCTCGCGCTGTGGCAGGCGAACTTCGTTGCCGACGCGCTGCGGCCGGTCGCGGCCCCGCGGGCGGTCGAACTGGTGCTCATCGAGACGCACGGCGACCGCGACCAGGCCTCCGCGCTCTCCACGATGGGCGGGTTCGGCGTCTTCACGAAGGCGATCCAGAACGCGCTGCTCGACGGCCGCGCGGATGTCGCGGTCCACAGCCTCAAAGACCTCCCGACCGTTCCCGAACCGGCACTGGAGCTGGTCGCGGTGCCGGCCCGCGGGCCGACCGGCGACGCCTTCGTTTCGCGCAAATACAAACGGTTCGACGACCTGCCCGACGGCGCGACGGTCGGCACCAGCAGCCTTCGCCGGCGGGCGCAGGTACTGAACCGACGGTCCGACCTGAAGCTGCTCGACCTGCGCGGGAACATCGACACGCGGCTCCGCAAACTGGACGAGCAGTCCCTCGACGCGATTATCCTCGCCGAAGCCGGCCTGGTGCGGCTCGGCCTCGCCGACCGCATTACCGAAGTTCTCGATCCGCGATGGATGCTCCCCGCAGTGGGCCAGGGCGCAATCGGCCTCGAATGTCGCGCCGACGACGCCGAAACGAAGCGCGTGGTGAGCGTGCTCCTCTGCCCGGAAACATTCGCCCGCGTCCAAGCCGAACGCGCGATGCTCTACGCTCTCGGCGGCGGGTGCCTCGTGCCGATCGGCGTCACGTCGAACGTTCTCGACGGCGTGCTGACGGTTCGTGGTGCGGTGCTGTCGCCCGACGGCACGCGCCGGATCGTCGCCACGCACAGCGGACTGGCAACCGCCCCGCTCGCGCTGGGTCAGGAACTCGCCGCGATGCTCCTCGCCGAAGGCGCGGACGAGGTACTGAAGGCGTGACCGTCTTCGAGTTGACCAACGCGACCGTCGTTCGCGGGGGCGAAACCGTCCTCCGCGACTTCAACTGGACGGTGCGCGAGGGCGAGGCGTGGGCGGTCGTCGGGCCGACCGGCAGCGGCAAGACGACGCTCGCGGAGGTGCTGCTCGGCCGGCACGCGATCCACGGCGGGGCGCTGGCGTGGCCGCTCTTTGACCGACTCCGCGCCGCGGGGCGGCGGGTTGATTACGCATCGCAAGTCGTTTCGCACGTGACGTTCAAGGAAGATTCGCGGCTGTTCTCCTACGCCGGGCGCTATTACCAGCAGCGGTTCGAGTTCGCCGACAGCGCCAGCGACACCCCGGTGTCACTCGCGGACTTCCTGTCGATCGGCTCCCCCGAGGACCGCGCCGCGGTCTGCGAGCGGTTCGGCCTGCGCGAGTTGCTCCCGCAGCCGTTCATGACGCTCTCGAACGGCCAGACGCGCCGCGCCCGCTTGGCCCGCGCGCTGATCGCGAAGCCCGAACTGCTCGTCCTCGACGACCCGTTCATCGGCCTCGACGCCGCGGCCCGCGCGGACCTCACGGCGCTACTCGGCGAACTGCTCCGCGAGGGTAAGCGCGTGGTGCTGATCTGCCGCGCGGACGCGGTTCCGAAGTGGGTGACGAATGTGCTTGCGCTGAAGAAACCGAACCCCCCGACCCCCTTCCCTAAGAAGGAAGGGGGAGCAGAACCAAGAACCGAAGGCGAGGGCGCGCCCTCTGCGCCTCTTTCTCCCCTTTCCTTCCCAGGGAAGGAGGCCGGGGGGTTCGGTTCTTCTAACCCGATCATCTCGCTCCGCGATGTCACCGTTACCCACGCGGGGCACACGATCCTCGATCGCGTGTCGTGGACCGTGCGCCGCGGCGAGCGGTGGGCCGTACTCGGCCCCAACGGCAGCGGCAAATCGACGCTCCTCAGTTTGCTGTGCGGCGATCACCCGCAGGCGTACTCGAACGACGTGAGCCTGTTCGGCCGGCGCCGTGGGAGCGGCGAAACGATCTGGGACGTGAAGCGGAACGTCGGCCTCCTGTCGCCGGAGTTCCACCTCTACTTCACCGAACCGCTCACCGCCGCGCGCGCCGCCGCGACCGGGTTCTTCGACGCGCTCGCCGACCGCCCGACAACGGACGAGCAGGAGCGGATGGTGGCGGGGCTGTTCGGCGACTTCGGGATCACCCACCTCGCGCACCGGGCGTTCAAGACGCTCTCCACCGGCGAGCAGCGGCTCGTCTTGCTGGCGCGGGCGCTGGTGAAACGGCCCCCGCTGCTCATCCTCGACGAGCCGTTTCAGGGCATGGATGCGGACGCGACCGCCCGGTGCCGGAACTTCCTCGACCACTCACTGGGTGCCGACCAGACGCTCTTGTTCGTCACTCACGAGCCGGGCGAACTGCCACAAAGCGTAACGCAAACCCTGCGACTGGATCGCGGCCGGGTGGTGTAGGCAATAGAGCCGCGACCCGCGTAGTGAGCCGCGACCGGCGTAGTGAGCCGCGACCGGCGTAGTGAGCCGCGACCGGCAGGGAGCGGGCCATTCACCTTCGCTGTCAGTGGC
>CAZBXY010000443.1:0-5529 GCA_964495365.1 uncultured Frigoriglobus sp. | reverse complement strand
GGTGAGACCTCCGCGCCTCACGCTGCTTATCGCTTCACCGGCCGGCTGACACCGGCCGTTCGCCGAGATCGCCAATGGGCCTGTTCGACTGGATGTTCCGCCGCGGGCGCAAGGTCGAACCCGACCCGATCGGGCCGCCAGTTCCTGGCGCTCCCCCTCGGGTCGCGGCTACTCCCGCGCCGACTTCTGAACCGACACCCGAAGCAAACGCCGACCCCTACGCGGCGACCGAGTTCCTACCCGTGTCGCGGCAGGAAATCGTGGATGCGGCGAAGAAGGGCAACCTGCTCTCGACCGCGTTCCAGTTCGGTCGGCAGAGCCTCATCCCGCCGGTCAGCGACCCGCGCACCAAGCTCATCGACCGCGCGCTCGTCACACACGGGCTGCTCTCGCCCGAAGAACTGAACGAGATCCACCGCGTCGGGGAGGAGTACGACAAGGTCAAGCCGACCGACGTGAACCTCGCCGCGGCGGCAGGCCTGGCCGGGGCCGCCGCGGTGAAGGCGTACCGCGACTCGAAGGAGCGCGAGAAGGAGCGCAAGAAGGCCGAGTCCGCGGCGCGGAAGAAGGCCCGCGCCGAGGCGATCCGGCACCGGCGCGCGACTGATGTCATTTACCTCGGGCGCGGGGTGTCGGGGCGGCTCCACCTGCGCATGAGCGACGAGGCGCAACTCGCCGCCTATGGCCTGCCGGTGATGCATACGCCTGCGGACGTGGCGAAGGCACTCGGGCTGACGATCAAGCAACTCCGGTGGCTCGCGTTTCACTCCGAGGCTGCCACCCGCACGCACTACGTCAAGTTTCAGGTGCCGAAAAAGAGCGGCGGGATGCGCACGCTCGCGGCCCCGCACAAGCGCCTCAAGGCCGCGCAACACTGGATTCTGGCGAACTGCGTCGGCAAGATGCCGGTGACCGACGCGGCCCACGGGTTCGTTCCCGGTCGCGGGATCGTATCGAACGCCAATCCGCATGTTGGCAAAGCGGTTGTGGTGAACCTCGACCTGTCCGACTTCTTCCCCACGATCCACTACTTCCGCGTGCGGGCCGTCTTCGAGCGATACGGCTATTCCGGCAGCGTCGCGTCGGTGCTCGCTTTGCTCTGCACCGAGTGCCCGCGGGCGACGGTCACTTACGCCGGCGTGAAGTACGAGGCCGCGACCGGCCCGCGCGGGCTGCCGCAGGGCGCACCCACCAGCCCCGGCCTCTCCAATCAGGTCGCGCGGAAGCTCGACAAGCGGTTGCTCGGCGTCGCGGCGAAACTCGGCCTCACCTACACCCGCTACGCGGACGACATCACGTTCAGCGGCGGGGCGGAACTCGCGGGCAAAATCGGCTGGCTGCTCGCCAAGGTGCGAAACATCGCCCGTGAAGAGGGCTTCGCGGTCAACGAGAAGAAGACGCGCGTGATGCGCCGCAGCGCCGCCCAGACGGTAACGGGCGTCGTGGTGAACGACAAGCCGTCGATCAGCCGCGACGAACTGCGCCGACTGCGTGCGATTTTGCACCGCGCCAGGTCCGAGGGGCTGGACGCGCAGAACCGCGAGGGCCGGCCGAACTTCCGCGACTGGCTGCGCGGCAAGATCGCGTTCGTGAGCATGGTCCGCCCGGACGCCGGCGTGAAGTTGAAAGCCGCGCTCGATGCACTCGGCGAACGGCCGGTGTGAGCCGGCCGGTGGCAAACGCATCACCGGCGGGCTTACGCCGCGCCGCTCGCCCTCACCGGCCGGCTGACACCGGCCGTTCGCCTGGAGCCATCATGCGTCTCCTCTCCCTACTCGCGTTGTTCGCGCTCGCCTTCGGCTCGCCGCTTTCGGCCGCCGAAAAGCCCAACGTCCTCTTCGTCCTCGCCGACGACCAGCGGTTCGACACGATCGCGCTGCTCGGCAACGCCGAGATCAAAACGCCCCACCTCGACAAGCTCGTCCGGCGCGGGTTCTCGTTCACCAACGCCTACTGTCAGGGCAGCATGGTGCCCGCGGTGTGTACGCCCAGCCGCACGATGATCCTCACCGGCAAGTCGCTGTTCCGCATCCCGAACCCGCAGGCCAAAACCTACGACGGCCCGACGCTTCCCACCACCTTCGGCGCCGCCGGGTACCAGACCCTGCACGTCGGGAAGCCCGGCAACTCGTTCCGGCTCGCGCACGGACAGTTCGGCAAGAACGTCGAGATTGCGCACCAGAACGCCCCGACGGCGCAGAAGTGCGCTGACGCGGTCATCGAGTTCGTGAAGGCACACGACGGGAAGAAGCCGTTTTTCGTGTACTTCGCGCCGTCGGTGCCGCACGACCCGCGGGCCGCCCCGCCGGAGTTCCACAAGCTCTACGACCCGGCGAAGCTGACGCTCTCGAAGAACTTCATGCCGCGGCACCCGTTCGACAACGGCGAACTGGAGGTGCGCGACGAGAAGCTGGCGCCGGTGCCGCGGACCGAAGAGGAGATGCGCAAGCACCTCGCCGACTACTACGCCTGTATCAGCAACCTCGACCACGAGGTCGGCCGCATTCTGGAGGCGATCAAGGACGCGGGGCACGCGGACAACACGATCGTCGTCTTCACGAGCGATCAGGGGCTCGCGGTCGGCGGGCGGCACGGCCTCATGGGCAAGCAGAACCTGTACGAGCACTTCAAATCGCCGCTCGTGTTCGCCGGGCCGGGCGTCGCGAAGGGCCAGTCGAACGCGCTCGTCTACCTGTTCGACCTGTTCCCGACGCTGTGCGAGCTGACGGGCGTTCCGGTCCCCAACGGGCTGGAGGGCGAGTCGCTCGCGCCGGTCGTGACCGGGAAGAAGGACGAGGGTCGCCGGCGATACCTGTTCGCTGCGTACAAGGACGTTCAGCGGATGGTCCGCGACCGCACCTGTAAACTCATCTGGTACCCGAAGGCCGAGCGGGTCCAGATGTTCGATCTGGTCAACGACGCCCACGAACTCAAGGACGTGTCCGGCGACCCGAACTACTCGAAGCTGCTATTGGGGTTGCGCCGGGCGATGGCCCGCGAACAGAAACTGTGGGACGATACGCTACCGCTGATGAAGTGAAGATGGCGCGTCTTGACTTCTTCCCCGTAGCCCGACTCTCCGAGTCGGGTGCTCAACTGTTCGGACCCGACTCGGAGAGTCGGGCTACGGGGAAGAAATCAAAACGATAGGAAACTCCCATGCGCACCCTCTCCCTCCTCGTTGTCGCGCTCGCCTTCGGCGCGCCACTGTCGGCCGCCGACAAACCCAACATCGTCGTCATCCTCACCGACGATATGGGCTTTTCCGATCTCGGCTGCTACGGCGGCGAACTGAACACCCCGAACCTCGACGCGCTCGCCGCCGGCGGACTGCGGTTCACGCAGTTCTACAACACCGCGCGGTGCTGCCCGACCCGCGCGGCTCTGCTCAGCGGCCTCTACCCGCACCAGGCCGGGATCGGGCACATGATGAACGACCGGGGCGACAAGTTCCCCGGTTATCGCGGCGACCTCAATCGCAACTGCGTTACTCTGGCCGAAGCCGTGAAGCCGGCCGGTTACCGTGCTTACGCGGTCGGGAAGTGGCACGTCACGCTCCACATCGGCCCGAAGGCGCCGAACCACAACTGGCCGCTCCAGCGCGGGTTCGACCGGTTCTACGGCACCGTCAACGGCGGCGGGAGCTTCTTTGATCCCGGCACGCTCACGCGCGACAACACACAGATCTCGCCCTTCGCGGACCCGGAGTACACGCCGAAAACCTTCTACTACACCGACGCCATCTCCGATCACGCGGTCAAGTTCGTCGGCGAACACGACAAGCAGCACAAGGACAAGCCGTTCCTGCTCTACGTCGCCTTCACCGCGGCGCACTGGCCGATGCACGCGCTGCCGGAAGACATCGCCAAATACAAGGGGAAGTACGCGGCCGGCTACGAGCCGATCCGCAAGGCCCGCTTCGAGAAGGCCGCGAAGCTCGGACTCATCGACCCGAAACAGGGGATGACGCCCGGTGCGGAGGACTGGAGCAAGGTCGCAGACAAGGAATGGGAAACCTCCTGTATGGAGGTGTACGCGGCGATGGTCGATCGTATGGACCAGGGCGTGGGCAAGATCGTCGCGGAGCTGAAGCGCACGGGACAACTCGACAACACGCTGATCCTGTACATGCAGGACAACGGCGGGTGCGCGGAGTTGCAGGGCCGCACCGGGAACAAGAACCACCCGAACATCGCGCGCCCCGAAAAGCCCACCTTCGAGCCGATGAAGCCCGACGCGCTCCAGGCGACGACGAGCGTCCCCCCGCAAACGCGCGACGGGTTTCCGGTGCGCATGGGGCCGAGGGTCACGCCCGGCGGCCCGGACACCTACATCGCCTACGGCCGCGGGTGGGCGAACGTGTCGAACACGCCGTTTCGCGAGTACAAGCACTGGGTCCACGAGGGCGGGATCAGCACCCCGCTCATCGCGCACTGGCCCAAGGGCATTTCCGCGCGGGGCGAACTCCGCACGCAACCCGGCCACCTGATCGACGTGATGGCGACGTGCGTCGAACTGAGTGGCGCGAAGTACCCCGAGACGGTCGGCGAACACGCGATCACGCCGCTGGAGGGCCGAAGCCTCGTTCCGGCGTTCGCGAACAAGCCGATCGACCGCGCCGCGATCTACTGGGAGCACGAGGGCAACCGGGCGCTGCGCGCCGGCGACTGGAAGCTGGTCGCGAAGGGTCCGGGCGGCAAGTGGGAGCTGTACGACATCAAGGCCGATCGCACCGAGCAGACCGACCTCGCCGCGAAGCACCCGGAGAAGGTGAAGGAGCTGGTCGTGAAGTGGGAATCGTGGGCCGCACGGGCGAAGGTACTCCCGTGGATCTGGGAGCCGGAATACAAACCGGCGAAGTGAACACACCTCGCGGCAAAATTGTATAATTTTGTATAGTTATTGCGGTGCGGGGGTGGCGAGTTGGCAATCTTTGGCAATCTTTGGCAATCTTTGACGAAACGCTGGAAAAACAAGGGCGAAGTCAAAGATTGCCAGGTGGCAATCTTTGGCAATCTTTGACCCGCTGGCAACCTTTCAACTCGACGTTTGTATACAATTGCACCGTCCTGTTCCCCGAGGTTTCTGATGCGACTGTTCTTCTCTGTTGCGTTGCTTCTGACCGCGCTTCCGGTATTCGCGGGCGACCCGAAGCACCCGGGCTACCGCGTCCTTGCGCAGGACAAGGGGCGCGTTGCGCTCGTCGGGCTTGACGGCAAAGTCGAGTGGGAGGTCGAGTGCAAGTACAACTCGCACGACGTTCACCTGCTCCCAAACGGCAACTTCCTGCTCCACACCGGCGCAACCGTTGTCACCGAGATGACACCGAAGAAGGAAGTGGTGTGGCGCTACGAGGCAAAACCGAAAGAAGGGTATAAGGGCCGGGTCGAGGTCCACGCGTTCCAGCGGCTCGCCGACGGCAACACGATGGTCGCGGAGAGCGGCAACAAGCGCATCGTCGAGGTGGACAAAGACGGGAAGATCGTCAAGGCGATCGCCCTGAAGGTGGACAAGCCGCACCCGCACACC
>CAZBXY010000442.1:0-5543 GCA_964495365.1 uncultured Frigoriglobus sp. | reverse complement strand
TCATCAGGTGGATGTAGTGGGCGATCATCATGATCCCGTTGCGGCTGACGATCCCAATTAAGGTGATGAACCCGACCCAGTGGGCCACCGAGAGCGTCGTCGCCTGCGACCACACCGCCGGCCACTGCCACCACGGGGCCGCGTGCAGCGCGGCCGGGTCGGGGCGGTTGATGAGGAGGAGCGCCGCGACCGCGCCCAGACCGGCGAGCGGGATGTTCACGCCGAGGACCATGAGCGCCGCCCGCCACGACCCCAGGCACCGGCACAGGAGCAGGAACACCCCGACCACGGCGGCCGCGCCCAGCACCAGGAGCCGGCTATTTGCCTCCTGCTGCGCCCGATACTGGCCGTCGTCCTCGACGCGGTACTCCGCGCCCTTCGCCCGCAGTTTCTCCTCGACCGGGCGGACGGCGCGCTTGATGTCCGCGACCACGTCGCCCAGGCTCCGCCCCTGGACGTTGCACGACACCACGATCCGACGGGCCACGTTCTCGTGGTTCAGCGTGTTCGGGCCGGTCGTGTCCAGCACTTCGGCCACCTGGCCGAGCGCGACCTTCTTCCCGGACGGCGTGTCGAGGATGGTCTGGAGGATCACCGCGGGCGAGTTCCGCGCGCCCTCGTCGTACCACACGACCAGGCTGAAATACTTCTCCGCGTCCAGCACGGTCGCCACGGCACGGCCCTTGTACGCCGTTTCGAGCAGCCGCGACACGTCGCCGGGGGCGAGGCCGTACCGCGCCGCCTCCTCCACCTTCACCCGCAGCCGGACCTGGGAAATCTCCACCTGCGGCTCGACCTGGAGGTCCACCACGCCGGGCACCTTCGCCATCGCGTCCTGGATCTCCTGGGCCGCGTTCCGCAGCTCCTGAAGGTCCGGGCCGAACACCTTGACCGCGACCTGGGCGCGGACCCCGGACATGACGTGGTCGAGCCGGTGGCTGATCGGCTGGCCGACGTTCGCCTTCACGTTCGGGATGCCGCTCACCTTCTCCCGGATGTCGGCCAGCACCTGGTCGTGTGGCCGGCCGGGCTTCTCGACCCCGTACCCGTGGAGGCCGGGCACCGCCCGTAGGAGGGCGTACCCGACCCCCGGCTTCGGCCGCTCGTGCGGGGTCAGCCGCACCTCGATTTCGGACGTGTTCACCCCCTCGGCGTGTTCGTCCTGCTCGGCCCGCCCGGTCCGCCGGGAGACGGACACGACTTCGGGGATCTGGAGGAGCGACTGCTCGGCCCTGGCCGCGACCCGCCCGCTCTCGGCGAGGCTGGTCCCGGGCGGGAGTTGCAGGTTGACCGTGACCGTCCCCTCGTTGAACGGCGGCAGGAACTCCGACCCCATCCCGAACACCGCGAGCATGGTCACCACCGATAGCACGAGCGACGCGACCAGGATCGGCCGCGGGCGCCGGAGGGTGTACCGGAGGACGCGGGTGTCCAGCCACTTGAGGCCGCGGAGCAGGAGCGGATCTCTCGGGTGGGCCGTGGCGCCCGCCCGCCCCAGCAGGAGCGACGCCAGGACCGGCGTGACGGTCAGGGATACGGCGAGCGACGCGAGGAGCGCGACCAGGTACGCGAGGCCGAGCGGGGCGAACATCCGCCCTTCGAGCCCGGAGAGCGCGAAGAGCGGGGTGACCACGAGGCAGACGATCAGGGTGGCGTAGACGATCGAGTTCCGCACCTCGCTCGACGCCTTGAAGATCACCTTGAGCGGCGGGTCCGGGTCCGCCTTCAGCCGGTTCTCCCGGAGCCTGCGGAAAATGTTCTCCACGTCCACAATGGCGTCGTCCACCAGTTCTCCGACCGCGACCGCGATGCCGCCGAGCGTCATCGTGTTGATCGTGATCCCGAAGTAGCTGAACACCAGGACGGTGGTCAGGATCGAGAGCGGGATCGCCGTCATCGTGATGACACTGGTGCGGATGCTCGCCAGGAACAGGAGCAGAACGACGAACACCCAGATGGTTCCGTCTCGAATCGCCTCAATGACGTTGTCGATGGCCGTCTCGATGAAGTCGGCCTGGCGGAACACCCGCCGCTCCACGACCACGCCGGGCGGGGCGTCCCGCTGGAGTTCCTCCAGCGCCCGGTCCAGTTTCGGGGTCAGGTCCAGGGTGTTCGCCCCCGGCTGCTTCTGGACCGCCAGGATGACCGACGGGCCGCCGGCGACGCGGTCGCCCTCCCGGACCAGGGTGCTTCCGTCCCCGCGGCGGACCGGGCCGGCGAACCGGACGTCGGCCACCTCCTTGATCCGGATCGCCCGGCCGTCGCGCCAGACGACCGGGGTTTCCTCGATCTGTTGCGGCGTCAGGCTCTGCGCGCTGATCCGGATGAGCGATTCGCGCGTGCCCCGCTCCATCACCCCGCCGCCGGCCAGTACGTAGGACTTCTCGGCGGCGTCGGTGAGCTGCTGGAGTGTGACCTTCTGGGCCGCCAGCCGCTCGGGGGAGGTGACCACCTGGTACTGCTTCAGGTAGCCGCCCATCACCGTGACCTGCGACACGCCGTCGATGGCCAGGAGGCGGTTGCGGACGGTGAACTCGCCGAACGTCCGCAGGTCCATTCCCTGCTTGAGAGCCTCCTCCGGGGTCTTCGGCGGGTCGGCCGGGCGCAAGCCCACGATCATAACCTCGCCCATGATGGACGAGATCGGGGCCATCACCGGGTTCACACCGGCCGGCAGCCGCTCGCGGACGAGCTGGAGCCGTTCGGAGACGATCTGCCGGTCCCGGTAGATGTCGGTGCCCCAGTCGAACTCGACCCACACGACCGAGAGGCCGATGCCCGACGCGGACCGGACCCGCTTCACACCCGTGGCCCCGTTCACCTGGTACTCGATCGGCCGGCTGACGAGCGCCTCGACTTCTTCGGGGGCCAGGCCCGGTGCCTCGGTGAGGATGGTCACCGTCGGGCGATTCAGGTCGGGGAACACGTCCACGGGCGTGCGGACGAGTTGGTAGAAGCCGGCGGCGGCGACCGCGAGGGCGGCGATCAGCACCAACATCCGGTTCTGGAGCGAGAACGCGATCACGCGATTCAGCACGGTCGGACCCCCATTACCGGAGCGAGGCGAACGCGGTCATCAGCTCGTTCACCCCGGCCACCGCGACCGGCTCGCCCTCGGCCAGCCCGCGGGTGATCGTGACGAACCGGTCGTCCGCCGGGCCGGTCTCGACGGGCCGGCGGTCGAACGTCCCGTCCGGCTTCCTCACGAACACGAACGCCGCGGTGCCCTCGGCGGCCACCGCCGACCGGGGTACGGCGAGGGCCGGCGGGCGGCGGCCGAGGACGACCGTCAGTCCGGCGAGCTGGCCGTGCAAGAGCGGGTGGTCCGGGGCGGCGTCGAGTTCCACCCAAACGGACTGGGTGCGGTTCTCAACGCCGAAGGTCCGTCCGCTCCGGGCCACCCGACCGATACCGACGAACTCCGGGTCGGCCACGAGCCGGACGCGCACGACCTGGTCCGGCTTGACCCGACCGGCGTCCCGCTCGGACACGAACCCGCGGACCGGGGCGCGGGCCGTCACGTCGCGGATCTCGAACAGAGACTCGTGCGCGGCCACGGCCTGCCCCAGCACCTTGTCGAAGTCCACCACCACGCCCGCGAACGGGGCGCGGACCGGGGCGAAGCCGACGAGCCGCTTGTCGGCGAGGAGCTGGTCGATTTGGGCGGGAGTCAGTCCCGCGGTCACGAGCTTGCGCCGGAGGGTGTCCGACTGGGTCTTCAGGCCGTTCAACTGACTCTCCAACTCCCACAGCCGCTGGCCCGCGACCCCGCCCCCGGACTTCTTGAGCCGGCCCAGCGTGTCGCCGGCGAGCGCGGCGTCCAGATGGACCCGGAGCAACTCCTGCTGCATGGTCAAGAGGTCCGGGCTGAACACCTCCGCCAGCACTTCGCCGACAGCTACGGTCTGACCGCGGTCAACCCGGATCGCCTGGACGGTGCCGGCGAGTTGGGACGCGGCGAACCCCCGGCGGGCGGGCGGGACATCGACCGCCCCGTCGAGGATGAGGATCTCGTCTATCGCGACGATCCGGGCCGGATCGACCTTGAGGCCGGCGTCCCGCCCGGACTTGTCCCGCCCGGCCCGGAGGCCGATGTTCCACTCGGCCTCCGGGCCGAGCCTCAGCACCCCGGGCGTGAAGAAGGGCCCGAGTTCGTGCCCGCCGCGGGTGACCACCCGGTCGCCGGGAAAGACGCCGCCCGCGAGGATCTCGACCCGCCCGCCGGCCTCGCGCCCGACCACGACCGGCACCCGGCGGTACTCGGACGACCCGGCCGCGCTCGCCTCCTCCACCAGGACGAACCGCTCGACCCCCTCGCGGAGGACGGCGGCGGACGGAACCGTCGGGCGGAGCCTGCCGGGGGTCAGCAGCGGGACTGCCACGCCCATCCCGCCGGCGACCGCCGCCAGCGCGGGTGGCACGGGCACCTCCTCGACCGCGATGAGGTACGCCTGCCCGGACATGCCCGGGCGGAACCGTGGTTCGGGGCCGCTCGGGTTACTCAGTTCGGCCCACGCGGTGGTCACGTTCGTCGTCGGGTCGAGGTACTGGCTCTTCGCCCTCACCGTCGTGCGGAAGGTCTCGCCCGGGTACGCGACCAAGTGCAGCTCGACCGGCTGGCCGACGACCACCCGGCGCAGGTCCTTCTCCAACACCTCGACCCGGACCCAGACGGTCGAGAGGTCGATCACCTCGGCCAAGTGTTCGGTCGGTTCGACCACCTTCCCGGTCGTCAGTTCGGCGTGGACGACGGTGCCGGACACGGGGGCGGTAACGGGCAGGGCGAGGCCGGGGAGCGGCTCGCCGCGGCGGAGCAGTTCGTCGAGACGGGCGGCGGGCAGGCCGAGGCCGAGCCACTTGCTCCGGGCCAGATCCAGGGCGTTGCGGTGCCGGGCCAGGGTGCCCTCGGCGTCGATCACCGCTTGCCCCGACACGGTCCCCTGGTCGGCGGACTTCGTCAGCGCGGCAACCAGTTTCTCGGACAGGGCGATGTCGTTACGGGCGGCGAGGACGTCGAGCTGGAGGGTGTCGAGTTCCATGCTCTCGACCTCGGCGATCGTGTCCCCCGCCTTGACGACCTGGCCCGGGGTGACGGACACGCGGACGATCCGCCCCGGCACCTTCGCGGTGGCGAAGGCGTGGTTCCGCCAGGGGGCCACGACCGAGGCGTAGGCCAACACCCGCTCCTCGACCGACCCGAGTTCGACGGCCGCCGTCTCCACGTCGATGCCGGCGCGGGCGTCCGCCGTGAGTAGGAGGGTGCCCGCAACGGCGTCAACTTGCGCGCCCCGCGTGGGCAGCGGGGCGTGCCCCTCGTGCGCGAGCAGGGCCGCGACTCCGACGGTGACCAGCGCGACGAGCGACAGCCAGCGGCTGCGGGCAAAGACCCAGGAGCGTCGAACGGATGACATGGTCGGTCTCCCTCTTCGTGACGGGCAGCGCCCGCCCCGTCACCTGGATCAAACCCCGGCCGCCCGGGTCCGGACGTCGGCTGGCGGGCACGAACGCCCGGAGCCCGGGACGGCGCGAGGCCCCCGGCCTTG
>CAZBXY010000441.1:0-5571 GCA_964495365.1 uncultured Frigoriglobus sp. | reverse complement strand
AACTACCGTGCCGTGCCCAAGAAACCGGGAAGTTAGAAAGGCACAGTTCCTAAGTCGCCACGGCCATCATGACCCAGCGAGTCGGCACGTCAGCTTGGTAATCTTCCCATCCAAGGCCACAATCTGAAACGTCATGATGAGTGGGTCGGGCAGCCCGGTCCAGTCGAAAGTGCCGTCCACCTTCGCTGTGATCGTGGCATCGGTTTCATCCCCGCTCGCGTCCAACGCATCGAGCGTCACGTCGGCCGCGAAGATGTCGCTGGCCGCCCACGCCCGGATCGCCTCGCGGCCCCGGATGATCCGCCCGGCGTCATCGACCACCGCGTCCTCGGCGAACAGGGCGATGAATCCGCCCGGGTTCTTCTCGTTGACCGTGCGGACGTAGCCGGCTGCCGGTCCGGGTAAATGGTCGATCATGGCTTTGCTCCATGTGAGTGGTTTGGGTGATCGACGTCACTTGTCCGACTTCACCCGCTTGAGTTCGATCACCACGTCGGCCTGCTTTGGGTCGAACTCCGTCGGGCGCGGCTTGCCGACCCACTCCTTGCCCTTCCACTGCCCGACGACGCACGCCACCGTCAGTCGGTCGCCGTCGAGTTCGTAGCTGCCGAGCACGTCCTTGCCCTCCTTCCGGGCGTCGTGCGACCGGTGGTCCCACACCTTCGGCTTCGCGGTCGGGTCGATCTCGAACGTCCCCGCCCAGAGCTGCTTCCCGTCCTTGTCCAGGGCCGCGTAGGTGCCGTCCTTATCGAACACCAGCCGGCGGGCGTCCTTCGTCGCCCCCTCCGGCTGGACGGTGGCGACCTCCCAGGTGCCCGTGAACGACTCCAGCGCCTTCGAGACGGCTGCCTTCTTGGCCTCCGCCTTCGGCTCGTCCGCCACGGCCACGCCCGCGACGGCCACCCACACCATCACAACAATGAACTGGCTCATCTTTCACTCCCCTGTTGGTTGACCTGGTCAGTGCAGCCCGCCGGAGGCGAGGTGGACCTCGCCCGTCAGCCAGCCGGAATCGTCGGAGGCCAGGAACACCACGACCCGGGCGATGTCCGCCGGCGTCCCGAGGCGGCCGAGCGGCGTCAGGGCGACCAGTTGCTTCTCGAACTCGCTCCCCACGCCATACAACCCGGCCGCCCGGGCGCCCTCACTCAGCGTGGCCCCCGGGTTGACGGAGTTGACCCGGATTTTTCGGGGGGCCAGTTCCTTGGCCAGCACGCCCGTGATGGCATCCAGGGCACTCTTGCTGGCCGCGTAGATCGAATAGCCAAGCGGGCACATCCGGGAGGCCCCGGAGCCGATGTTGATCACGCTCCCGCCGTTCGGCCCGAAGTGCTTGAGTGATTCCCGGATGACCAGCAGCGGTCCGAGCACGTTCGTGTCGAACTCCCGGTGGAACTCCTCCTCGGTCATCGCCTCCAACGGCATCGCCGCGTAAACACCGGCGTTGTTCACGAGGACGTCGAGCGTGCCGAAAGCTTTTTTGACCTCGGCGAACATTCGAGCTACATCTGCCGCCTTTGACACGTTGGCCTGAGCCGCAACGGCCCGACCGTTGGCCTTGGTAATCTCGCTGACGACGGCTTCCGCGCCGGTCCGGTCGGACGCGTAGTTCACCACGACCGCGGCCCCGGCCACTGCCAGTTCCTTGGCGATCCCGGCCCCGATGCCCTTCGACGCCCCGGTCACCAGGGCGACTTTCCCTTCAAGTTTCGACATGGTTTGTCCTCCTGCCCCGTAGACACGGCAGGAGGCCGACTGTGACAACTCTCGGCGAAGAATCAGTTGAGGTGCAGGGCCATGCGGACGTCTGGCCGACTCAGGATCCGCCGGAGCCAGTTGATCTGGTCCGACGGCTGGAGGAACGGGTGGTCGCGGTAGACGGCCGCGTATTGTCCGTCGAGAACGTCCTCGATGTCGCGGACCGTGCCGGCCGCCGCCTCACGGACCCGCCGAACGTGCAGGGGGACGAAGAGCAGGTGGTCGGGATCGACGTGGCCTGCGTCGATGAACCCCTTGGTCTTCTTGGGGCAGCGGCACGGGTTGTCCGTGTTCACCAGCCCGCACTGGTTGTTCATGAACTGGTAAAGGTCGCGACGGGCGCGTGCGAGACTCTGCCGGAAGTTGTCGGCCGTCATCTCCAGGATCTCGCCGCCGACGGTGTCGCTGGCGCCGAGGACCTCGCCGAGCGTGAAGACCAGGCGTTGTTTGCGGTCGAGGCAGAGGAGCATCCCGGTCGTGCAGGCGATCTTGGCCTCTTCGACGAGCAGCGGCACGTCCACGGGCACGCTCTTCGGGTCGGGCAGGTCGAGATCGGGCGTGTCGTTGATGGCGGCAGCGTAGGTGGCGAACGTTTGATGTGGAGTTTCGCGGCCGCGGCGTTTCATGTTGAGGACGTGGTTCGCGGTGATGCGGTAGAGCCAGGTGCGGAACTTGCTCTGGCCGTGGAACGTGCCGAGGTGGGTGACGGCCTTGATGAGCACCTCCTGCGTCACCTCCTCGGCGTCCTGCGGGTGGAAGACCATCCGGACGGCGATGTTGTACACCCACGCCTGGTGCCGCAGGATCAGCTTCTCCAGCGCCTCGCGACTCCCGTTCTTCGATTGCTCAACAAGATCGACCTCGTCGGAATCGTCCGTCACCTCGGCGAATGGATTGAACACGATGGGCTCCTCGAAGCTCGATGCCGGTATTCTCGCCAGAGGGGCGGCGTCCCGTGTCTTGGACACGCGAAATCAGCGAGCGTGACAACCCTCACGCCGGGTGCGATTGCCTGCTCAGCGGGAGCCCCCGCCGGCGACGACGGTGGCGGTCACCATCTCGAAGGTCTGCCAGCGGACGGGGCCGCCGGGTGCGGCGGTGGCCTTCGCGAGCAGCTCGTTCATGGGCCCTCCCGATTTCCCTCGTCCGTCCGAAACCCTCCGGCGCGGGGCACGACCAGTTTGGCGACGAGCACCTGCACGACCTCGTCACGCTGGTTGCGGGTCTCGCTCCGGACGGTCGCGATTCCCCGGTCGGGCCGCGACCGGGAGGGCCGGAGTTCCACCACCTCGCTCTCGACCCGGAGGACGTCGCCCGGCCGCACCGGGGCGGGCCAGGTGATCTCCCCGCCGGCCCCGACGAGCCCGCCAGCGAGGGGCACACCGCCCTCCACCAGGAGTCGCATGGTGACGGCGGCCGTGTGCCAGCCGCTCGCCACGAGCCCGCCGAAGAACGAGTCCTTTGCGGCCTCGGGGTCGAGGTGGAACGGCTGGGGGTCGAACTCTTTCGCGAACGCCCGGACCTGCTCCTCGTCGATCTGGTGCGTGTCGCTCACGAACCGCTGCCCGACCCGCAGGTCGTCGAAGCTCAGGGCCGTTTTTGTGTCGCCTGGACTTGGGTTCGCCATGTCGGGCCGCTCCTCAACGGTCGGAGTTTCTGGTAACCGGTCGAAAGACCCGGCGTGCCGCGCCACGAACGGCGCAGTTCGCGGGCCTACTTTCCGCCCGGCGTCAGCAAGGTGGATATGCTGGGCATAGCTCGTCTCCTCTCGGCATCGTTGTCTGGCGTTCATTCCGCCTTCCGTTAAGGCCGACGACCGCCGAACGCATCCGCGTGGAGCGACGCGAACTCCCGGACGCCCACCGGCGGCCGCCCGGTCACCCGCTCCACGCCGTCCGCCAGCCGGTCGTACCGTCCCGCTCGGTGCAACTCGCCCATCGTAACCACGTGCTGAACGACGTGCTCCGGCAGCCCCGCCCGCTTCAGCCCCGCCTCCCAAGCCTCTGGGGGGACATCGGCGTACGTGACCTCGCGGCCCAGTGCCGCGGAGAACTCCCGGGCCATCCCGTTCAGGTCCTGCGACCGTGGGCCGGTGAGGTCATACACCCGGCCCAGATGCGGCCCTGGGTCGGCGAGGACGGCGGCGACCACCCGTGCGACGTCGGCCGCGGCGACCGGGTTGGTCTTGCCCGACCCGAACGGCAACTCGATCCGGCCCCGGTCGCGGACACTCGCGGCGGCGAGCGTCTGAAAGCTCTCCAGGAAGATGGTGGGCCGGACGGTGACGACCGGCAGACCGGACCACGCCAGCGCCTGCTCGCCGAGCCAGTGCTGCCGCTGCTGGTGGCTCGGGGTGGTGTTGTGGACGTCCATCTCGGAGACGGTCATCTGGGACATGTTGACCAGGGCCTCGATCCCGACTTCCCGGGCGACGGCCGCCATCGTCACGGTCGCCTCCAGGTACCCGGCGGACACGGACATCCCGAAGTACATCCGGCGAGATCCTTTCACCGCCCGGTACACATTGGCCGGTTCGAGCAGGTCGCCGACCACCACCTCCGCTCCGGCGGCCCGCAAGGCCGCCGCCCGGTCGTCGTCGCGGCGGACCAAGGCGCGGACTAAAAGCCCGCGTTCGAGGAGCAGGTTGGTCACGGTCCGCCCGACTCCCCCGAGTTGACCGGCGGCCCCGGTCACGAGGATCGGTTCATTACCCGTCATCTGAGTGCCCTCCCGCTCACCGGGACACCCCGGCCGGAAGGCCGGGGCATCTCCGTGTGTCGTCGATACGTGTGACACCAGGTCGATCCGGACGTCGATGTTGCCGCGTGTGGTGTGACGTCCACTCATGGACTCTCAGGGACGGACCCGGTCTACTTCCTCAGCTTGTCCAGAAGCTCGCGCGCCTCCATCAGGTGTTCGTTTCCGGCGATGATGGAGTTCTTCGCGTAGGTCTTCAGGTCCGCGTCGGAGCCGTTCTTGACCTCGTCTTCGAACACCGTCGCGTCCGTGTGGATGTCGCTCAACCACTTGAGGAAGGCGACATCGAGGTCGGTGCCCTTGAGCCTGGACAACTTGTCGATCACGGTCTTGCTGTCCTTGTCCGGGTCGGTCACGACCGCGACGTTGAGCCGCCTGGCGTGCCCGCTCGCGGTGTTGACAGACTCCTTGTGCTGTTTCGCCACTACCTCGGCGAAGACTCTCACCTTTTCATCAGACGCATGCGTCGCCGCGTACTCGATGATCTTCACCGACGCGGCGATGCCGGGCACCACCTTGGTCAGGAAATCCGTGTCGGCATTGCCCTTCTGCTTCTCCAGCGTGGGGGCGGCACCCGCAGTCGCCCGGGGCACCTCGAACTTGACGACCTCCTTCGCGAGGACATTGTGGTCGGCGTCCGCCAGTTCGAGCAGGATCTTGTGCGGCCCGGGGGGTAACGGGGCAACGATCACCGGATCGTTGCTCGTGTGGGCCCAGTGCCAGGTGGCGTCGTCGAGGGTCACGTGGAGGTGCCCGAGCCGCGGCGACACCTTGGCCGCGGCGGGGCCGAACACGGGCACGATCTGCACGTTCTCGGTGCGGAACGGGACGATCGCGACACCCTCCGCCAGCAGTTCCGGCTTCGGGGGATCGGCGACGATCCTCGCCGGGGGCTGGGTCGCCTTCGGCGCGTCGGCGGCGTGGCCCGCCCGCGCGGTCGGGACCGGACCGGCCGGGCCCGGGGGTTCAGCGGGCGGAAAAGCCTGCCCGCCGGCGGCGAGAAGGACTAGCGCGGAGACTGCCGCGACCGCCGATGCGGCGAGTACGCTGCGCCGG
>CAZBXY010000440.1:0-5639 GCA_964495365.1 uncultured Frigoriglobus sp. | reverse complement strand
TCGCCCCTTCCTTTCCAGGGAAGGGGCAGCGAGCGAAGCGAGCGGGGTTAGGTTCCGCGTGACCATCACGAACACCGCGGGCAGCAGCATCACCATGTCGAACGGCCACGCGCCGTAAGGGGCGGTCACGAACGACACCAGCAGCACGAGCGGGAGCTGTTCGAGCCAGTTCCAGTTGTTCCGCTTGTGCCAACGGTACCACGCGAACCACACCAGTCCCACCGCGACCGACACGAACTGTAACCGGAAGTGTTCGGCCCCGAACGCCATCCGCAACACGGTGCCGACCGTCGGCGAGAGCCACTGCGCCGGCGGGCGATTACCCATCGCGTCGGCGTACTGGTGCCACACGTGCGGGTTGAACGCCAGGGGCAGCACCGCACACACGGCGCCGGTGACGGCACCGCCGACGATCACGCGCCAGCGCCCGCGGGCCAGCGCATCGATCGCGATTCCCACCCACAACAGGTACGCGAGGTGCGGCTTGATCGCGACGAGCACCGTCGCGGCGCCGGCGAGGTACTCCCACCGCCGGTCGGTGTCCCAGCGGCGCGCGCATTCAAGGTACAACACCGCGCCGAGCAACAAAAACGGGCTGATCTGGCCACTGGAGAGAGCGAACACGGTGGGCATGAACACGAACGCCGCGGCCCAGCCGACCCACCGGCGCGCCGGGTCGCCGCTGAACAACAGCCACATGCGGTCCGCACAGAACCCGACAACGGCGAGATGAACGACAAGCCACAACAGTTGCGCCTCGCGCGCCGGGAGCAGGCCCAGTGGCAACACCGCGGGCAACGCCCACGGCGGGTTCCACATCATGATCGCGTCTTGTGTGTCGCGGCCGGCGTGCTGTTGCAGCGGCAGTAAGAGCGCCTCGTCGAACGGGTTTTGACCGTTGAGCGTGAGCTTCGCGGCGGCCCAGTACTCGACGAAGTCGTCCGGCGGCCACACGGTCGGGTCTGCGAGGAGTTGGCGCACCTGACCGGCCAATAGAACGCCGGTCGCGGCCAGCACCGCGAGCATCAGGAGGTTGCGCGAAGTCATGCCACAGCATAGAACGCAAACTGTGGCGATGCATGAATGCCGAAGCCTTACCGCTTCGCCGCCCGCGTCTGTTCGAGGAGTTCCTGCACCATCGCTTCCAGACGGTGAACGACCACGACGAGTTCCTCCGGGGGTTCGTCGTCCGGGATCACGCTGACCGCCCCGTCGGACTCGATGAACGCGGCCTTCACTCGCTTCGGGTCGTCGATCCCGTTCTGCCGCACCTGCGCGAGCAACTCCTCTTCGGTCACGCCCTCCTTCGCCATGTTCTCGCGGAGCAGTTCGCCGTAACCGATGAGCTTCACCGAGCGCGGTTCGAGTAACCGTTGGAACCACGGCCAGTGCCGTTCCAACCGGTCGAGCGCGTACGTCCAGAACAGCAGCGCACCGGCGGCGACGATCGCGTTGGGCACCGACTTCGCCTCCGCCGAGAGGGCCGGCGAGACACACTCGGAGACGAGGACGATGAGCAGAACGTCCGCCATTCCCAGCCCGCCGGACTGCCGCTTGAGCACGACACGGAACAGGATCAGGACCGCGAAGTAAACGACCGTCCCGCGGAGGAACGACTCCGCCAGCGCCAGGTCGGGGACGAACACCTGTGCCCACTGCGGCGCTTCGAAGCCCGACATGGCGCCCTCCTCCGGTCAAATGGTTTGGAGGGGTGCGAGCAACCGGCGTGCCGGACTACCGCTTCGCCCGACTCGCGTCGGCGACGGTCATCGCCCCGTAGCCCTCGCGCCACTGCGCCTGAATTTCGATCGCGCCGACGAATTCCGCCGCTCCGAGTTTCGCCTTCCAGTCCTTCTTCACCTTCTCGTCTGAATCTACGTACACTTTCACCAGATATTTGCCCGCGGGCAATGTCGGTTTGCCCTTTTCCCACGCCTTCGCGCGAGCCGACCCGACCGGGGCCAGGAGCGTCAGCGTGTGCTGCCACAGTTTGCCCTTTCCGAACACGACGCGGTCGGAGGTCGCGACCGGCTCCTTCTCCCAACCGCCAGCCTTCGCGTCCCAGGCGAACACTTCGACCGTCAGGAGTTTGTCGCCCCACGCATCTGGTGTCTTCTCCAGCTTCAGCCACGCATCGGTTCCAAATTGCTTCGGGCTGGTGTCCGCCGGCGGCACGTCGCCGGACTTCTCGTATTTGCCCGCTTTGATCGCGGCCACGTCCTCGATCCACGCGCGGATCTGCTTGTAGCCCTGGTCGCCGACCACGATCTTGATCCCGCCGCCGTGCTTCACCTCGCCGAGCGGCTTCGTCAGAAGGAGACTTTGCGTCGGGTTGGCGAGGTCGAGCAGCTTGCTGGCGAGCAGGTAATCCATCGTGGCTTCAGGGCCGCCCTTCTTGAACCACGCGACCCGCGGTCCGTGTTCCTTCACGAGTTTGTCGTTCTGGGGCGTGCCCTCGGTGTGGCAACTCATGCACCGGAACCGCAGCGACCAGACGTTCTTCTCGAACGACTCCACCATGCGGTCCTTCCGCGCGTGGCGCACGACTTCGGCGGGCTTGGTCGCCAGGGTCGGCGCCTTCTCGGGTTTGGGCGCGTTCCTGAGCGCGGGGTCGGCGGCACACGCCTTGATCCACGCCGCGAACGCCTCGTACTCCGCCTTCTGCTGCCGCGCGGCGATGAGGCCGGCGCCCTTCGGGTCGTCGGCCCCGCGGTTGATGAGCGCGAGGATCTTCGAGTTCTCCGGCTTGTCGAGGTCGATCAGCCCCTGTTCGCGGAGCGCCAGGAATGTGTCTTTGGCGGACGGCAGGATGTAGTTCTTCAGATCGACTGCGGCGAGGTGGCAGCGGACGCAGCTCGACGGGTCCGGCGATTTGAAGATGGGCAGGATGCGCTCCTCGAACACCTTTGCAGGGTCGTCCGCCGCGTGGCCCGCGGGAGCGAAGAACGTCAATCCGGCGATCGCAATAATCGGGCGCATATTCGGTGGCTCCGTGTGACGGGGTGTTACCAGCGTAGCCCGAAATCTGCTGCCGAGCCAGAGCGGCGCCGGGGTCGCGCGGGCGAATCGGGCGGAATCGCAATTGACAACGCGCGCACGTTCGACCGTGTGCTAGAGAAAAATTGACTCGCTCGAATCCGGACTCGCAATCCTGGCGCAATACTCGTACCGCGCCGCGGTCCGTACTCGGCACGCCCCGACGTCCGAAATTGAGTCTCCCATGCACGCCCTTCGTACCACGTTGGCCCATCCACTGTTCGTTTTCGGAACCGCCGGCGTCGCGTTCGCCGCCTGGATCGCCTTCTACACGACCCCGGCGCGACCCGCGCCCGAACCGGACGCGCCCAGTAGCGCGCTTTTGGGGCTGCAAAGCGCTCACGACGACCAGGACATCCCGGAACTGAAAGCGCTCAAGCCGGGGCTGCCGCGCCTGACGGCCGAGCAGCACCTCGCGTCACTCGCCCGGCCCGATGTGGACCCGGTGGACGTGTCGAGCGGGCGCGCGGTGGTGCGCTCGCACTACCGGATGACTCTCGCGCGCCCGAACGTGCTCGCCGAGGGCGAGTTCGTGCCCGGTCCCTACGTTCTGACGGTCGAGTTCGACGGCGCCGCGATCGGGCACCCGCTGACCCGCGCCACGCTCGTCCCGGCCGCTCGGGCGGATTAGCTCACGCACGGGTGGCTCCGACCGGCGCGGGTTTTTCGGCCGGGATCGGAACCTCCTCGCCCTCGGCGCGGTCGTGCCACACGTCCAGTACCGCGACCGTCACCGCGAGGATTCCCGGGCCGAGAATCATCCCGGACGCGCCGAACACCGCGACCCCGCCGAGGAACGCGATCAGTGCCGGAACCTCGTGCAACCGCATCCGGTCGCCGGCGATGCGCACGTAAATGATGTTGTCCACGATGCACCACGCGATCACGCCGTAGGCGAGGAGCGCGGCGGCCCCGCCCCAATTCCCGATCATGCCGAGGTAGATCGCGGCCGGCATCCACACGATGTACGTGCCGAGGATGGGCAGGAAGCTCAGGACGAACGTCACCACGCCCCAGGTCACGGGTGAGGGCAACCCGACCACCCAGAACATCAGTCCCAGCCCGACGCCGTCGATCGCGCTCGTGACGAGCGTCGCGTACAGGTTGGCGTAAACCGACCCGGCGGCGCCGTCGAAGACGCGATCGGCCTCCGCCCGGCGCACCGGGAGCAGCCGGCGGACCCCGGCCCGCAGTTCCTGCCGGTCGCGGAGCATGTAGAAGAGGATGAACACCGCGATCACCGCCTGGAGCAGGGCCATCACCGACCCCTGGGCCAGCGCGCCCGCGTCGCCGAAATACGCCCGCGCGGCCTTTTGCGCCTCCGCGTCGATGTCGATCCCGGTCCGGTCGGCCCATTCGACCGCCCCGCCCAGCCCGGGGGCGCTCGCGAGCCGGTCGCGGAGGGTGTTCCTGGCCTGCTGTTCGCGCATCTGATCGGCCGCCGACGCGGCCTCGCGGGCGAGTTGCTGCGCGACGAACACCCCCGGCACCACGATCGCCGCGACCACGACCAGCGCGGAGAGAGCCGCGGCCCCGGTCCGGTGCGCCGTGAGCCGCCGCAGCACCCAGGCGTGCAGCGGCCAGGCGATGATCGCCAGTGCGACGCCCCAGGTGACCGCCGGCAGGAACGGGTACGTCAACAGCGCGCAGAGCGCCAGGAGCACGACGGTGAGGGCGGCCAGCGCGAACGGGCGAAACCGCTCGCCGGTTGCGAGCGGGCCTTCTTCCCGAACGAGCGGTTCGGTGGGGGGGGCGACCGGTTTCCCGTTGCTCTCCATACAGGCTCCTCAATCCAGAACGCTCAACATGAGGAGCGGAGACGCAAATCGGGTGCCGTGGTCCGGTCGCGGAGCGACCGGACGCTTGGCAAATGGTGGGGTGACAAGAGTAACCGTTGGGCTGTCTGCGCGGTGGGGTTCCGGTCACGGGGTGATCGGACCACAGAAAACGAAGCGGCCCGGCCAATTGGCCGGGCCGCGCCCCGCACACGCGGGCGTTAGTTCTTCTTGCCGCCCTTCCAGGTCACTTCGGTGATCTCGTCCTTCTCCACCTTGATGTCGATCTTCCGCCCGCCCTTGCCGTCCTTACCGAGGGCGGCCTTCTCGAAGTCCTCGAGCTTGAGTTCCTTCGCGTTCTCGCCCTTCTGGTCGGTCCGGGTGAACTTGGTCTTGTCGGTGACCTTATAGACCTTCTCGGCGTCGCCCTCCTTCACCCTCAGTTCCTTCTTCTCCTTGTCGTAGCTGATCGTCGTGACCTCGACGGCGACCACCAGACCGGCCATGAAGAACATCGTGAACAGGGACAACAGCAGTTTGCGCATCGCAACGCTCCGTAAGAGGGTGACCGCGACCCTGCGAGCGGGTCGCGGTGAGTGGGCATTGGCGGAGGAGAATCGTAGGTAGCGGGTCGGTGTGAAACAAGGACCATTGTCCGCAATTTCTTTCATGTTTCTCTCACCGCACCCGCGGCCCTCGCCGTCGCGGGTCGGTTCCGCTCCCGACCTCTGCCCATCGAACCCGAACCCCACAGGCCGGTTCCGCAGACGCAGAAGTGTAGGCATCATGTTTGTGGGTAGTAATTGTGTCCGTTGCGAGACCAGTATG
>CAZBXY010000439.1:0-5654 GCA_964495365.1 uncultured Frigoriglobus sp. | reverse complement strand
GTCGCGCATGAACGAGGACATCGCCACCGCGGCCGGGGGCCCGTTCTGCCGCGTCGCGGTGGGCGAGGCGAGGGTGGTCGGTCTGATGCGAGCGACAAACGCGGTGATCGGCGGCGAGGGCAACGGCGGGGTGATCGACCCGCGCATCGGCTGGGTGCGCGACCCATTTGTGGGGATGGCGTTCATCCTCAGCCTGATGGCCGAGGAGCGCAAGCCGTTCTCGCAACTGGTCGCCGAACTGCCACAGTATGCGATGCTCAAAACAAAGTTCACCGTTCCGCGCGAGAAGCTGCCATCGGCGTTCGCGGCGCTGGAAAAGCGCTGGCCGGAGGCCCGCATTAACCGCGACGACGGCCTGCGGCTCGACGGGCCTGACTGGTGGTTGCACGTTCGCGGCAGCAACACCGAACCGGTGGTGCGGGTGATCGCCGAGGCCCCGACCGCGGAGCGCGCGGAGGAGCTGTGCCGCGACGCCGGCGAGGTGGTGACAAAGTAGTAGGCACACTCCGTGTGCCGTCGCTTCTCCTGTGATATCGCAACGGCACACGGAGTGTGCCTACTACTTTCGTGTCGTTGCCCAGAGCGTGCAAATCCGTTATCCTCATGGGGTACCGGTCGGCCGCCGGAGGGTGCCCGTGACCGAAAACGAACTGGAACACGCGCTCGAAAAGGCCGCGCTGTGGCTGAACGTCGCCGAACGTGTGTGCGTATTAACCGGGGCCGGCGTGTCCGCGGAAAGCGGCGTGCCCACGTTCCGCGCGAGTGACGGCCTGTGGGAAGGCCACCGGATCGAGGATGTCGCCAGCCCGGAGGGCTTCGAGCGCGACCCGAAGCTCGTGTGGCAGTTTTACAACGCTCGAAGGGCGAACCGATCGCAGGTGAAGCCGAACCCCGGCCACCACGCGCTCGTGGATCTGGAGAAGCGGTGGGGCGAGCGATTCACGCTGGTCACACAAAACGTGGACGGGCTTCACCAGGAAGCCGGTAGCGTGAACGTGCTGGAGATTCACGGCAGCCTGCGGAACACGCGCTGCCTGGGCTGCGGGGCGATCGCGAACCGCGGCGTGGAACCGCTCGGCGACGCCCCGCAGTGCCCGCAGTGCCGCGGGCAGCTCCGGCCGGACATCGTGTGGTTCGGCGAGGGGTTACCGGAAGACGTGTGGATGGCGGCCCGGCTCGCGGCTCGCGAGTGCAACGTGTTCCTGGTGGTCGGAACCTCGGCGGTGGTTCACCCCGCGGCCTCGCTCATCCCGCTGAGCCAGTCGGGAACCAAGCCGGTGCCCGCGAAGGTGATCGAGGTGAACCTGACGCCCACCGTGGCCAGCGAATACGCCGATATCGGGTTGTACGGCCCCTCCGGTGTGGTGCTGCCGAAATTGGTGGAGAGACTCGGCTGATAGTAGCAGGCACACGCCGTGTGCCGTCAGTATTTCGCAGCGTGAAGCAACGGCACACGGAGTGTGCCTACTACTTTGAAAGTCCAAATGCCGGCCCAACGGCTCGACGGCAAAGCGCTGGCGGCGACGATGCGGGGCGAAATTGCCTTGCGGATCGCCGCACGCACAGGGAAGCGCCCGCCGGGCCTTGCGACCGTGCTTGTCGGCACCGACCCGGCCAGCGCCCAGTACGTGAAGATGAAGCACGCCGCCTGCACCGCGAGCGGGCTGGCGTCCATCGAACACACGCTCCCGGCGACCGCGACACAGGCCGAGTTGCTCGACCTCGTCGCGCGGCTCAACGCCGACCCGGCGGTTCACGGCATCCTCGTTCAACTGCCGCTCCCCAAGCAAATTGATGAGGGCGCCGTGTTGCGGGCTGTTTCGCCCTCGAAGGACGTGGACTGTTTCCACCCGGAGAACGTCGGGCTGCTCGCCGCCGGCTACCCGCGGTTCTACCCCTGCACCCCGCACGGCGTAATGCAGTTGCTAACTCGCAACGGAATTACGCTCGCGGGTAAAGAAGTGGTGGTGGTCGGGCGAAGTAACATCGTCGGCAAGCCGCTGGCGCTCATGCTGATGCAGAAGCCGTCGAAGGCGAACCCGGCCGCCGGCGACGCGACCGTCACCATCGCCCACACGCGAACGGCCGACCTCGCCGGCGTGTGCCGCCGGGCGGATGTCCTGATCGCGTGCGCCGGGCGGTTGCACGTCGTCACGCCCGACATGGTGAAGCCGGGCGCCGCGGTGGTGGACGTGGGCACGAACTTCGTGAACGGAAAGGCCTGCGGCGACGTTCATCCCGATGTGGCGGCCGTCGCCGGGTGGCTCTCGCCGGTACCCGGGGGCGTCGGGCCGATGACGATTACAATGCTCCTGTACAACACCCTCTCCGCGGCCGAACAGATTGACGGCTAGTTTTTCTGTAGCTGGCCTCTGTGAGGCCGGAGCGACAACACTCGTTTAGCTCCGGGGTCACAGACCCCGGCTACAGAAGGCCGAACCGGTCCCACTCATCCCGCACGTGTCGGTCATGAAACTCGAGGAACTGAGCCGAATCCTGCGCGACACGGACCCGGCGGCGGTGCTCGTCGATCGGGCCGTCCTCGACCGGGTGATTCAGAACGTCACCGGGGCCGCGTGGGTCGTCTGGCGGGTTCCGCACGGGCACTGTTTCGTCGTCGATCGCTCGACCCTCTACAAGTACATCGAACCCGAAGAACTGAACCTCCCGACCGACTACAACCTGCCGGACTCCGTCCTCCTCCTGGAGCGGCCGACCGCCGAGCAGCTCGGCGGCCCCGCCAAGGAACTGCTCCTGCGGTACTGGCGGCTCCTGTTCCACGCCACCGCCGATCGGGAGTTCAACGGCCGGCTGGCCGGGCTGTCGGCGGCCGGGCTGCGGGAGCGGATCGAGGCGATCGGCCCGACCGCGTTCGAGGAGGCCCGGAACGTCCTGATCCAGGACGAGTTGCTCACGGGCAAGCCCGACGACCGGACGGCGTACGCCGAGTTCGCCGCGTACTTCCTCGAACTCAAGTTCTTCAGCCCGCCGCTGATTCCGGTCAGTTTCCCCAGTCTCCCGCCCGAACCGGTCGTGGAGGCCGTTCTGGCCCGCGACGTGGACGGGGCGGCGCTCTTCCGCGCGACGCGCCTGCCGGACGCCCCGGACCCGGAGCCGCGGTCCGACGACCAGTCGGACGAGTCGCACGACTACTACAACCGGCTGGAACGCAGCGCCGGGCGGGCGTCCCGGGCCGGCGACCGGGTCGCGGCGGCGATCCTCCACACGCGCGCCGCCCGCGTCGCCCCGGGTTACCAAACGATCCCGGCCCAGGGGCGGGCGCGGGACGAAATCGGCAAACTGATCGACCGGCTCCACGCCGCCCTGAAACTGGACGAGGAGGATGTCGCGGCGTGGAAGCGGACCCTGCCGGCGCTACTCGACAAGGCCGACCAGGGGAACCGGCCGGTCGAAGCCGCGCTCCTGTACGACATCCAGCGGGCCTGCCTCGACCACGAGCAGAAGATCTACGCGCTGGACGTGCCCGAGTGGCTGATGTCGGCCGGGCGCACGCCGATCAAGCGGGAACTGGCCGGGCAGCGGTTCGTCCGCGTCCCGACCCAGCTCCGCAGCGCCGCCCGCCGGCTGGCCGCGGCCCGGCTCACCGACCAGGACCGGCAGATCCTCGCCGGCCTCCTGCGGCGCGCATTGGACCAGGCCGAGCGGCAGCTCCGGGACAAGTTCGCGCCGCTCCTGGAAACCGCCCTCCACGACGCCGGCCTGCGCCCGACCTCGCTCCCCGAACGGGCCGCGCTCGAAAAAACGGTCGAGGAACTGCTCGACCGCATCTCGTCGGTTGGGTTCCTGTCGTTCGGCGACGTGCGGGACGCGATCGCCCGCGGGCAGATGAAGCTCCCGGACCTGAGCGGCACGCACGAACACGTTCGCGGCGATCCACTCTTGCGGCTCGACCGCCGGCTGGCGAACTCGCTCGACGGGGTGTACCGGCGGGCCGAGTCCTACACCCGCGGGCTGGAGCGGATGACGGCGCTCAACTTCGGCACCCAGACCGGGCGGTGGCTGACGCGGAACGTCACCCTCCCGTTCGGGATCGCGTTCCTGGTCGCCCAGTTCATCTGGCTGCTCGTCTTCGAGCGCCTGGCGAAACAGGCCCGCGAGGCCGAGAAGGCCGCGGCGGCCCTCGGCCCGGACAAGCAAAAGCTGGCCGAGGGTCTGGCCCAACCGGATTCCGCGACCGCAGCGCCCTCGTTCTTCGGCGGGTGGAACGCGGAGGGCTGGTTCCACGCCGCCTGGATCGGGTTCGGGGTTTTTCTCATTCTGGTGATCCAGTCGGCCAGGGTCCGCGCCGGGCTCATTTCGATCGGCCGGACGGTTTACCGGATCGCCCGGTTCGTCGTCTGGGAGGTGCCGGCGCGCATCTGGGCGGCCCCGTGGGTGCGGGCCGTGTTCAGCAGTATCCCGGCGCAGTTGGTACTGAACTACGCGGTGCGCCCGCTGGTCGTCTGCGCGCTACTCTGGTCGTTACCGATCGGCCTGTGGGAGGCCGGGTGGCCGGCCCGCGTACTCACCTTCCTCGTCACCACGGCCGTCGTGAACACCCGGTTCGGGTGGCGGATCGAGGCGGCGCTGTTCGAGACCGCCCGCAAGATCCTCGAACTGATCCCGTCGCTCCCGGCCATCCTTCGGTGGCTCAACGACGTGTTCCGCGAGCTGGTGGCGGCGCTGGAGTGGACGCTGGCCCGGATCGAGGACTGGCTGCGGCTCCGCGGGCGCACCGGGCCGTTCACGGTCGCGGTCCGCGCCGTCGCCGGCCTCATCTGGATGCCGTTCGCGTTCCTCATCCGGTTCTACACGGTCGTCCTGATCGAGCCGATGATCAACCCGCTGAAGCTCCCGCTGTCGATCCTGTTCGCGAAGTTCGTGTATCCGTTGTTGCTCCTGTTCCCCGGCGTCCTCCAGTCGGACCCGAACTCGGTTTTGGGGTACACGTCGCCGCTCGTGGGCCAACTGGCCGATTACCTGACCGAACCGGGCGCGTGGCTGTTGGTGATGGGCACCCTGTGGCTCTTGCCGGACGCCTGTACGTTCCTGTTCTGGGAGATGCGGGAGAACTGGCGCCTGTACCGGGCCAACCGCCCGGACACCTTGCTCCCGGTCGCGGTCGGGGACCACGGCGAGCGGGTTCGCGGTCTCTTGCACTGGGGGTTCCACTCGGGCACCGTTCCGCGGCTCTACGCGAAGCTGCGGGCGGCCGAGCGCGAGGCGGCGCGGACCGACGTGTGGCGCGACGCCCGGACCCACCGGGCCGCGCTGCGGGCGGTCGCCGAGGCGGTCCGGCGGTTCGTGACGCGCGACTTCGTCGAGGTGCTCAACGACCGCGCGTCGGGCTGGTCCGGGCCGAAGCTGACCGCCGGGCGCGTTCACTTAGGTACGAACCGCATCAAACTGGAACTGACGGCCGAGGGCGCGCCGCCGGCGTGGTTGGAGTGGGAGGACCGGTCCGGGTGGCTGGTCGTCCGGTGGGCCGAGTCGGGGTTCCTGACCGCGCTCACCGACGATCAATCGCGCGTGTTCGGCAACGCGCTGGCGTACCTGTACAAGCGCTCGGGCGCGGACCTCGTTCAGGAGCAGGTCCGGGCCGCGCTCCCGAAGGAGGCGCAGCACTGCGACCTGTGCCCGGAGGGGCTGTTGGT
>CAZBXY010000438.1:0-5676 GCA_964495365.1 uncultured Frigoriglobus sp. | reverse complement strand
GGCACGCTACCACCGCTGCCAGAAAAATGCCGTTCAGAAGCCTGAAGGGTTACGGGCGAGAATATAGGCACCGGTCTTTATGATCCCTTAATTTGACAGGCCCCCCCCATTCTGCGGTTACATCGATGCCGAACAACGGAATAAAAGTAAACATGCGCAACCAATCTGCACTGTCTCATCAAATCAAGGTCGGAGACACCGTTGCCTACAGGCTGAGGACTGGCGAATCCGTGCATACCGTCCGAGGAAAGGTCACCGCGCTCTACAACACGCAGTGCGGGATTCTCGCCGACATCGAGTGGGAGTGGATTGGCCCGCCCAATCGCGTCGATGTATTGAATCTTGCCAAGGTTTAGACCTTCACGACGATGACGGGCATCTTGACTGCCGAGGCTGTCCGCCACGCCAGCGGTGATCGATTTGATTGACATCCTTCGACCCTGGCACTAGATCTGTTCCAAACGCCATGCAAGAAAGCCGAAATGTCCCACCAGGCCACCGCATCCCAAGTTATCCAGGCAGGTGATGCCGTCGCGTACAATCAGAGCTACCTTGACCGGCAAAGCCTGCGTGGCCGCAACCTGATTTCCGCCAGAGGTAGGGTTACAGCCCTGCATCGAATCGCCGATGGTATTGTCCTGGCCGATGTCGAATGGGACACAGCCGGGCTATCCAAACGGGTCTATGTCAAAGACCTTGCCAAGGTATAATCCCTTCAAATCCTGATCCCTCCTTTCCACGCATTCCTGGCGTCTCGGCATCCCTGCCGACCGGGTGACTCCGGTCTGCGCTCCGGCTCCGGTCCTGCCGGCCGCTTGAGGCCCCTGCGGCCCCCTGACGCGAAACCAGGGGTATGTCCCGGTACCGTCCAGGATACCCTCTGGCGTCGGTCGCCGCGCGCTCCCTGAGCCTCGCTTGGGCCGCCAGCGACCCGTCCGCGCCACCCGCCCTGACCCTATTCTTTTGAATTCCTTTCATCCTGTTCGTCGAATCGCTACCGCGAGCGACTCCACCGATGGTTCGGAGCCCCGGTGTTGGCCGGGGATCGGCTGCGATATGCCCTTCTGCTAATGGTGGCTTTCCCGCAAGGTACACCCCACGGGTATGCCAATCCGCTGATAGTGTGACTGCGTTCTTTCAGGTAGTTCTTCTTTCTTTTTTGTTCAGGCGTCTTCCCTATGCACGGCATAGGCTGGCTGGAACCGTTCCATCGCGGCCAGACGCCTGGCCAGCGCGGGCTCGCGGGGGCCAACCGGCGGCTCTCCACGCTACGTTGGCAGGGGTCGCCTGCTGCTTTCGGTTGTTCGCCTTTCGGTTGTGCCGCTCCGAGTGCAATCCGGCCCGTTTCGGCTGTCCTCGGACCGGTGTGAATGCAATCGGCGGCACAGCGAGCAAGTCCGCCGTGCTCCAACTCGCCACTCGCGCAAATGCCTTATTTTCTGCGGTTCTCAGCACGCCGACACGCAGAAACCAGCAGTCAGCCTATTGCGCGAATCGTTACAACTGTGATATTATTGTCACATAGGGGCCAATGAATGGACCCAAATAATTCACGGAGGAATCTATGACACGGAAACGCAAATCTACAACCAATGAGACATATCCCGAGACTTCAGCTACCGCCACCTCTCCCACCATCTCCGAACCACAAGCGGCCGCCAATGACAATGCCCCGGTGTCCGAGACTGGCAATGACGCCGGTCCCGCTGCAAATGATAACCAGCCCAGCTTCGCCGAGCGGGTTGGCCAGTCGAAACGGATCGTTGCTCCCGACCCCTTTGAGATTGCCGCCGACTACCTGGCGGGGGTACGCCTTTTCGAGAGCCGGCGGGACCACCAGATGGCCCTCAAGTTCGACGAGAAGCCCAACCAGGCGGTCATCGACAAGCTGAAAGAGGCGAAGTACCGGTGGAACCCGACGGACCGGATTTGGACGCAGCCCGTCTGGCCGGCTACCGCCATGAGCACCCGCATCAAGGCCGAGCGGCTCTACCAGGAGATTTGCCAGATGGTCCGGACGGACAAGGGCATCGACTCCGGCGCGGAAATACCGTTCTAACTCGGCCTGTTACGCGACCGAATGGCATCTCGCTATGACCATGCCCCCCACCTATCGCCTCGAAGACCTCGGCACGCAGGCGCAGCAGATGGCCCGGAACTGCGGCAACGAGCGGATGGCGATGATCATGCAGTACGTCGCCCTCGGCTCGATGGTCGTCATGGCCGGGGCTGCGGGGAGCCGCGTCTTACGGGAAGCCTTCGGCCCGGCCGACCATCACCGCCGCGGGGAACGGGAGAGATAAACCATGCCGTGCCCCGAATCAAATGTCGAGGAAATACAGCAGCATCCCACGCTGTTCCCCAGGGTGGAGGCAACCCCGTAAGCGATGGCACGGAAACCTCCCCCCAAGAACCAGCCGTCCCTCTTCGACCAACTTGACGAACACGCCAACAGCCCGAATCCTGACCCCAACACCAACAATGGAGAAAACCATGCGATACAAGACGATAGTTCTCGAACTCCTGATCCAGCGAACGGAACTGCACGAGCAACTCCGACTGACCCGCCGGTTGCTCCCGACGGTGGAAACCTGCGCCCGGCAACTGAAGGAGAGCCACGAGGCGTGGATGGCGACCCTCACCCGGTCGCACCCGGGCAGCGACCCGAACCAGGTCTCTTCGGAAGCACTGGAACTGGCGCTGAAGGAACTGGAGAATCGTTTGCCCGCCGAATCGCCGAGAGACGAGGCCGAACCACTCTCGCTGGACGCGGCAATGGCGTTCATTCGCGAAGCTACGTCGAGAAAGTAAGGGCCTCGCGGGGCCAGAGCAGCCTGTTCGATGACGAGCCCGAACCGGCAGAAGCTGCCCTCCCTACGACCGACTCTCCGCCTCCGCCCGCGACGCCCCCTCCTCCTGATATACCCCCAGATGGTATTTCCTCAGACAATCCACTCCCTGCTCCCGCGATGGCCAGCGGGGAGAAGGCCAAGGCCCGCGACATCCTCGCCGCCGTCCGCACGCTGAAGGCCATCGAGCAAGAGAAGCGGTCAGCGAAGCCCGAGGAAAAACAGACTCTTGTCCGGTTCGCCGGGTTTGGGCCGGTGGCCCTCTCCCTATTCCCCCACCCGGTATCTGGGAAATACAAGGATTCTGGCTGGGAAATGCTCGGGCAGGAACTCAAATCCCTGCTTACCCCCGAGGAGTATGACAGCGCCCGGCGTACTACCTTCAACGCCTTCTACACCTCACCGGAAGTCATCGCCTCGATCCACAACGCAATTGCCCGTCTGGGCGTGCCGGACAACGCCACCGTCCTGGAACCCGGCTGCGGTATCGGCAACTTCATGGGGCAGGGCAGCCCGCAGCACCGTTTCATCGGCGTGGAGATGGATTCCGTCTCCGGGCGGATCGCCAAGGCACTTCATCCCGGTCACGACGTCCGCATCGAGAATTTCCGCGACACGAAGCTGCCGGAGAATCAGATCGATGCCGTGATCGGCAACGTGCCGTTCGCCGACCTGAAGCTCGACTACCGGGGCCAGAAACTCTCCCTGCACGACTTCTTCTTCGCCAAGTCCATCGACGCCCTGAAGCCCGGCGGCGTCCTGGCACTGGTCACGTCGCATTACACGCTCGACAAGCAGAACGCCGCCATCCGCGAGTACCTCGCTGAGAAGGCGGACTTCGTTGGGGCCGTCCGGTTGCCTTCGGATGCGTTCAAGCGGGAGGGAACCGCCGTTGTGACCGACATCGTGTTTCTTCGGAAGCGTGACCGGGGCGATCCGGCCCACCACGTCGATCCCGACTGGCTGGGCGTCGCACCGCTGGAGATCGATGGCGCAGAGGTTTCCGTCAACCGCTACTTCCTGAACCACCCCGAAATGGTCCTGGGCAACTGGGCCACGAAGGACACGCTTTACGGGGGAGAAGGCTACAGCCTCACGAGCAACGGCAACTTGGCCGAGCAACTGAAGCAAGCCGTCGACCGGCTCCCCCGATTCGCCCCGATCCGGTCGTCCGAAGCCAAGAGCAGTTCTACACCCGCCTTCACCCCGCCGCCCCCCGTGCGGCACATCGGTGAAGGCAGCTTCTTCCTCGGTGACGACAGGGTCGTCTACCAATCCGAGGGCGGCCGGGGCGTCCCCGTCGTCTACGGCGGCACGGCGCTCCGGGCCGACGGCACCCTGACCGGCAAGCGGCTCGCCGCCCTGGTCGAACTGCGGGATCGCGCCCGCCGGGTGCTGCAATCGCAGAACGAAGGTTGGCCGGAGGACAATCGCGAGGAGGCCCGCCGCGACCTGAACCGCGCCTACGACCGTTTCGTCGCCGCGTACGGTCCCATCAACAAGACCACCTTCGGGGAAACCGGCGACGGCACCGTCATCCGCCGGATGCCCAACCTCGTGAAGTTCAAGGAAGACCCGGACGCGATGCTGGTCATGTCACTGGAGGACTACGACGAGGTGACCGGCAAGGCCGCCAAGGCCGCCATCATGACCCGCGACGTGGTGGGTAAGACCCCGCCCGTCACCCACGTCAAGACAGCCGAGGAAGGGTTGCTCGTGTCCCTCAACCAGCGCGGGACGGTGGACCTGGCCTACATCGCCTCGCTCTACGGCAAGCCGGAAGTGCGGATCATCGAGGAACTGGGCGACCTGATCTTTCTCGACTCCGAATCCAAGAGCTGGCAAACCGCCGACGCCTACCTCTCCGGTAACGTCCGGGCGAAACTCGCCGCCGCGGAGGCGGCCGGGCCGGCGTTCGCCCGCAACGTCACCGCACTGCGAGAAGTGCAGCCCGAAGACGTGCTGCCCGGCGACATCGACGCCAATCTCGGCGCGCCCTGGGTACCGGAATCCGACATCCGGACATTCGCCGCGGACCTGTTCAAGGTCGATCCGGACGCGGTGCCCGTCGCCCATTTGAAGAAGGACGCGGTCTGGAGCCTGGACGCGGCATACGCCGCCAGGGCGTCGGTCGCCGCCACGTCCGAATACGGCACGGCCCGCGCCAACGGCACCTGGCTCCTGGAACTGGCACTCAACATGAAGTCGCCGACGATCTACGACACCGTCAATCACGGCGACCGCGAGGAACGGGTGGTCAACCAGGAGGACACGATGGCCGCCCGCGAGAAGCAGAAGCTCATCAAGGAGAAGTTCCGCGCCTGGGTGTTCGCCGACCCCGAGCGGACGGAACGCCTCGTGCGGATTTACAACGACAATTTCAACAACCTGCGCCCCCGCCAGTTCGACGGCTCGCACCTCGATTTTGCCGGGATGAATCAGGCGGTCAGCCTGCGGCCCCACCAGAAGGACGCCGTCTGGCGCGGCATGAGCAGCGGCAACACGCTGCTCGCCCACGTCGTCGGGGCCGGGAAGACGTTCACGATGGCCGCGACCGGCATGAAGATGAAGCAGGCCGGCCTCATCAAGAAGCCGATGTACGTCGTCCCCAACCACCTGCTGGAGCAGTTCGCCCGCGAGTTCATGCAGCTTTATCCCAACGCCAAGCTACTGGTCGCCGGCAAAGAAGACCTCACACGCGACCGCCGCAAGATCCTGACCGCCAAGATCGCTTCCGGCGACTGGGACGGCATCGTCGTCACGCACTCCTCCTTGATGCTGGCATCGCGATACCCTCGTATTGAGGCCGTTACAGGAAACACCTCCA
>CAZBXY010000437.1:0-5682 GCA_964495365.1 uncultured Frigoriglobus sp. | reverse complement strand
TGCGCTCACTTCGTTCGCTGCACCCCGGGCTAACATCGGTCGCCGCTCCGCGGCTGAAACCCTCGGTTCATGGCCCAAACTGGAAACGTCTGTCGTCACGATGATGGCCCGTCTTACAACACACCGGCTTACTTTTCGGGCACCTCGAACGTCACGCTCACCCAGAAGCTCTCCCACTCCGCGGCCGGGTCCGGGTTCTTCTCCACCACGCGGCGCATGTGAACGCCGCGCACGATCCACACCCCACCCTTCGACAGCTTGAACGCTGCCTTGCCGTCCTTGTCGGTCGTCGCCATAACCGTCGTGAGCGTATCGCCCGCGCGGTGCCATGCGGTCAGTTTCAGCCCCGCGAGCGGCTTCTCCTCGAACAGCACTTTCACCGGTAACTCGGCGCCCGGTTTGAGCGCGTAGGGGTTCTTCAGCGGAACGATCTCCAGCACCTGGCCAAGTGACTGAGTGGGCGTGTCGTCGGGTGCGCCGCCGGCGTGAACGACCGTCTTCAAGTACCGCCGGTAGCGCTCCTTGCCGTCGGCGTTCGATTCGCCCGCCGCGGCCCGCGCCTTGATAATCTCCTCAAGCCCTTCTTCCTTCAGGTACTCGGTGAACTTGTCGGCTTTCAGAACGATGCTCGACCAGCCGCGATCGTAGCGAAACACCGCGGTGCCTGGGCCCTCCATCTTGAACGCCAGCGCAGGCTTCGCGCCCTCCTGCGGTTCCGCGAAGTTCTTCACCACCTTCTTGGCCGTAACGAGTTGCACCGCGGCCGTCTTCTTCGACGCGTACGCGATCTCCTGTTCCGGCTTGAGTGCTTCGCCGACGAAAATGCGCACGGGCACATTCGCTCCGTCCTTCGGGGTGAACGTCTCCGGCACGAGCCAGTAATCGTGCGCGCTCGCGGGCGCTGTAACGAGCAGCACAAACAGGAGAGCGGTACGGTTCACGGGTCACCTCCAAAAAGATGCGTCTCACGTCCCGCGGAGTTCGGTACTCGACACGTCCGCGCGGAAGTCGGCTTCCGTCAGCGCCACGAATAGCGCGGCGAATTCCTCCGCCTGCCCGCCGCCGTCCCAGACGCGGAACCCGCCGATGGCGTCCGCGCGCCCGCCCACGACGAACCGGCAGCCCGTCGCGAGCAGCTTCCGCAGTGCACGGTCGCGCCCGGGTTCGCCGTCGTAATACTTGGGGTCGATCACGCGAACGGCCGTGTCCCACCCGAGCACGAACGCCGCGCCGGGGAACAGGTCCGCTTTGGCCTCGAAGGTCGCGGCCCGCGTCACCCACACCGGCCCGACGCCCGCGAACTGCGTGACGCGGCGCTCGACCTCCTCGCGCGGTAACTCCGGCTTGTCCGCGTTCACGACGCTCAGTTCGAAATGCACCTCGACGCCGAGGTGATTCGCTGCCGCGCGGGCGAGGGCCGTGTGCCCGTGGTGCAGCGGGTTGAACGACCCGGGCAGCACCGCGAGCGGTTTCGGTCCGGTGCGCGCGGTGCCGTCCGGTTCGAGGCACACCGCGGGGGACGTTTGGAGCAGGTGCCACATGCGGCGGATCCTTGCGCGAATCAGTCCCCGAACAGGTTCGGCGCGGTCGGGGCCGCCGGCGCGCCCGCTTCGGGCTTGCCCGTGCGGCTGCCGATCGGCGTGGCCTTCGCCAGGTCGCCGACCAGCTCCGGGGTCTGGAAGTAGTCCAGTTTGGTCCCGGACACCTCCTCGATGATCGCCCGGGCGCCCTTCACCCCGGTCGCGGTGTGCCGGACCAGTTCGTCCAGGCTGACCTGCCCGTCCTTGTCGGTGTCGGCGGCGCCGCGGAAGCCGTCGAGCAGGTGGTAAAAGAAGACCCCGTGCTTGTACTTCTCCAGCTCCCAGCACACCTGCCCGGCCGAACACGAGTAGAACGCGGCGAACCGGGCCGGCTCCCGCGGCAAGAGCGGCCCGCCGCGGACCTTCAGGTCGAACTTCGCGTCCTTCGGGAACTCCCGGCAGGCGTCCACGAGCAACAGTTTCACGTCGGCCCGGCACCGGTCGAACGCGGCGTACAGTTCCGTCTGGGAGATGAGCGAGTCCGGGTCGCGCGGGTTGCCGCCAGCGGGCCAGAAGTAGAACTGCGGCGGGTCGCCGGTCTGGGAGCCGTGCCCGGCCAGGGCGACGACCACTGTGTCGCCGGGGCGCGCGTTCTCGCTCATGGCCCTGAGCCGCTTGCGGATGTTGGCCGCGGTCGGGGCCAGCGCCGGATTGTCCTCCTGGTTCCACTGGCTCAAAACGCTGATGTTCCGCCGCGCGAAGCCGCGGTCGTTGAGGGCGCGGGCGAACTCCTCGACGTCTCGCTCGGTGAATTGAAGCTCCAGATCGTAGCCCGGCCCGTGGTACGCCCGGACCCCGACCACGAGCGCGAACCGCGCCGGCGGGCGGTCGAATTTTTCGGCCGCCGCCACGGGCGCAACAGCCGGCGCGTCGGGCGGGTCCGTCTTGGGGCCGGGATCGGTATTTCCGCCCCGACGGGCCGTCGCGATCGCGATTCCGCCAACAGCGAGCAACAGAACCGCCGCGGCGAGAATCACCCACCGCTTCCGGTGCGACCCCGCGGTTGGGAGCGATTCCCCAAACCGCACCCGGGCCAGATCGGCGGCCAGTGCCGCGGCGGTCGGGTAGCGGTCGGCGGGGTTCTTCGCCAGACACTTCAGGCACACCGCCTCCAGCCCCCGCGGCACCTCTGGACGCACCCGGCGCGGCGGTTCGGGTTGCTTGAACCGAACGTGGTCGAGCGTCTGTAGGGTGGAATCGCCCTTGAACGGCGGCCGCCCGGTGAGCATCGCGTAGAGGACTGCGCCCAGCGCCCACACGTCGGTGGGCGGGCCGATCGCCATGACGCGCCCCTCGGCCTGTTCGGGAGCCATGTAGTTGGGCGTGCCCAGAACCGACCCGGTCGCGGTGCGGCCGTCGTCGCCCTCGATCAACTTGGCCAGCCCGAAGTCGGTCACTTTCGGCTCCCCCGAGGGCTGACCGCCTGCGGGCAGGCCCTCGGCGGTCAGCGGAACCTCGGTGAGCAGGATGTTGGCCGGCTTCAGGTCACGGTGGACGATAAAGGCTTCGTGGGCGACGGCGACTGCGCCGGCCAGCAGCTCCGCGATCCGAACGGCCTCGGCGACCGGGAGCGGCCCGGACGCTAATCGCTGTTCGAGGGTGCCGCCGGCGACGTATTCGAGGGCGAAGTACGGCAGCCCGTCGGCCTCGTCGATTTCGTAAATCTGAACGATGTTCGGGTGCCGCAACCGGGCGACCACCTCCGCCTCGGCGCGGAACCGGCGGATGGTGTCGGCCCCGGCGTGCGCGCCGGAGAGGATCATCTTCAGCGCCACGGTGCGGTTGAGACCAACCTGACGGGCCTCGTAAACGACACCCATCCCGCCGCGCCCGAGTTCGCGGACGATCGTGTACCGCGGAACAGACGGCATCCCCGGTTCGGCCGGGGGCATGGGCGCGCCCGGCAGTGTGGATGCCGGCGGGTCCATCGGTGCCGTCGTGCCGTCGAGCGGGTCGGTGGGGCGAACGCGGGTCGCGTCGGAAGCCGGGTCGTTCATGTGGCACCGCGGTGAGGGAAGGGTTCAGTTTATCCTCAACCGCGGCGCCGTACCAGTTCGGTGAGCGCCCACAAAGCCCCGAACGGGAACGAGGATGTCAGCGCGGACCAAAAGCAGAAGACAGGACGGCCACAAAAAAGCACAAAAGGCACAAAAGAAAACCAAAGAGCAGAGTTGTTTTGAACTCAATCTTCGGTTTTGGTCTTCGGCTTTCTTTTTGTGCCCTTTGTGCATTTTTGTGGCCAATCTCTTCCTGCCTTCATCCGCGTCATCCGCGTTCCCGTTTTCAGACACCGGATCACTTCGCGCGCGGTTCGACGCCGAGGAGGTTCCGCACGAAGAAGTCCATCATGCGGCGGCTGCCGTACGGCCCGGAGCCGGCGCCGTGACCGCCGCCGGGGACGACGAGCAGGTCGAAGTCCTTGTCGGCCCGGATGAGCGCGTTGGCGACCTGCATCGTACTCGACGGATCGACGTTCTTGTCGAGTTCGCCGACCGTGAGCATCAGCTTGCCCTTGAGGTTGTGCGCCTGCGTCACGTTCGACTGCTCCGCGTAGTGCGGGCCGACCGGCCACGACATCCACAGCTCGTTCCACCAGATCTTGTCCATGCGGTTGTCGTGGCACCCGCAGTCGGACACGGCGGCGGTGTAGAAGTCGCCGAACGCCAGCACCGCCCGCGTGCTGCTCTGCCCGCCGGCGCTGCCGCCGAAGATGCCGACGCCCTTGCTCAGGTCCATCTGCGGGTACTTCTTCGCCGCCGCTTTGATCCACGGGATGCGGTCCGGGAACCCGCTGTCGCCCAGGTTCTTCCAGCACACGTCGTGGAACGCCTTGCTCCGCCAACTGGTGCCCATGCCGTCGATCTGCACGACGATGAACCCGAGTTCGGCCATCGCCATCGGCGAGCGGATGAGCGGGGCGAACGCCTTCGGGACGTGGTGCCCGTGCGGGCCGGCGTAGATGTACTCGATGACCGGGTACTTCTTCGCCGGGTCGAAGGTAGTCGGCCGGTGGATGAGGCCGTAGATGTCCGTCTTGTCGTCGCGGCCCTTCGCCGTGAACCGCTCCGGCGGCTTCCACCCGGCCTTCTCCAGTTTGGTCACGTCGGCCGTTTCCAGCGTCAGCACCTTCTTGCCGTCGGCCGTCTGCCGCAACTCCGTCACCGGCGGCAGGTCCACCCGCGAGTGCCGGGCGAGGTAGTACTTGCCGTCCGGCGAGTACCGCAGCAACGGCTCGCGGTCGGCCCCGCCGTGGGTGCCATCGGCGTCGGTCAACTTCACCAGCCCGGTGCCGTCCAGCTTGATGCGGGCAGCGTGCAGGTGGTACGGGTCTTGGCCGGGGTGGATGCCGTTCGCCTGGAACCGCACCTCGCGGGTCTTCTCGTCCACCGCGTCCACTTTGCGGACCAACCACTCGCCCTTGGTGATTTGGTTCTTCACCTTGCCCGTCTTCAGGTCGATCAGGTACAGGTGGTTCCACCCGTCCCGCTCGCTCATCCACACCATCTCGTCGGTCTCGTCCAGGTACTGCGCGTACATCTTGTGCGCGTAGTCGAAGAACGTCTTGCACTCCTCGTTCACCACCGCGGTCACGTTCCCTGTGCCGGCGTCGATGGCCAGCACCCGCATGACCGTGTGGCCCCGCTGGTTGTACACGAAGTGGAACCGGGTGCCGTCCTTCGACCAGTGCTCGTAGCTCACGTCCCACGGGTTCGGGAACAGCTCGTCCGAGACCGGGATCTCCTTCTTCGCCGTCACGTCGAACAGGTGCGGCTTGGCCTGCGGGATCGGGTCGCCCGGCTTCAGGTAGTCGTAGGTGCTGGTCTTCGGCTGGAGTTGGTCGCGGGGCGATGTCTCGACGAGCGTGACTTTGCGGTCCCCGCCGGCCTTCGTCTTGATGGCGATGAAGTGATTCGAGTCCGCCGCCCAGTACACCCGGCCGTAGGCGTCCGCCGCCTTGCCGTCCGTGGTGAGTGGGGTCTCCTCCCTCGACTCGCGGTTCACCAGGACGACGTTGGACTCCTTGATGCTGACCGTCAACTTGCCGTCCGGCGAGTTGGTCTGCCGCCCGCCGCCCCGCCGCCCGCCCGGGCCGATCGGCCCC
>CAZBXY010000436.1:0-5687 GCA_964495365.1 uncultured Frigoriglobus sp. | reverse complement strand
TCGGGCACAGCAAGTGCGCCGCGGGCCTCGCGGGCCTCATCAAGACCGCGTTCGCGCTGCACTACAAGGTGCTGCCGCCGACGCTCGCCGAAAAACCGAACCCGAAGGCGAACCTCGACGGCGGTCCGCTGTACCTCAACACCGAAGCCCGGCCGTGGGTTCACGGGAAGACCGGCCCGCGAACGGCGGGCGTCAGCGCGTTCGGCTTCGGCGGGACGAACTTCCACACGGTGCTGGAGGAGTACACCGGGGATTACCTCGACCGCCCGACGAGCGGCGTGCGGCAGTGGCCCGCGGAACTCTTCGTGTGGCGCAGGGCGGACAAGGCTGCACTGATCGAGTCGGTGCAGAAGGTGCGCGACGCGCTGGCCGCCGGCGCACAACCGAAGCTCGCCGATCTGGCCGCGAGCGTGTGGACCACGAGCCGCGACCGCAGGGGGGCGGAGGCCACGCTCGCGGTCGTCGCCATGTCGCTCGACGACTTGACGGAGAAACTCGCGGTCGCGCTCGACGCGCTGCCGAAGGCGACCGACACCCACTCCGACCCGCGCGGCATCTACTTCAGCGCGAAGCCGCAAGCGGCGAAGGTCGCGCTGCTGTTTCCGGGGCAAGGGTCGCAGTACCCCGACATGCTGGCGCAGGTGGCGATGGCGTTTGCGGAAGTGCGCGACACGCTCGACCACGCCGAAGCCGCACTCGCCGCGGACCTGGAGAAGCCGCTCGGCCGGTACATCTATCCGCCGTCGGCGTTCACCCCGGAACAGGAGGCCGCCAACCGCGACGAACTCCGCCGGACCGAAGTCGCACAGTCGAGCATCGGGGCGACGAGCCTCGGGATGTTCCGGCTGCTCACCGCACTCGGAATCGAAGCCGACTTCTTCGCGGGACACAGTTACGGCGAGTACACCGCGCTCGCCGCGGCCGGCTCTCTGAGTGAAGACGACCTGATGCGGCTCTCCTTCAAGCGGGGCCGCGCGATCCGCGAGGCCGCGAAGACCGCCCCCGGCGGGATGATCGCCGCCGACAACACCGCCGAGGCGATTCAACCACACCTGAATGGCATCGCCGATGTGTGGATCGCGAACCACAACTCGCCCACGCAAACCGTGATCGCGGGCACCGAGGAGGGCGTCAAGGTCGCCGCGGAGAAGCTTCAGGCGGCCGGCATCCGGTCACAGCGGATCGCGGTCGCCTGCGGGTTCCACTCGCCGCTCATCGCCGGGGCCAAACCGGCCCTCGCCGACGCGCTCGCGAAGGCCACGTTCGGCCCGCCGCAAAAGCCGGTGTACTCGAACACCAGCGCGCAACCGCACCCGGCCGACGGACTGACAATCGCCAAGCAGCTCGCCGAACACCTCGTCTCGCCGGTTCGGTTCGCCGACGAGGTGCGCGCGATGTACGAGGCCGGCGCGCGGGTGTTCGTCGAGGTCGGCCCGCAGGCGGTGCTCACCGGACTCACCGGGCAGATTCTCGCCGGTCAGCCGCACCTGGCGCTGGCTTCGGACAACAAGTCGCGCCCCGGGCTTATCCAACTGGCCCACCTGCTCGGCCAACTGCTCGCCGCGGGCGTGCCAGCGAACCTCGACCGCCTCTTCGCGGGCCGCGGGGTGCAGCCGTTCGACTTCGCCAAACTGACCGCCGATACCGGCAAGCCGAAGTACCCGGTGACGGCGTGGATGGTCAACGGCGTCCGCAGCCGCCCGCTCAACGGCCCCGAACCGCGGCTGTTGGGCCAGGCGCTGCCGGCCACCGGGCGAACCCCGGCCGCAAGGCCGGGGGTGACGCCGTCGCAACCAGTCGAACCCGCCCCCACGCCCGCTCTCGCACCCAAGCCCACCCCCGGCCTAGCGGCCGGGGTTCGCCCAACGTCTGCCGTCACCACCCCACCACGAGTGATGATGCACACCACCGAGACGCAACCCGCTCTGCCCGCCCCGTCCGCGAACGGGCACGCCCACAGCTCGTACGCCGCGCCCGCGCCTGATGGCGCCGCGGCCGTGATGATGCGGTTCCAGGACGTGATGGCCCGGTTCCTCGACACGCAAAAGAGCGTGATGCTGAGCTTCCTCGGTTCGCCCGCCGGCGCGCACGTGCCTTCGACCAACGGGCACGCGGCGTACCCGGTCGTGCCGCACGCCAACGGCAACGGGCACGTCGGGGTTCACACGCCCACACCGCTGCCGGTCCCCGCGCACGCGACCAACCGCATTTCCGCCGTGGAAGTGGCCCGACCGGCCGTTCCCGTGGTTGCGCCGAGTGCGAACGGCAAGCCGGAAGCCAACGGCAAGCACATGCCCGCTCCGGCTCCGGCAGCCGAAATCGCCCCTGTAAAGAAGGCCGGCGGCGCGCTCGATCGCGAGACGCTTCTCGCCCGGCTCCTCGATCTGGTGAGCGAGCGCACCGGATATCCGAAAGAGGCGCTGAGCATCGACCTCGACCTCGAAGCCGATTTGGGCGTTGATTCGATCAAGCGTGTGGAAGTGCTGGGCGCACTCGCAGAGAGCATCGAGGCCGGGGCCGACGGCCAGCAACCGAACCTCGAAATGGAGAAGCTGTCGGTCCTCAAGACGCTCCGCGGGATCGCGGATTACGTGATGAGCGCGCTCAACGAGGCCGGCCCGGCCCCGACACAAGCGGCGCTCCCGGCCGCGGCACCTTCCGCGAACGGCAAGCACGAACCCGCGCCCAACACGAACGGCGATTATCACCCCGGCGCGCGACAGGGCGAGGTTCAGCGGCTTGTGGTGCGGCTGATCGACGCGCCGCTGCCGGTGCGCCCGACGTTCAGCCCGCCCGCCGGTACGGTCGTCATTACCGACGATCAGCTCGGTTCCGCGCAGGAGCTGGCCGACCGGCTCGCGGAACTCGACATCAAGACCCTGATCGTTCGCCACGGCCCTGCAAAGGACGGCTTCACGGCCGACCTCACCGACCCCGCCGCAGTTGCGGAACTGCTCACCCGTGTGCGCGAGGAGTGCGGCCCGGTGTCGGGGCTGGTTCACCTGCTGCCGCTCGCCGAAGCCCCCGCCGGCGAAACGGACGAAGCGCGGATGCGGCGCGAGGTGAAATCGCTGTACCTGCTGGCCCGCGGCCTCGAAACCGACATCCGCGAGGCTGGCAAATCTGGCTCCGCGGCGCTGCTCGCCGTCACTGCGATGGGCGGCACGATGGGCTTCGGCGGCGACCTCCCACAAGAGTTCTTCGCGGGACACGGCGGCGTCGCGGGGTTCACCAAGTGCCTCGGCTACGAGTGGCCGGAAGTGACCGTGCGCGTGGTCGATGTCAGCCCCGAGTTACCCGCGCCCAGGCTCGTCGAACAGTTGCTCGGCGAACTCGGCTCCCAGGACGGTCCGTTTGAAGTGGGCCGCGACGGCGATCGGCGCGTGACGTGGCAGGTCGATCCCGGCCCGCTCGCGAAGGATGCGCCGGAAGTGACGCTCGACGCGAACTCCACGGTCCTCATCACCGGCGGCGCGCGGGGCATCACGGCGAAGGTCGCGCAGGAGATTGCTAGGCGGTACAAATCCAAGCTGGTGTTGGTCGGCAGCTCGCCCGCGCCGGCCGCGGAGAGCGCCGACACCGCGCACCTTCACACCGCGGCCGAGATCAAGGCGGCCCTCCTGCAGCAGCCTGGGGCGAAGCCGGCCGCGGTCGAAGCGGCGTACAAGCGACTCCTGAAGGACCGCGAGATCCGCAGCAACCTGGAAGCGATCCGCCGCGCGGGCGGCACGGTCGAGTACCGCGCGGTTGATGTGCGCGATTCGGCCGCGTTCGGGGCGCTCATCGACGAACTGAACGCCGCAGGCGGCATCGCGGGCGTGATTCACGGTGCCGGCGTCATCGAGGACAAGTTGCTCCGCGACAAGACGCCCGAATCGTTCGACCGCGTGTTCGGCACGAAGGTCGATAGCTCGCTGCTTCTGGCTCGGAAGCTCGATCCTTCCAAACTGAAGTTCTTCGCGCTCTTCGCGTCGATCACCAGCCGCTACGGCAACCGCGGGCAGTCCGACTACGCAGCCGCGAACGAAGTGCTGAGCAAGCTGGCGTGCGACCTTGACCGCAAGTGGCCGGGCCGCGTGGTTTCCGTGGCGTGGGGGCCGTGGGCCGAGGTCGGCATGGTTGCGGAGCTGGAGAAGCACCTCGTCGCCCGCGGGCTGAAGCTGATCGAACCGGCCGTGGGTGCCGGGTTCGCCGTGGACGAAGTGATCTTCGGCGCGAAGGGCGAACCGGAGGTGGTGGTTGCCGGCGGCACCGAGACCGCGCCGAAGCCGAAGGCCGCGCCGCAAGCGGTTGGCGCGGGGGCGTGACTCTGGGCGAACCCGGCCCGCAAGGGCCGCGGGTGCGACGCCAACCACGCGCCACCCCCGGCCTTGTGGCCGGGGTTCACCTCAATCGCATACAATCCCATGCCTTCCACCCTCACCGAACCGCTCCCGCCCGCTGCTCCGCCCGCGACCGGGTGGGACACGGAAGTGTTCGTTCTGCGCGGCGCCGGCCGCGCCGCCCTGCGCGAGCGCGTTCTGGCAGTAGCGGAACACGTCGAATCGCAACCCGTTGTACTCGCGGAACTCGCGGCCGCGGTCGCGGCAGAACTGCGCCCCGGCGGGGCGCGGCTGGCGGTCGTCGCCGGTTCGCACGCCGATCTTGTCGCACGCCTGAAGCGCGCCGCGGACCGGCTCGCCGACCCCAAGTGCAAGCAGATCCGTGACGCCAACGGCCTCTACTACTTCGATCAGCCCCTCGCGGCACGGGGAACGGTCGCGCTCTTGTTCCCCGGTGAGGGCGCGCAGTACCTGAACATGCTCGCGGACCTGTGCGCGGTGTTCCCGGAGGTCGAGGAGACGTTCGCGTGGTGCGACCAGCTCGCGGCCGAGGCCGGGCGCCCGGAAGAATCGCTGCGGCGCGTGCTGCACCTGCCCCCCAATGCGACCGACGCCGACCGCGCCGCGGCCGAGGCCGAACTGCGCGGACTGGGGCCGTCGATCTTCGGCGTGTTGCTCGCGGATCAGGCGATCTATCGCGTGCTGGAGAAACTGCGCCTACCGGCATCTGCAATGGCCGGGCACAGCGCCGGCGAACTCGGCGCGCTGCTCGCCTCGGGCGCGATGGACTCGCGCGACTCGCACGGTTCGCGCCTTCCCGAGATCATGGACATCATGCAGTGCCAGGAGAGTGCGGCCGGCGGGCCGGACGTGGCGCTTCTGGCGGTCGGGGCGAGCAAATCCACCGTCGTGGAGGTCGCGCACGCGGTCGCCGGCGGGGCGGTCGTCGTGGCGATGGACAACTGCCCGCACCAGTGCGTCGCGGTGGGGCCGACGCACCTCGTCGCCGCGGTCGAAAGCGCGCTCACCGAAAAGGGCGTGATCGCCGAGCGGTTGCCGTTCAAGCGCCCGTACCACACGCCGCTATTCGAGCCGTACATGGGCGCGTTCCGCGAGCTGTTCGCGGCCGTCCCGTTCGGCCCGCCGCACACCCCGGTTTACTGCTGCACCACCGCGACGCGGTTCCCGACCGACCCGGACCGCGTCCGGTCGCTGGCCGTGAACCAGTGGGTGACCCCGGTCGAGTTCACGCGGACGATCGAGGCGATGCACGCGGACGGCGTGCGGCTGTTCGTGGAGTGCGGCCCGCGCGGGAACCTGTCGGCGTTCGTGGAGGACATCCTGCGCGGCAAGCCGTTCGCCGCG
>CAZBXY010000435.1:0-5732 GCA_964495365.1 uncultured Frigoriglobus sp. | reverse complement strand
GCTCGACAAGACCAGCTACGTCGGCCCGGCCCCGGTGCCGTTCGCCGACTACGTGGAGTCGGTGATGGCCCAGACCATCAAGCGGCTCGTGGTGACGCGGCGCAGCATCCGCCGGGCGTTCGAGGACCTCGTCATCACCGACGACGTGTTCAACGAGATCGGCCCGGCGATCAACTCGGCGCAATCCATCTTCTTCTTCGGCTACCCGGGCAACGGCAAAACGAGCGTCGCCGAGCGCATCACCCGGCTCATGGGCGACACGATTTACGTGCCGCACGCGGTGGAGGCCAACGGCCAGATCATCAAGGTGTTCGACCCGATCCTGCACACCCTCATTCAGGACGCCGACCGGCAGGACGTGACCGAAACGGTCGTGCGCCGCGGGCAGCAGTACGACCAGCGGTTCATCAAGGTGAAGCGCCCGACGATCGTCGTCGGCGGCGAGTTGACGATGCCGATGCTCGACCTGAAGTTCAACGCGGTCGGCAAGTTCTACGAGGCGCCGCTGCAAATGAAGGCCAACGGCGGCATCTTCATGATCGACGACTTCGGCCGCCAGCAGGTGCGGGCGATGGACCTCTTGAATCGGTGGATCGTGCCTTTGGAGAAGAAGTACGACTACCTGAACACGATCAACGGAACCAAGATCGAGGTGCCGTTCGATCAGCTCCTGATCTTCAGCACGAACCTCGACCCGAACCAGCTCGCCGACGAGGCGTTCTTGCGGCGGATCAAGTTCAAGATCGAGATCCGCGACCCGGACGAGGCCCAGTATCGCAAGATCTGGGAGCTGGTGTGTAAGGGCAAGCGGGTGGAGTTCGACTCACGGGGCGTGGACTACCTGATCCAGAAGTGGTACCGGCCGGTGAACCGCCCGTTCCGCATGTGCCAGCCGCGTGACATCCTCGACCAGATGATGAGTATCGCGAAGTACAACATGGAGCGGGTGAATTTCGCCCCGGACCTCATCGACGCCGCGTGCGCGACGTACTTCATCAGCGCGAACAAGAAGGACTTCGGCGCGAAGGTGCGGATGGAGTGACCCGTTAGCCGCGAGCCAAAGGCGAGCGTCCCGCGCGTCACTTCTTAGGCCAGATGGTGCCAGTGTCGTGCCAGATCTTGCACCCGGGCACGGCCGCGTGGAACGCCTCCAGCCCCTTCGCCGTCACCGCCGTCTTCTGCACGTTGAGGAACGCCAGTCCCATGCAGTCCTGGAAGTACACCAGCCCTGCGTCTGTCACAACCGTGCTGTTCAGGTGCAGGTCCGTCAGCTCCTTGCAGTCCTTGAAGTTCGCCAGCCCCGCGTCCGTCACCTTCGTGCCGTTCAGACCGAGGACCGCCAGTCCCTTGCAGTCCTTGAAGTGGGCCAACCCCGCGTCCGTCACCGCCGTGTCGCCCAAGATGAGGTGCGTCAGTCCCTTGCAGTCCTTGAAGTGGGCCAGCCCCGCGTCCGTCACCGCCGTGCCGATCAGGTAGACCAAAGTCAGCGTGAACCGCTCCTTCGGCAACTCGGCCGCGGCTCTTAAGTCGCGGCCGTTCACTCGCACGCTGCCGCCGATGGAGAGGGCGTACTCCGCGGCCTTGCGGTCCGCGTCGGCTGCCGGCGGTTTCTTCGGCCCCGGCCCGCCCTGGGTAGGCGCCTTGCCCTTGTCCGTCGAGCCGTCCGGCGGTTCGACCTTCGGCTCGCGGCTTTTGTTCGCAATGACAATCACGCCAGCGACTACGACCGCTGCCAGCGCCGCGAACCCGGCCACCGCCCACAGCCACCCCGAACCCGGCTTCTGCCGCACCGGCGCGTTCGCCAACCCCGAGTCGAGCGCGGTCCGTTCGGTGTCGGGCGCGTCGAGGTCGGCGAACGGGCTGGCCGCGGGTGCCACCGTCACCGGCGTCGCGACGTACACCTGCGGCTGCACGACCCGCGGCAACGAGGTCGATAGCTCAGCCGCCGGCCCGCGCGGCGCCGCCAGTTCCTCCTCGATCGCGCGCAGGTGCTTCACCACCTCTTCGGCCGATTGCGGGCGCGCGTCGGCCCGCTTTGAGAGCAGTTGGTGGATCAGCGCGGCCAGTGATTCGGGCACGTCCGGGTTCGCCTCGCGCACCGGGGTCGGTTCCTCGGTGCCCAGCGCCATCAGCACGGCCATTGTGGTCGGGCCGGGGAACGGCAGTTTCCCGGCGCAGAGCCGGTACAGCACCGAGCCGAGGCTGAAGAGGTCGGTGCGGCTATCGACCTTTTCCCCGCGGGCCTGCTCGGGACTCATGTACGCCGGCGTGCCCACCACCGCCCCGCTCTTTGTCAGTTCGACCTCCGCGTCCACCGGTTTGGCCAGCCCGAAGTCGAGTACCTTGACGCGGCCGTCAGGCGCTTCGAGCCACAGGTTCGCGGGCTTGATGTCGCGGTGAACCAGCCCGATCTTGTGCGCCGCGGCCAGCCCCGCGGCGGTCTCGGCAGCGATCCGCAAGATCTGCGGGACGGTCGGGCTTCCCTTCTTCTTGAGGTACTCGTTGAGCGGGTAGCCTTCGAGGAACTCCATCGCGATGTACGGCACGCCCTGGCGCACGTCGGCCTCGTAGATGGTGACGACGTTGTCGTGCTTGATCTTCGCGGCGGCGCGGCCCTCGCGGAGGAACCGCTCCTTGGCGGCTTCGTCGGCGGCGAACTGCGGGAGCATCACCTTCAGTGCCAGCCGCCGTTCGAGGCGGGTGTCGAGTGTGGCGTAGACGGCGCCCATGCCGCCCTTGCCGAGTTCCTTGACGAGCCGGTAGGGGCCGAGCGTGCCGACCTCGCCGGCCGCGGCCGGCGGCCCGAACCCGAGTCCGGCCGTCGCACCCGACGCGGACACATGCGCAGCTGGGCCCGTCTCGTCACGGTCGCTGCGAGCCGACGGCGCGTCGGTGGTGTCGGTGTCGGGGCGCGGGTCGGCGGGCACGGGCATGGCTCGCTCTCCGGGGAGGCGCTGATTCTACCCGCCCGCGGCGCCCGGCGAAAGTTGTTGGCAATGCCTTTCGGACTCCACGGTCCCGCGGGTTCCTGACATGATAACGGGGTGGAGAACGTACCCCTCACAACGCGCCTCAAAGAGCGGGCCCGCGAACTCGGCTTCGCGCTCTCGGGCGTCGCCCCCGCGACCGACGCCGATGGCTACCAGCTCTTCCGCGCCTGGCTCGCCCGCGGGTTCGCCGGCGAGATGTCGTACCTGCACACGCAGGGCGAAGCTCGCGAACACCCGCGGAGCATTCTGGAGACGGTCCGCAGCGTGCTGATGGTCGGAATGGAGTACTCCGGGCGAACGGCCGGTGTCAGCCGGCCGGTGGAAACCGATTACCCTCACCGGCCGGCTGACCCCGGCCGTTCGCCTAAAGGCAAGGTCGCGGCCTACGCCGCCGGGCCGGACTACCACCGCTACATCTGGGACCGGCTCAACGCGCTCGCCGCGTGGCTCGAAGCCGAATCGCCCGGCGCGCGGACGGAAGCCGTCGCCGACACCGCGCCCCTACTGGAGCGCGACTTCGCCCGCCGCGCCGGGCTGGGGTGGGTCGGCAAGAACACGATGCTCATCAACACCCGCCGCGGCAGCTTCTTCTTCCTCGGCGCGGTCCTCACCGATCTCGAACTCGTCGCGGACGAGCCGGTTACGACCTCGCACTGCGGCACCTGCACCGCCTGTTTGGATGCGTGCCCGACGAAGGCGTTTCCCGAACCGTTCGTACTCGACGCGACCAAATGCATCAGCTACCTGACGGTGGAATTGCGGTCGCCGATCCCGCTGGAACTCCGCGAGCCGATGGGGAACTGGATCTACGGCTGCGACGTGTGCCAGGACGTGTGTCCGTGGAACGGCAAGCGGGAAGGGGAGGTCGCGTTCCCGCACGACCCGGAGTTGGCGTGGCTGGACCCGGTGGAGTTACTCGGCCTCGACGCGGACGCCTTCCGGGTGCGGTTCAAGCGCACGTCATTCTGGCGCAACCGCCGGGCGGGGCTGCTGCGGAACGCGGCGATCGTGTTGGGCAACACCGGCGACGAGCGGGCACTCCCGGCGCTGGAGAAGGTCCTCACCGACGAGGAAGCGGTCATCCGCGACGCCGCGGAATGGGCCATCGGGCGGATCCGTCAGCGATATTCTGAGGCAACAGTGGTCGCGAAGGCGCCCGCAGCTACGTTTACCTCCCCAGACGGATGAGGCCCACCAAAAAAAGCTGTACCCCTCACCGCCCGTTTGCGCCGACCGTAAGCCCCTACCGTTTACCAGTTTCAGCGGGTTCTCATTTACTCGGACCTAAAATCGGGTACGCTCGAAACACGTTTCGACTACCCGTGGTACGCCCTGTGAATCCCTTCCGCCTCGCGGAGGGAACCTCCCCGGAATCACCCGGGCCAACGGAACCGTCATGCAACTGATTCAGACGCTCGCGGCCCGCGGACTGCTCTCCGAGGGCGACCGGTTCCGCGCTTCCGAGGCCATCAAGGCCGCGCCGGAGTTCCCTCCGCACCAAGTCCTTGTTGACAAAGGGTTTATCAAAGAAGAAACCCTGCTCCCGGTTCTCGCCGAGGAGTTCGGTCTGGAACTCATCGATCTGACGCACGCCAAAATCGAGAAGGACGTGCTCGCGGCGATGCCGCAGAAACTCGTCCACCGCAAGAACCTCTTGCCGGTCGCCCGGCACAACGGGACGCTCGTCGTCGCCACCGGCGACCCGTTCGACGCCTACGCCCTCGACGAACTCCAGACGCTCACCGGCCTGCACGTCATGCCGGTGCTGGCCCCGCACCGCGAAATCAGCCGGCTCATCAAGCAACACTTCGGCGTCGGCGGTGATACCGTCGCAGCGCTGGCCCAGGAGAAGGGGACCGACGAGGACGACATCGAGTTCCTGGAGGCACTCGAAGCCGACGACAGCGAGATGGCGAAGGCCGCGCAGGAGGCGTCGGTCGTCAAGCTGGTGAACCAGATCCTGATCGAGGCGGCCAACGAGCGGGCGTCCGACATCCACGTCGAGAGCGAGGAGAAGGGCATCCGCATCCGCTACCGGATCGACGGCCTCTTGCAGGAGCAGAAGCTGCCGCCGGAGATCGACCGGTTCGCGCTGGCGATCGTCTCGCGCATCAAGATCATGGCGCGGCTCAACATCGCCGAGAAGCGGCTGCCGCAGGACGGCCGCATCAAGATGAAGGTGCAGGGGCGGGAGGTGGACGTGCGGGTGTCCATCATCCCGATGGTGCACGGCGAAGGGATCGTCATGCGGCTCCTGGACAAGGGCCGCATGGTGTTCAACCTGAAGAACATCGGGTTCGTGGAGGACTACGACAAGAAGTTCCGCCAGCTCATCGACCGGCCGCACGGCATCGTCATCGTCACCGGGCCGACCGGGTCGGGGAAGTCCACCACCCTGTACTCGGCGCTGAACGAGGTGAAGGACGAGACGACCAAGATCATCACCGTCGAGGACCCGGTCGAGTACCAGCAGCCGGGCATCTGCCAGATCCAGACGCACGCCAAGATCGGGCTGACGTTCGCCGCCTCCCTGCGGAGCATCCTGCGGCACGACCCGGACGTGGTGCTGATCGGCGAGATGCGGGATCTGGAGACGGCCGAGTCGGCCATCCAGGCGTCGCTCACCGGCCACCTGGTGTTCAGCACCCTGCACACGAACGACGCGCCGAGCGCGTTCACCCGCCTGATCGACATGAAGGTGGAGCCGTTCCTGGTGGCCAGCACGGTCGAGGGCATCCTCGC
>CAZBXY010000434.1:0-5737 GCA_964495365.1 uncultured Frigoriglobus sp. | reverse complement strand
TTTCTCGTGCAAGTGCAGCCACCAGCGCTTCCCCTGCTGGGCGTAATCCTCGACGTTCATCGCCAGGGTCGCACTAATCCGCGCGAACGTGTAGACCATGACGGCGATGAGCGCGCGGTCCCGCAACCCGGCGGGCGTGTCGGCGGGGATGCTCTCCAGGAGAACCCGCGCCTCGTCGCGTGTCAGCACCGGCGTCTTGCCTTTCCTGACCACATGCTTCGGTCCTCGCACCGAGGAGGCCGGATTTGACGGGATCACCTGACCGACGACGAGATAGTCAAAGAGCATCCGCAGCGCGGCCAGATGTTGCTTCACACTCGGTTTGGAATGGGTCTGTCCCAACTCCTCGATGTAGGTTGCGACGTGTACGGGCGCGATCTCTTCCAGGAGCAGCTCGTGATCCTGGCACCACCGATCGAACCGGGCCACCGCCCGCGCATAGGCCGATCGTGTGTGCGGATTGCGAATCGCGGCCGTGAAGAATTCGATCAGCCGGCGTGTGGCCTTCTCGCCCGCGCGGCTGAACAGGGCAGGAACCGCGGGAATCCGGGCGGGGTTCGAGACGACTTGAGGAGAGGCGGGAGCCGGATCGCGGGTCATGCCTCAATGTCCCTCGCAACCCGCCAACAGCCGCACTTCGGGATACAGCTCCGCTACCCGTTCCTTGAACACGCGATCCGCGGTGATGAGCGGAACCTGGAGGTGCCTGGCGGCGGCCAAGTACAGGCAGTCCTGGAGGGAATGTTTGAGTTCGACCGACAGGCGGATGGCCTTGTCCATTAGCTCGTGGTCCGGCACGAGTCCGATGGCGTCGCGAGCCAGGTCGGAGAGCCAGCGCTCGCAGCGGACCAGGGCGTCCGGGACGTCCAGATCGCCCCGGCGAACCCGCCGGCAGATCGCCGCGGCCACTTCGGCCCGGATCAGCTCCGGGGCAACGAGCCGCTGCTCGCCGGTCAAGAGCGCGATCGCGGCGTCCGTCCCGACCTCATCCATATAGGCCTTGGCGGCCACGCTGGCGTCAACGACGACGATCACCCGCGTGCGTCCCGGTCTTCGCGGATGAGTTCCGCCGAATCCGAAAAGGTGCCGTACTTGGCCCGAAGTTGTTCCTGGAGGGCGCGCAGCTCGGCGGCCATCTCCTGCTTCGGGCGCATGGCCTCCCGCTTCAACACGTCCCGCAGTTCGGCCTCCATGCTCCGGCCGTTCCGGCGGGCCCGGGAGCGGAAGGCTTCGACCACCCAGTCTTCGAGGTTTCGGACGCGAAGTTCAGACATGCCATCATCACGAACGTGTTACAACTCTCCAGAGTATGCGTGAATCGGAACACGATGTCAACAACTCTCGGTGTCCCCAACACGGCCGCCTGTGGAATCGCAGCGAACTGGGACAATTCCGACCGCTGTCCGTGAACTACCCCATAACGTCCTTTATGGGATAGTACAGCAGATGTGGGTAGCAAGCAGATATACGTGCCAGCGTGATGTCATGCTTGCGAGCAAGCATGTCGGCCGATCGACTTGTGCGCAGGTGTAGTATCGATTACTGGATACCGTGTCCGGTTATCGGCCTTCCGGCATCACCTTCGCCTGCTTGGCTGTCCATTCGCGGGCAACGGCAGCGAGCCCACGAAGCCTTCGGCGTGTAGCAGCTGCATCGCCTTCTCCGGTGTCCAGATCGGCGATCTCGATGACCGCTGAGGCGAAGTCGGCGAATTGCTTGATGTTCCACCCAGACTCCTTGCTCGACATATTTTTCCTTTCCGTTCGCGGCCCCGCCCATCGGGGCCTTACGGCACGGCGGAGAGAAGCCGCTGGGTGCCCGGACGGGCAAGCGAAAGGCCGAGGGTCCGCGAAGCGGAAACGGCCTTTGCAGCTTGACGGGGCGGGCTGCGGCTTCAGCGTGCCGGTGGAGGCCACGGGCGGGTGTGTGGGAGAGCGGAGAGAGCGCAGCCGCTTGCGAACGGCTGAACGGAGGCAAAGCATGAGATGAAACTAACCGTCCTGGTGATCTCCTTCGACGATCAGAAAGCAGTTTACCAGCAGTAGCACTTCCCGCACAGACACGCGGCCGAACGCCGATCATCAGTTACCAGTGGGATGATCTGTGCAGGAAGTCACGGTACATCACCTCACTTCACTCTTCGCTTGCGCTTTTTGCCCGTCGCGCTACCCTCGCCGGGTATGCCCGTGATCTGTGAGGTGTTCACCGATCTGATGGGCTGGTCCCGGTCGAGTCCCAGCAATGGAGACGATCAGGCGAAGCTTACTGGTCCAGTCGAACGACAAACTCGGCGGTTCGGTTTTTCATTTCGACCTCCCGGCGGGAACGACGTGCCCGGGTCGGTCGAAGCTGTGTCACACGCACTGCTACGCGCGGCGTTCGAGGTTCTGCTTTCCGCAGGTCCGGGAGCGGCTGGCGTGGTCCTACGAGCAGTCCCAGCGGGCCGACTTCGCCGATCGGCTGATCGACGAGTTGTACCGCAAGGGCGTACTGCTGTGCCGGTTTCATGTCGCCGGCGACGTGTACAGCCCGACCTACGCGCGGAAGCTGCTGTCGGTCGTCGAGGGTTCTCCCGGTGTCCGCTTCTGGTGCTACACCCGGTCCTACCGGGTGCCGCCGATCGCGGAAGTGCTGTGGGAACTGGCCGCGTGCGAGAATTTCCAGCTCTGGCTCAGCGCCGACAACGAGACCGGCTACCCGCCGCACGTGCCCGAAGGGGTGCGGGTGGCGTGGATGATGACCGGCGAGCCGCCGGAGCAGGCCGACCTGGTGTTCGCAGTCCGCGAGGCGCGCCCTCAACTCGTGCGGGTCAACCTCGAACTGGTCTGTCCCACGGAAACGGCCGAGGGCAAGCGGGCGGGGACGACGTGTTCGAACTGCCAGTTCTGTTGGTGGAAGTGAGCGAGGGCCGTCCTTCGGGGCGGCCTTCGTGTTTCAGTCGCCCATCGCTCCCGTAGTTCTCGTTGGGAGCGTCAAATCCAGGGGAAACAGGCGGATTGCCGCAAGAAGTTCGACTTTGGTAAAAGGTTTATGCAAGACAGCGACTGCTCCAAGCGCCTTTGCCACAGGCAAGAGGTTGACGGGACCGTGGAAATCACCTCCACCGCTCATCGCGACGACTCTGACGCCAGAAGATACGGGAAGCAAGTATCGCAACACCTCCAGACCATCCCGACTCGGCATGAATACGTCACAGAGGACAACGTCGGGACGTTCCTGCTCGATTCTCTGGATTGCCTCATCCCCATCTGCCGCTTCGCTCACTTCGATTCCCGTATCTGCCAGCATCACTCGCACCGCTGAGCGCAATCGCACTTCGTCATCAACCACCAGAACACGCATGACGCACTCCTTCCTTTGTGTTCCCACATCCCAGTGTAGCACAGGCAGCGCGATCGCGACGACCCCGGTAGACCTTTCGTAGCTCCTGAAAGAGACGGTTGCGCAAAGTAGCACAGCGAGCAGTTGCCGAAGGGTTGATCACCTCAGCCGAGTGCGGAAAATGCGTGTATCGTCTGGCCGACGTGGGAGCGACCCGTTCGCGGAAAAAGGTCCCGGCTCCCGCTCGGGCATTTCATCTTGAGCAACGTGACCGCGTTTCGCTTGTTTGTCAGGAACGCCCTTGACGACTGGCAGCCCTGCTGTCCGGAGAATGTCACACGAATGTCAGCGAATCAACTCGATTGTCTCACATGATCCCGAACAAGACGCTAAGATATGAATACGCGAGGTCGACTGAAACACATCTACGCCGAACTGAACTAGAATTACACGGTTGCGGACAGGCCGCATCACAAACGCCTCGATTTTCTCTCATAGCGCAAATTAATTCTAACACATAACTTAGGGCAACCTGATGGGCGACCCGAGCCGAGAGCAACCGCGACTGCAATCCCGCTTCGGGTTCGCGCTGTTGTCGATGGTTGGTGCGGGGATTGCAATTCTTGTGGGTGGGCTGACGCTCGTCGGCTGGGCACTCGACATCACCTTGCTGAAAGTTCTCCTCTCGGGCGGAGTGGCCATGAACCCGGCGACGGCGGTTGCCGCCGTGTGCGCCGGAGTCGCCCTGCTCTTGTTGCGGGAGGAAGCCAAGCCGCGGACCCGCCAAGTCGGACGGGGTATTGCCCTGTTGGTCGTTCTGGGCGGCGTGTTCGTCCTCGTGAAATACCTGACCGGTTGGGATCTCGGCTTGGATGTCGCCCTCTTCCGAGACAAGTTGGGCGACAACCGCATGGCCCCGAATACCGCGATTCTGTTCGCCCTGATCGGTGGGACGCTGGTGCTGCTCGACGTCACGGCCCCCCTCGGTCGCTGGGCCGCCCAATGCTTCTTGCTGTCGGCAATACTCATCTGCCTCACGGCACTCGTCGGCTACACGTTCGACGTTAAGCCGCTGTACGGAGTCAGTGCTCATATCCCGATGGCGTTCAACACCGCCGTCGTGTTCACTGGTTTGACGGCGGGTATTCTATTCGCGCGCCCCACTCGGGGGCTGTGCGCACTCCTCGCCAGTCCGGGTGCCGGCGGGATGCTGGCACGCCGACTCATGCCTGCGGCGGTCGCCATCCCGTGGGTTCTCGGCTGGCTCCGGTTAGCTGGCGAAGAGGCCGGCTATTACGAAGCAGGATTCGGCGTGTCTCTGATGGTGGTTTCGATTACGGTACTGTTTTTCCTGTTGGTCTGGATTTCGGGCGTCCAGCTCAACCGGCTCGACACAGCGCGCGGGGAGGCAGAAGCGGCACTCCAGCAGTCGGCGAGCGAGATCCGCGACCTGTACGACTCCGCCCCATGCGGGTATCACTCGCTCGGCCCCGACGGGACCGTTCTCGCGATGAACCGGACCGAGTTACGGTGGCTGGGATATCCGGAAGAGGAAGTGATCGGGCGGATGAAGTTCCTCGACTTCATGACCGAGGACAGCCGTCGCCGGTTCCTGGACAACTTCCCCCGGTTCAAAGAGCAGGGAGAGGTCCACAACCTGGAGTTCGAGTTGGTCCGCAAAGACGGGTCCACGTTTCCGGTACTCCTCAACGCCACCGCCGTGCGGGACGCAGAGGGGCGGTATCGGGCTAGCCGGTCCACGCTATTTGACCTGACCGACCGGAAGCGGGCCGAGGACGCCATCCGGCTGTTTGCTGATGTCGTCGCGAACATTCCGGTCGGGTTACTCATTTACCAACTCGATTCGTCTGCCAGTGAGCCGACGCTCCGGATCCGCACGGCCAACCCGGACGCCCACGCTCTCCTCGGGCCGTGTCTCGACGGTGCGATCGGGCAAGTGATTACGGACGTGTTTCCGAACGTCCCCCCGGACCAGTTGAACTGTTACATCCGGGTCGCGACGACGGGACGGGCGGAGAACCTCGGGGAGTTTCAGTACGGAGACGAGCGAGTTGCCACGCGGTGGTGGGCGGTGCAGGCGTTTCCCCTGCCTGATCAGTCCGTGGGAGTGGTCTTCCAAGACATCTCGGGCCGAAAGAAGGCGGAGGCCGAAGTCCGACGGCTCAACGCCGAACTGGAGGAGCGGGTACGGCAGCGGACGGAGGAACTGGCCGAGGCAAACAGCGGGTTGCAGCGTGTCGTCAGCGAGTTGGCCGAGGCGAACCGCGAATTGGCACAGAAGAATCAAGAGAACGAGATGTTCGTCTACAGCGTCTCCCACGACCTCCGAAGTCCGCTGGTGAACCTTCTAGGGTTCAGCAAGGAGTTGGGCAAGGCCGCTCAGTCGCTGGCGACA
>CAZBXY010000433.1:0-5861 GCA_964495365.1 uncultured Frigoriglobus sp. | reverse complement strand
GAGGTGACCCGCGTCGCCCGCGAGGTGGGCCCCGAGGGCCAGCTCGGCGGGCAGGCGCAGGTGGAAGTGGTGGCCGGGACGTGGAAGGATCTCACCGACTCCGTCAACGGCATGGCCGGCAACCTCACCGCCCAGGTGCGCGGGATCGCGAAGGTCGTGACCGCCGTCGCCAACGGTGACCTCCAGCGGAAGCTGACCGTGGCCGCGAAGGGCGAGATCGCCGAACTCGCCGAAACGATCAACGAAATGATCGGGACGCTCGCGACGTTCGCCGACCAGGTGACCTCGGTGGCCCGCGAGGTGGGCGTCGAGGGGCAGCTCGGCGGGCAGGCGAAGGTGCCCGGCGCGGCCGGGATCTGGAAGGCGCTCACCGAGAACGTGAACCAGCTCGCCGCGAACCTCACGACGCAAGTGCGTGCCATCGCGGAAGTTGCGACCGCGGTCACGAAGGGCGACCTCACGCGGTCGATCACGGTCGAGGCGCAGGGCGAGGTCGCGGCGCTGTCAAACACCATCAACGAGATGATCCGCAACTTGCGCGACACGACCCAGAAGAACACCGAGCAGGACTGGCTGAAGACGAACCTCGCGAAGTTCAGCCGGATGCTCCAGGGCCAGCGCGACCTGACGAACGTCGGGCGCATGGTGCTGTCGGAACTGTGCCCGGTGGTCGCGGCCCAACACGCCGAGTTCTACGTACTCGAGGGCGTGTCCGAGACCCCGCAACTCACCCTGCTGGCGAGCTACGCGTCGGAGGGCAAGGAGGCGATCGGCAAGCGGATCGGCCTCGGGCAGGGACTGGTCGGGCAGTGCGCGATGGACAAGCAGAAGGTCGTGCTCGACCACCTGCCGCCGGAGTACATCCGCATCTCGTCGGGCCTCGGCGCGGCCCCGCCGCGGAGCGTGCTGGTACTGCCGCTCATCTTCGAGGGCCAGGTCCGCGGCGTGCTCGAACTGGCCTCGCTCGGCGGGTTCAACCCCACGCACCAGGCGTTCCTCGAACAGCTCACCGAGTCGATCGGCATCGTGCTCAACACGATCGAGGCGAACATGCGGACCGAGGGGCTGCTGAAGCAGTCCCAGTCGCTCGCGCACCAGCTCCAGACGCGCCAGGAGGAGCTCCAGAAGACGAACGAGGAGCTGCAGGAGAAGTCGCACTCGCTGGCCCAGCAGAACCAGGAGGTCGAGCGCAAGAACGCGGAGGTCGAACAGGCCCGGCAGGCCCTCGAGGACAAGGCCAAGCAGCTCGCCCTCACGTCGAAGTACAAGAGCGAGTTCCTCGCGAACATGAGCCACGAGCTGCGCACCCCGCTCAACAGCCTGCTCATTCTCTCCGACCAGCTCTCGAAGAACCCGGACGGGAACCTGACCGGCAAGCAGCAGGAGTTCGCCAAGACGATCCACTCGTCCGGCAACGACCTTTTGATGCTCATCAACGACATCCTCGACCTGTCGAAGATCGAGTCCGGCACGGTGGTGGTGGACGCCAGCGACCTGCGGCTGGACGACCTGAAGGGGTACGTCGAGCGGACGTTCCGCCACGTCGCCGACAGCAAGACCCTCGGGTTCCAGATCCACTTCACCGACCACCTGCCGCGGACCATGTACACCGACGCCAAGCGACTCCAGCAGATCATCAAGAACCTGCTCTCGAACGCGTTCAAGTTCACCCACCAGGGGCAGGTGACGCTCACCGTCGAGCGGGCCGACGGCGGGTGGAGCCGCGACAACGAGGAGCTGAACCGGGCCGCGGACGTGCTGTGCTTCGCGGTGTCCGACACCGGGATCGGGATCCCGGCCGACAAGCAGTTCATCGTCTTCGAGGCGTTTCAGCAGGCCGACGGCTCGACCAGCCGCAAGTACGGGGGCACCGGCCTGGGCCTCGCGATCAGCCGCGAGCTGTCGCGGCTGTTGGGCGGCGAGATTCGGCTCTCCTCGGTCCCGGGGCGCGGCAGCACGTTCCACCTGTACCTGCCGGTCACGTACACCCCGCCGCGCGGGGGCCGCAAGCCGGTCGCCAGCGAGGCCCCGGCCCCGGCCCGGCCCGACCCGGCCCCCCGAACGGCGCCCGCGCCGCTGCCGGAACCGGAGATTCCCGACCAAGTCGTCAACGAGTACGGCGACGACCGCGACGACATCCGCGCCGGCGACCGCGTGCTCCTGATCGTGGAGAACGACACGGGGTTCGCCCGGTTCCTGCTCGACGCGGCCCGCGAGAAGGGGTTCAAGGGGCTGGTCACGTCGCTCGGCGCCGCCGCGCTGGCCCTGACCCGCGAGTACGATCCGGACGCGATCTCGCTGGACATCCACCTGCCGGACATCGACGGCTGGCGGGTTCTCGAGCGGCTCAAAAAAGACCCGGCGACGCGGCACATTCCGGTGTGTGTCGTGAGTACCGACGACGCCCGCGACCGGGCGCTCGCCGGCGGGTGCCTCGCGTTCCTCGGCAAGCCGATCCCGGACCGCGAGACCCTCGACGGGCTGCTCGACCACCTGCTCGAGTACGCCGGGCGCCCCGCCCGGCACCTGCTCATCATCGAACCGGGCGCCGAGCGCCGGGCGCAGATCCAGGCGCGGCTGGCCGACCCGGAGGTGCTGGTCACCGCGGTCCCCGACGGAGCCGGCGCGCGGGCGGCCCTCGCCGACCGGGCGGCCGATTGCGTCGTGATCGGCCCGGGCGCCGGGGAGCTGGGCGCCGAGCTGCTGGCCCCGCCGGAGGCTCGCCGGGCCGACCGGGTGCAGACGCGGCTCCCGGTCATCCTCTACTCGGACGGCGAGAACGGGGCGGCGCACGGCGCGTGGAAGCGCCCGACCGAGACGTGTACGGTCCGCACGGCCCACTCCGCGGACGTGCTGCTCGACCTGACCACGTTCTTCCTGCACCGCCCGCTCGCCCGGCTCCCGGAGGCCCAGCGCCAGCGGTTGACCGAACTCGACCTGACCGACAAGGTGCTGGCCGGGCGCAAGGTGCTCATCGTGGACGACGACATGCGGAACATCTTCGCGCTCTCGACGGTCCTCGAGGAGCACGACATGGTGATCGTGTCGGCCGACACCGGGCGCGGCGCGATCCGCACGCTCCAAACCGACCCGGGCGTGGAGATCGTCCTCATGGACATCATGATGCCCGAGATGGACGGGATGGAAACGATGCGCGAGATCCGCAAGATCCCGCAACTGAAGAACCTGCCGATCGTGGCGGTCACGGCCAAGGCGATGAAGGGGGATCGGGAGAAGTGCATCGAGGCCGGCGCCTGGGACTACCTGTCGAAGCCCGTGGACCCCGAGCAGCTGCTCGCCGTGCTCCGCGCGTGGCTGCACCGCTGACGGGTCACTGGTCATCAGTCCTTGGTCCTTCGCGTAGCCGCGACCCGAAGAGGAGCGCGAAGGTCCGCGCCAACCACCAATGACCAATACTAATGACGAAGGACCAATGACGAAGGACCAATGACGAATGACGGACGAGCCGACGAACATTCTGGTTGTCGATGACCTGCCGGAGAAGCTCCTGGTTTACCGCACCATTCTGGGCGAGTTGAACCAGAACCTCGTCACCGCCGGCTCGGGCGACGAGGCCCTGCGCGCGGTGCTGGCCCACGACTTCGCGGTGATCCTGCTCGACGTCAACATGCCCGGGATGAGCGGGCTGGAGACCGCGGCCCTGATCCGCAAGCGGAAGCGGAGCGCGCACACGCCGATCATCTTCCTGACCGCGTTCGCCGACGAGGTGCGGGCGGCCGAGGGGTACGCGCAGGGCGCGGTGGACTACATCAGCACACCGGTCGTGCCCGCTATTTTGCGCGCGAAGGTCAGGGTGTTCGCCGACCTGTACCGGATGGCGCAGCAGGTGAAGCGCCAGGCCGAGGAGCGCGTCGCGCTGGCCGAGGAACGGTCCCGGCGCGAGGAAGCCGAGGCGGCCAACTGCCGGCTCACCTTCCTCGCGCACGCCGGGGCCATTCTGGGCGGCTCGCTCGACCGGGAAGTCATCACGCGCGACACGGTCCGGCTCGCGCTGTCTCATTTGGCCGATGATGCCGCGCTGGTGACCCACGCGCTCGACGGGGGCGAGCCGCGCGTCATCCGCGGGCACGCGGAAGGCGGCGAACCCGTGCTCGCCGAACCCGGGGGGCTCGAGTTGCTCGATCTCGAAGCGCGGGCGGCGGTGGCCCGGGCCGCAGAGGTTCCCACCCCGGCCGACGACGTCCGGGCGCTCCCCTTGCGGGTCAGCGGCGCGGCCGCGGCCGTCCTGTGGCTGTCGCGCCGCCCGTCCGGGCGCACGTTCCGGGCGGCCGACGGCGCGGTCGCCGAGGCGTTCGCGTCCCGGGCCGCGGTCGCCCTGGAGAACGCCCGGCTCTACGACGAACTCCGACGGGCCGACCACCAGAAGAACGAGTTCCTCTCGATGCTCGCCCACGAGCTGCGCAACCCGCTCGGCCCGATCCGCAACGCCAACGAGGTGCTCAACCACACCGGCCCCGATCCCGCCCGGGTCCGCTGGGCGCAGGGGGTGATCGGGCGCCAGGTCGCGCACCTCACGCGACTCGTGGACGACCTGCTCGACGTCTCGCGGCTGACGCTGGGCAAGATCCGGCTCGTGGACGAGCCGGTCGAGTTGGCCGGCGTCGTGGCCCAGGCGGTCGAGGCCGTCCGCCCGGTCATCGACCAGTCCCGACACCATCTGGAGGTGGCGCTCCCCGACCACCCACTACAGGTGCGGGGGGACCCGGCCCGGCTCGTTCAGGTGTTCGCCAACCTGCTGAACAACGCCGCGAAGTACACCGACCCGGGCGGCGTAATCCGCCTGACGGCAGAAACGGTGGGCGAGCCGCGAACGGTGGGCGGCCAAGCGAACCCGGGTGCGCCCTCACCGCCCGCCGTCGAGGTTCGCGTGCGCGACACGGGAATCGGGATCGCGCGCGAGTTGCTGCCCCGGGTGTTCGAGCTGTTCACCCAGGCGAGCCGCTCGCTCGACCGGTCCCAGGGCGGGTTGGGCGTGGGGTTGACGCTGGTCCGCAAACTGGTCGAGATGCACGGCGGAACCGTCGAGGCGCACAGCGCGGGGATCGGGCACGGCAGCGAGTTCGTCGTTCGGCTCCCGGCGACGGGGCGTCCGGCCGAGGAGGCGGAAATCGGGCGGGCGGGCGAACCGGTTGCACCGACGCGGCCGCTGCGGGTCGTATTGGTGGACGACAACGTCGATGGGGTCGAGAGCCTGGCCGATCTGGTCGGACTGCTCGGGCACCAGGTCCGCACCGCCAACGACGGGCCGACCGGGATCGAAACGGTCCGCGCGTTCGACCCCGACGTCGTGTTCCTCGACATCGGGCTGCCCGGGATGGACGGGTACGAGGTCGCGCGGCGGCTCCGCGCCGAGTTCGGCACCCGGATCGCGCTGATCGCCCTGAGCGGGTACGGGCGCGACGAGGACCGCGCCCGATCCTGGGAGGCCGGCTGCGCCCAGCACTTCGTCAAACCGATCGAGGTGCAAGCGCTTCAGGCCCTGTTCGCCCGTCTGGGGCCGGCCACCGCACCCGCACGGTGATCCGGTACAAGTGTCCGGTAGTGATACTGGGGTTCCGGTCCGCGGGCCGGTCCGCGACATTGAAGGTCCGGGCCCGCCGGCGGGGTCGCCACGTCTCGAAATCGGACCCGATAAGCGTCCACTCAGCGCTTGACCTTCGCGGTTGGCCCGCTCGCGGCCGTGACCGCGCGGCGCGCCGGATCGGCGGCAGACCGGCTCTCCAGATCGGGGCCGCTGTCGCGATGCAACTTCCGCGCCCCGGGATCTCGCCTGATTGCGGGGCGGGGCCGGTTCTTGGCCCGCGATCTGCACGGCTTGGGATGGCCCGTCCGAGTCCCTG
>CAZBXY010000432.1:0-5871 GCA_964495365.1 uncultured Frigoriglobus sp. | reverse complement strand
AGTTCGCTCAGCCCGGCCTTGAGCTGCTCGACCGCCTCGCCGACGGCGAAGTTCACCTCGGCGGTCCGGGTCTTCGCCTCGACCGCGTCCAACAGTTCCGGGTCGGCCCCGAACAGCGGGCCGCGCCGGGTCAGCCGGTTGATCGCCATCCGCGCGGTGATCCGCCGCAGCCACCCGGCGAAGCACCGGGCGTCGCGCAGTTGCGGCAGCTTCCGCATCGCGTGAACGAAGACGTCCTGCGCCAGTTCCTGCGCTTCGAGCGGATCCCGGACCCGGCTCAGCGCCATCGCGTACACGCTGCTCTGGAACCGGGTGACCAGTTCGCCGTAGGCCTCCCGGTCGCCGGTCTTCGCCCGCTCAACGAGAACAGTGATCTCGGTCCAGCTCATGATTGGGTATCCTGTCCCGATCCCGTATTTGCACTGGCGCACCACCGGCGAAGAACGCGACCCTCCTCGGATCAGAGAAGGGGGCCGACATGCTCTTCGTCCGGACGGCTCGCGGTTGTGGCTCCACCGACTCGCACCTGCTTGCCTCGCGACCTGTCGCAGCGAAGCGCTGCTTCACGGCCGCTCCAAACGCTTCGCCCGGAGAGCGAAACATCGGCGCGAACATTCGTCGGGAACCAAAACCTACGGAGCCGCGGCGGCTTTTACCCGTTCGTAGCGATGGTGGTTGCGGAGACGGTTCGTCACATGTACCGGCGGTGTTCGCGAAGCGACTGGAAGGATGGACTTCCGTCTGCCTCGTGGCACCGGCACACCGTGCGAACGGCGACGCCGAACCGACTAACGCCTGTCAGGGACCAGCGTGGTTGAACAAAAGACACCTGGGTGTGACCAATAGCCAAACGCAGTACGACGACGGTTGTTCATCTGGGCCGCAGGCGGCCCGCGTGGTCAATCCGGTTGCGCGATGCGTTTAAGCCAGCGGTCACCTCACTTTCCGGCTGCCGCTATCGGAGCCGCTTTCCGCGTTAAGCCGTGTTTCTCGTCACTCCGGGCCTGCGATTGGCAGTCGCTGAGGCGGCGAAGTCTGACGCACGTCTTCGGGTTGCGGTTCCGACTGGGGTCCGTGACGGTGACCCGCCACGAGACGCGTACAGCCGGGGAACCAGGGGTTAGACATCCGGTCGGACCGACCGGGGGCACGGCGTCGGGGTCGCTTGTGCGCGTCTGCTTTCGCATCCGCGCTGCGGACCCGACCTGCCGTGACCGGAGCTGTTCGGGCTCCGGATTATGGGGCACTGGAAATTGCCCCTGGGACAGGTTGTCCGCCGGATAGGCGAGCACCGCACCGAACCCCAGACCGATGCGATCGGCCGGCGCGGTCAGCTTCACGCTGGCCACGGTCACGGTCTTCTGCACGGTCTTCAGGTTGGTCAGGGCCATCGCACACCTCCCGACGGACAGTTGCGGCGGGCCTCCTCGCGGAGCGCCGGCCAGAGAATGAATTAAGAGGTCATCGCGAACAGTTAGGGGTGAAAAGGAGTTAAGGGAAACGTAAAAGACGCGAGCCGAGGTTCCCCCGGCCCGGACTGGTAACCTTAACCAATCCCAGACCGGTTGACAACCGGCTCCCGCCGATTTTCCGAGTTTTCTTCGGTGCAAATACCTCACGCGGGGCGAACCCCGGTGCGGTTGCACATCTCGGACACAGTACTTGACGCGGAGGTTCGCCCGGTTTTTCGATTTCTTGCGAAGTTCTTTTTGCCCTTGCGCCTTTGAAGTGCCGGCAGACGCCCCAAGTTCAATTATCGTAAGCTCTTATGCGCGACGAACGCGAGCGGAAGGGGAGGGATTCGAACCCTCGAACGCCTTTCGGCGTTGCCGGTTTTCAAGACCGGTGCAATCGACCACTCTGCCACCCTTCCGGGGTCGTCGAATACCATCTTACAGACCGCGGAAAGCCCGTGAAAGCCGGACCAACCCGCCGCCGGAGTGCCCGAATCCAACCGGTGTGACATTGGGGCACCGAAAGGGCACCGAATAACCTGTTCGGGGCACCAAATCGAGGGTAAAGTGTGGCTGTTCGGTTGGCTTCGCGATGCCGCAACCGAACTTCGGATCGCCTTGAAATCTCAGCGTGGGAAACGAACGAACCCCGCGGTGATGCCGCAGGGTTCAGTGGAGCGAAGGAGAGTCGAACTCCCGACCTCTTCGTTGCGAACGAAGCGCTCTACCAGCTGAGCTATCGCCCCAACATTCCTCGGACACGCCGGCGGGCCGGGCGGTTCGCGCCCGGATGACCACATGATAAAGCGCGAACCCCGCGCGGCAAGGGCAAGTTTCCCCACTCACGGGGCCGGAACCCGCAGCCGCGCGCGGATCGTCTCCGCCGCCGCCAGCGCTCGGTCCCGGACCACAGGACTGTCCGACGCCGCCGCGTAACTCGACCGCAGCCACCCCGCCGTTTCCGCGCCGCCCACCTTCTCCAGAATCGACAGCGCCGTCAGCTTCGTGCCCTGGTCCTCGGCGCGGTTCAACAGCGCGAGCGCCGCCTGCTCCGCCGGGGGGCCGCCGATCTCCTCCAGCGCCGCCTTCGCCCGGTTCGATTCCGGCGTGCCCGGGCGCCCGATCAGCGACTGGACCGCCCGCGCCGACTCCGCGTCCTTCCACTGCGGCAACAGCCGCAGCGCCCACTCCCGCTCGTCGGACGACGGCGACCGTACCGCCGCCAGACACACCGCCCGCGCGCCGGCCGGCTCCCACTGCGCGTACGCGGCCATCGCCCGCACCCGCACCCCGGTGTCCGGGTGCCCGCACAGGTTCCTGAGTTCGCCCGCCAACTCGGCCCGGTCCTTCGCGTCCGCCGACATCTGCCGGTCGGTCTTCGCCAGCTCTTCGAGTAGCCGGCTCAGCGCGTCATACGACCGCTGCTCGCGGAAGGCCCGCAGTTGCTCCAGCTTCGACAGTGTGGCCGGGTCCGGCGGCACGACCGGCGCATCGGACCGGCGCACCAGGGCTAGCGTGTGCGGGGCCAGGTTCGGGGTCGCGCCCGCCAGTGCCGCCAGCACGGCCCCGGTCGCCACGAACCGCAGCGGGCGCCACTTCGCGTACTTGTACTGCGCGAGGTAATACACCGTCAGCGGCGGAACCAGGCACAGCGCCCCGCGCACCGGGTCGCGGGCCTTCGTCAGCCGGACGATCCACACGTACCCGATGACGACCTGGACCGCGCCGGCCGCCAGCGCGGCCCAGCGGTAATCGGTGTCGCTGAACAGGGCCAGCGCGGTCAGTGTGACGCCGATCGCGGTGAGCAGCATCCACGCCGCGGTGGACGGCCGCAGGTCGCGCCGGGGGGGCGCCGGCGGCTTCATCCAGTTCGTCAGGGCGGTCGTGAGCGCCGCCGCGATGTCGGCCTGCGTTTGCAACTGCACCGGATCGGCGCGCACCGACCCGGGCATCGGGGTGGGCGCCGGGGCGAACCGCTCCGGCGTGCGCGAGGCCGGAGTTGCAGGTGCGGGCAATAGCGCACGCCGGCTCGGCAGTTCCGGTGCAGGCGCCGGGGGCGGGGTGAGCGTCGCGATCGTAACCGGTTCCACGCGCTCCACTTGTTCGACCGGAGCAACGACCGGTTCCGGCTCACGAACGACGACGATCGCGGGAACCGCCGGCGGAGGACTCGGAGGCTCGACGCGGGGCGGTTCGACGCGAATCGGTTCGGGTAACAGAAGATCGGGCACCGACGCGGGCCGAACCGGTTCGGTGCTAACTACAGGTACGGGAAGGGGTTCGGGCGGAGGAGCTTGGGGCGCCGCGGGGGCGCCGAAGGGTTCGCTGCGCTCGTTCAGCCATAGCGCCGGGTCGGCCGGAATCGGGTGCGGTCGGACGCACGCCTTGCACACGCTCGACTGCCCGGCCCGGCGCTCGTGAGCCACGATCAGCGCAGCGCAGTGCGGGCAGCGGTAGCGGATCATCGGCAGCTCCGGGCAACGGTCAAGCGCATCTCATTCGGACGGGCGACCTTTCGTCCGGGATCAATTCTAGCTTATGCCCTTACCCAAAGTGCCACAACCCGAACGGCGAGCAACGCCAGGGCAACACGGAGTTTGATCTTGGGCGAGTTGGCGCGGTTGGGTATGGGTTGGGCTCCTGCCGTGGAGCCGTGTTATGAGCCCGTCGCTGATCGAACTGTTGGGGGAGTTGCCCGACCCGCGTGACCGCCGAGGGATTCGCTACCCGTTGGTACTGGTTCTCGCGCTGTGTCTGGTCGCGATCCTGGCCGGGCATACCAGCCTAGCGGCCATCTCCCAGTTCGGCCGACTCCGCAAGCATCGGCTCGCCCACGCACTCGGATTCAGGCGCGGCACGATTCCCGCCGCATCCACCCTTTCGGAGGTACTCCGGGATCTCGATGCCGAACACCTGGACCGACTCATCGGCCGCTGGCTGGCGGCCCGACATGACAGTGGTTGAGAGGTCATCAACCTGGACGGCAAGACCGCCTGCGGGAGCCGCGATGGCGAAGCTCCGGGGACGCACCTGTTGGCCGCCTACGCCCCGCAGGCCGCCGTGATCGCCCCGTTGCGGGTCGATGCGAAGACCAACGAGCACAAGGCAGCCCTGCGGTTGCTCGGGATCCTGCCCCCGCTGGTCGGGACGGTGGTGACCGCCGACGCCATGTTCACCCACGCCGACGTGTGTGCGGCCGTGCTGGAACGACAGGGCGAGTACGTGCTGTACGCTCAGGACGAACCACAACACCTTGAGGATGTCGTGGTTGCCGATCGGTGGCCGGCCGCCGACGGGGCCGATGGACCGATCGGGTGGCAGGTGGTGAGCGGGCAGATCAAAGAATGCCTCGGACATCCGAGCAAGGGCCATGACAGGCGTACCCTCCGCGGGGCGACAACCTGTCAACCATCAAGCCACGTGCCAGCGCAGGGTTTTGGCAGAGCCTCGTAGTCTTGCTCCTACTCTAATCCCTGTCTCAATCTCGGCGGCACGTTCGCGCGGAATCTGAATACCTTTCCGCGCCGTGTGTTCTATGCTCGGGCGCCCGTCACCCGGCACACGAGGACGTCACATGACGGCAACATCTCAAGCGGTCTTCGAGTTCGCGTTCGATGTAGACCCGGCCACGCGGGTCATGATCGTCTCCCTGGTCGGCAAGTTGGACGCGGCGGCCGCCGAGGAATTGGCCCCGCACGTGGAAGAAGCGTATCAGTCGGGCGCGACGCGGTTCGTGTTCGACCTGCGCCGGCTCGACTACGTCGGGAGCCTAGGGCTGCGGGTGTTCGTCGGGCTGCACAACCGGCTGCGGGGGCGCGGCGCGGTGGTGCTGAGCAACCCGACAGTGCCGGTACTCACGATCCTGGACATGACGAAACTGAACCACGTGCTCCGGTATTACCCGACGCGGCGCGAAGCGATCGACGCGACCCGCGTGTGAATGTTGGTGGCCGATTCTCCCGTTCGACTCGCGACCGTTCCCCCTTCAACGTGTGTGTCTTTCGGTGTCCGAAATCCTGATGGATTCGCGGGGTGGTTGTTCGTCGCGCGGTTCGAACCGCGGGTAATGAATCCAGCCCCGGCAGGGGCGCCGAAAGCCTTGTGGGAGAAGGTTCCGGCGCCTACCGGGGCTTCTTGTTTCTTCGCCGGCGATCCGGGGCGCTCGCAAAACTTCTCTTCACCCCGGCTACCATCCACCGCGCCGCCGCGGCCGAAAACCGAGCGGTCCCAACCGGAAACGGGGTTCGCAGTATCTTACCGCGGCAGCAGCGCCGAGGTGGTTGGCAGGTTATCCCCCGCCGGCGGCAGAACCGGTTGCGTCGGGGTGATCGGGGTCGGGAGCGTCGTGCCCGCGGGCGGCGCGGGCGGAGCGACCGGGGCCGGGCGGGCGGGTCGCACGGCCGGCGGCGCCGGGGTC
>CAZBXY010000431.1:0-5882 GCA_964495365.1 uncultured Frigoriglobus sp. | reverse complement strand
GCCGGGGGCGGCGCGAGCGCGGTTTCAGGAGCGCTTCGCGCGTTTTGGCGTCGGGAACGAGCGATTCGAGTACCGGGAGCGGGAGCCACCGGGCCAGCGCGCCGATCACGTCGGTCGCGCTCTGGTAGCGGTCGGCCGGGCGCTTCGCCATCATCCGACCGACCACATCGGCTAGCTCTTTCGGCACCCGCACGCCGGGCTGTTCGTCCACGCGGGCCGCGTCCTTGAACTGTACCTGCGTCAGCTTCTGGACGGTGGTGCCCTCGAACGGCGGGCGCCCGGTGAGCAGCGTGTAGAACGTCGCGCCGAGGCTGTACACGTCGGTCCGCGCGTCGAGCGGCGCGTTCAGCGCCTGTTCGGGCGACAGATAGTCCGTGGTGCCAGCGATGCACTCGCCGGGCATCATCGCCGTGAGCCGGTCGGCCGCCCGGTCGTCGCGGATCGATCGTGCCAGGCCCATGTCGAGTACCTTCACCGTGCCGTCGCCGGCGAGGATCAGGTTCGCGGGTTTCACGTCGCGGTGAACGAACCCGCGCTCGTGCGCGTGCTGAAGCCCGGCGGCGGCCTGGGCGACGAACGCGGCCGCCTCCGCGAACGGGGCTGGCCCGATCCGGTCGAGCCGGGTCTGGAGGTCGGTCCCCTCGACGAACTCCATCGCCAGGTAGTGAAGGCCGGCCGCCTCGCCCATGTCGAAGAGGCGCACGATGTGCGGGTGGTCGAGGGCGGCGGCGGCGCGGGCCTCGCGGTGGAACCGCTCCAGGGCGAACTGCTCGCCCGTCTGGTCCGCCATCAGCACCTTCACGGCGACCTTGCGGTCCAGTCCGCTGTGCTCGGCGAGGAACACGGCGCCCATTCCGCCGGTGCCGAGGTGCCGAACGATGAGGTACGGGCCGAGGGATACACCGATCAACTCGCCGGGGGCGCGGCCTGGGGCGCGCGGCTCGTTGCTCGCCCCGAGGAGGTGCGTGTTCGCGGTGTCGGAATGTGGATGCATGAGGTGCATGGTGGGCGACCGGCAGCGAGCGTGGCCGACGATACTCTAGCACACGAACGAACCACGCGCCGCTCACCGGGGGTTACGGCACAACCGGTTGCGTCCAGGCGACCTCGACATCACCCTTCGCATAAGGATTCGGGTGGGGCTTGCTGCTGGTGATCTTCGCCCGGACGTACATTTCCTTTCCGGTCAAGGTGTACGTCGCGCTCGCCCCTTCCGCGGTCGCCACCACCTTGCCGATGTCCGGTGAATAGTCACCCGTCACCGGGATTTCCTTGCCGTCCTTGTCCTTGATCGACTTCGGCGCCGCGGTCAGGTCGGTGCCCTTGAGCGTCGCGACGAACTCGGTTTTGTACGCCACGCCCGGTTCGGTGCGGATCGCAATTTTCAGAGTGTCGCCGGTGCGCGAAACTTCGTCCAGCCCGACCCCGGTACTCGCGTAGAAGTCGCCGGCGTCGATGCCCCTCACTAATGAGTCCGCGGTGAGAAATGGCGATTTGACCATCACCCACCCGCGGCCCGGGTTCACCTTGCCGACGCCGTACTCGTGGTAGCCGTGCGAGTCGTCGGTCGCGAGGCCGTAAACGAGCGGCAGATTGTGTTTGCCGAGCCGCAGCGCCAGCGTGATGTCCCACACTCGTTCCGTGGAGGCGTGGTCCGGATCGCCGTAGTTCCGCACGCCGGGGTGCCCGTTGAACACCTCGAAGAACTTCAGCTCCTCGGCCAACAGCATCTCCTCGGCCCGCACGCCCCAGCCGAAGTTCGGGTGGTTCAGGAACGCGATCATCACGCGGTGCGTCTTCGTCTGTTGTTCGGCCACCTGGCGCAGGTTCACCCGCACGGTCTCGATCGCGTCCTTGCCGTCGATCGGCTTGACGGTGTCGCGGAGGTTGATCCCGTTCATGTGGATCGGGCGCTTGGCGAAACTGTGCGTGATCTCTTCCGCCGGCACCAGCAAGAACTTGCCCGGCTCGTCGAACAGCGTGCGGAACTCGCTCAGCGGCTTAAGCCGCACCTGGCGCTTGTCCTTCGCCGTGCGGAACTCGGGCCACTTCTCGCCGAACCGCTTGAGGTACTTTGCGACCGCGGTCTTGCGGGTCGAATTGGCCTCGGCGTCCACCCACTTGTCGCCCTCGGCGATGACGTTGTGTTCGGTGAGCGCGAGGAAGTCGTACCCGTGGCGATTGTACCAATCGACGACCATTTCGGGGAAGTCATCGCCGTCGCTCCAGAGCGTGTGCGTGTGGAGGTTGCCCTTCCAGTACCGCGGGGCCGACGTGGTGAGCGGCGACGGCCCCGGCACCGCGCGGGGCGGGGGTGCGATTTCGACGTTCTGGAACGCGACGGCGGCGGCAAACGCGGTACCCGTCAGGACGACGGCCGCGAGCGGACGGAGGGACATTGGCAGCGCTCCGGGCAGGTTGAGCGCAGTTGAGTGTACGCGGCCCCGCGCGTCAACGGTCGGGTTCGGAAAACTTCGCTCGCTTGAGAACCACGGCGGCGGTTTGCCTTCACCCGCGCCTCCGCCGCCCACTTTTCCGCGCAAGCGGGGCAACCCGCGGGGTTCGGGTACAGATACAATCGCCACAGGGCGCGGACCGCGCCCGACTCGGCGCACGGGGTGCATCATGACGCGATTCCGGTTCGGTGCGGTTCTGATATTGGCTCTGACGGCCGCGACCGCAAGCGCCCAGCCCGGCGGGAAACAGCCGGGGGTGATCCAGTTCAAGCAGTTCGGGGCCACGCCGGAACAGTTCTTCCAGTCGTCCGTCACCCGCTGGACCGGGCAACTGACGCTCGACCTCGAAGCGGTCAAGGCCGACGTTTCCAACGCGAAGATCGCCCAGGCCGCCCGCGCCGCGATCCTCAATCAGGCGAACGACGCGCAGGTTCAGACGGCCGAACTCGATCAGCTCGTCCGCCGCGGCGCGGGGCGGGACAAGCTCCTGGCGGCGTTCGGCGACGTGGAACGGTCGCTCAACCAGCTCGCGGCACTGACCAACCAGCAACCGGTCGCGAAGGCAGCCGCTGCGGCCTCGCTCGCCCGCGCGGACTCGACGTACCACCAGCTCGCGCTCGCGCTGGGCGGCGGGGACACCGACGCGGCCCGACTCAAGCGGCGGCTGATGCGACTGGGCGACGCGATCGACGACACGGCCGAGGAACTGCGGAACCTGTGCGCCGATCAGATCCCCGGCAACGACCGCGCGCTCGACCGGGTGCTGGCGCAGTTTGCCCGCGAGGCGAGGCTGCTCTCCCGCCGCACCCGCGACGACGCGGACGCGGACCTGATCCGGCGGACCTACGTCGCGATGGGCGAGCGGTGGACCGAAGCGGTGATCCTGTTCGGCCGGGTCCGCGGGCTGCCGCCGGCGGTGCTCGCGCAGACGACGCGGGTGGACGGGCTGCACCGGCGGCTCGGGTCGGTGCTGAACCTGCCGCCGTTCCCCGGCGCGCCGCCGCAGTTGCCCGACCAGAAGCGGCTGTCGTTCGCGGTCGGGGCCAACGCCGGCGGCAACCCGCACGTCGTCGTGTTCGCCGACGAGAAGGGCACGGTCGCGTACAGCTTCTTCGCGTACGACAAGTCGCTCGACGGCGGCGTCCGCGTGGACATGGCCGACCTGAACGGCGACGGCGTGCCGGAACTGATCGTCGCGCCCGGGCCGGCGCGGGGCAACGTGGTGCTGCCGGTGAAGGTGTTCGACGGCCGCGACCTGAACCTGCTCATCGAGTTCACCCCGTTCCCTGGCTGGAAGGGCGGGCTGACCGCGGTCGGGGCCGACCTCACGAAGGACGGGCGCGCGCTGATCGCGGTGGTCGGCGACGGCGTTCCCCTCATCAAGGTGTTCGACCTGGCGCAGGGCAAGGAGATCGCCGAATTCCCCGCGCACGATCCGAATGTGGTGACCGGGGGCATCAAGCTGGCGTGGGGGGACGTGAACGGCGACGGGTTTCCCGACATTCTGACCGTCAACGGCCCCAGCAACACGCACACGCGGGTGAAGGTGTTTAGCGGCAAGGACGCGGCGCTACTCGCGAACTTCCCGGTGCTCGACGAGAAGTACAAGGGCGGCGGGTTCATCGCGTCGGTCGATTTCGCCAACAACGGGCAGGCACTGCCGATCGTCGGCCTGGACGGCGGCGCGGTCCCGCTGGTCCGGGTGTTCGACCTCAAGGGCAAGGCGCTGGTCGAGTGGCTGGCGTTCGACGAGCGGTACCGCGGCGGGGTGCGGGTGGCGGTGAGCGCGCGGAACCACATCGTCGCAGCCCCGGGGCCGGGGTTGAAGAACAGCCCGGTGCGCATCTTCGACGTGGCCCGACCGAAGGCCCCGGTGGGCGAGGTGATCCCGTTCCTCGGCTTCGACGGCGGGTTGTTCGTGGGGGGGCGGTGAGGCTCGCTGCGCTCGCAGTGGTAGTGCGAGTGTGAGTGTCAGTGAAAAGGCAGGAAGCAGTGAAAGGCAGAAGGCCCGAGCCGAACTTGGCGCTGACCTTCTTTGTCTTCACTCACACTCACACTATCACTATCACTGCGAAGCTCTTACGCACCGGAGCCGTTCTCATGCCGCGATTTCTGCTCGTCCTCACCCTCACACTCGCACTCACACGCTCCACCGAAGGCGGAGACTGGCCCACGTTCCTCGGCCCGACGCGCGACGGCGTTTCGACCGAGAAGGGCATCATCAAGCCGTGGCCCAAACAGGGGCTGAAGAAGGTGTGGGAGTGCGAACTGGGCATCGGGTACGCGGCGCCGGTGACGAGCGGCGGGAAGCTGTTCCACGCCGACCGGTTCGGCGACAACATCAGGCTCACCGCGCGCGAGGCAGCCACCGGCAAGTTCCTCTGGAAGTACGAGTACCCCACCGAATACGAGGACCGCTACAACTACGAACCCGGCCCGCGGGCCTGCCCGGTGGTCGATGGCGATCGCGTGTACCTGTACGGCCCGGACGGCGTACTGTGCTGTCTGAACACAATGACAGGTAAGGAGTTGTGGAAGGTCGAGACGCGGGCGAAGGTCTTCTTCCACCAGAACTTCTTCGGCGCCGGGAGCGTGCCGGTGATCGACGGCGACCTGCTCATTCTGCCGGTCGGCGGCAGCGCGAAGGGGCCGCGGCCGGTGGACTTCCGCGAGGTGAAGCCCAACGGCACCGCGCTCGTCGCGTTCGACAAGAAGACCGGTGAAGTCAAGTATCAGGCGGGCGACGAGCTTTCGAGCTACGCTAGCCCGATCATCGCGACCATCGACGGCAAGAAACTGGGCCTATACTTCGCCCGCGGGGGGCTGCTCGGCTTCGACCCGCAGACCGGCAAGACGCAGTTCCACTACAAGTGGCGGGCGAAGGATCTGGAGAGCGTCAACGCGAGCAACCCGGTTATGGTGGGCGACAAGGTGCTGCTCACAGAGTGCTACGGGCCGGGCGCCGCGTTCCTCGATCTGAAGGGCAGCCGGGTGAAGGAAATCTGGACCGACAAGGACAAGGACGCGGACGAGCGCGCGCTCGCGTGCCACTGGAACACGCCGATCCACGTGAACGGGTTCGTCTACGGCAGCAGCGCCCGAGAGACCGCGGACGCGGACATCCGGTGCGTGGAACTGGCGACCGGCGAGGTGAAGTGGCAACAGCGCCGGACGCGGCGGTGCAGCCTCACGCTCGTGGACGGGCACTTCGTCAGCCTGTCGGAGAACGGAGAACTGGCACTCTTGAAGGTGAACCCGGCGAAGTACGACCTCGTGTCGAAGTACGATGTCCCGGAGTTGGCGTACCCGTGCTGGGCGGCCCCGGTCGTGAGCAACGGGCTGCTGTACGTTCGCGGCAAGGAGAAGCTGGTCGCGCTGGAACTGATCGCGAAGAAGTAGGGCACGCCTTTGTCTTTCAGCCGCGGA
>CAZBXY010000430.1:0-5983 GCA_964495365.1 uncultured Frigoriglobus sp. | reverse complement strand
CCACGGAGTCGGGCAGCGCGGACAACCCCTTGCGGATCACAGCGATGGCCTCCGCGGGGGCGCGTGTGTCGGCCTCCAGGGCCGCGAGCGCCAGGTAGACACCGGCTGCCCTGGGATGGAGTTCTGCGGCGCGGGCCAGCAATCGGCGGGCTTTCGCCTCTCCGTCGTCCTTTTCCTTGCCGATTCGCGTTCGGGCGATATCGGCCGCGAACAGGAGTACGCTCAGCTCCTGCGGCGCGCACGCTTCGGCCCGGGTCACTGCGCTCGTGATCGCATCGTCCACCAGCGCGCCGGGGGGCAGCGCCTGGGCCTCCGCGACCGGCTTGGCGGCCCGCACGGCCGGCTCGCGCGGTTTGTCGAGCGCCCGCCAGTAATCGGCCGCGAAGAGGTGGGCGCGGAAGTTGGACGGGTTGGCCTTCAGCATGTCGGCGATGACCTGGTGCGCGTCGTTCGCCCGGTCCAACCGCAGTCGGAGGATGCTCGCGCGGCCGACGTACGACTCGACCAGGTCGGGCCGGTGCTTGATCGACTCCGCGTACCAGTCGGCGGCCCCGCGGGTGGTCCCTTCCGTCTGGTACCGGCCCTCGCGGGACAGGCAGAGGGCGTACAGACCCTCCAGTTCGCCGTCGCCGGGGCGCTTTTGGAGTAGAACGTCGAGATGCCCGCGAGCGTCGGCGAACAACCGCACCCGCGGGTCGGTGGCGACGTCCACGGCGTACCGGCGCAGTTCGTCGCGGTTGGGGTCGCGCCGCAGAACGTCCTCCAGAACGAGGTACGCTTCTGCCAGTTGGCCGCTCCCCTTCGCCGTTCGGCACATCACCCGGGCCAGCCGCTCGCGCGCGTCGAGGTCGCCGGGGCGGACCGTGAGGTAACGCCGGAGGAAGGCGATCTCGCGCGGGTGATCGCCGGCGTCGCGGGCGGTGTCCGCGTGGCGCAGGTAGACGGTGGTCTGTTTGCCGACCTGGCGCCGGTGTGCGAAGTGGACCGCGGCGGTGACGATGACCAGGGCGATTGCAACTTTCAGGAGGAACCGCCAGTTGACCGTGCGGCGCATGGAGGAACCTGGGCGAGCAGGGGCCGAAAAGAAGAACCCCTCGCGCCGACGTGCCCGGCGCGAGGGAAGCGAGGGAGGGCGGTTCAGACCGTCGCGGGCGCGGGTTGTTGCAGCCGGCGGCGGAGCAGACCGAAGAACGGGATACAGGTCACGGCCAGGATCAGCCCGCCCGGGGCCGGCACGGGTCGGACCTCGGCGTCGAACGAGGTCGAGTCGGCTGCGCTGTCGTGCGTAATCACGGCTCGCATGGTGAGGGAGTACGGATCAGCAATACCGGGACCGAAAAACCCGCCGGCCGTGAAACTGGTTCCGGTACCGTTCGTGACAGACAGGTCGCCGGTCGAGGTCGATAAGTCGAACTCCGCGTTGCTGCTCGTTCCCCCAGCCCGGAATCTCAGGCCGGCTCGATCCGTACTCGTACCACCAACCGAGAACTCGTATCCGGCTGGTCGCGCGGGCGTAAAACCGGTGTCGGTGACTTCGATGGCCACCGTCCCGGCACCTGAGATCGTGAGGTTGAGCATATCCATCACGCCAGGCGCGAGTATCGGCTTCGAGGAGGCGAGGGTAAAAACCACAGAGAACCCGCCCCCACCGCCACTGTAGACGATGAAGCCGGTCCGCGAGTCCGAGTCGCCGGCCCCGTTATCGACGACCTCGGCCTCGTACGAGCCGTTATTTCCGTAGTCGAGCCGCAGTTTGAAATCCGCCTGGCTCGTCGCGGGACTGGCCAAGGCGGCGACCGCGGCGATTATTGCCGCCGTCAGGAATCGGAACCGAAGCATGGGCGCTTTCCTCCTGGGGTTTCGCAACCCCCCTAAAAACCGTTGGGCGCAGTTACCCGACGGGCACGTACCGGAACGAGCGAGCGTCGCGAACCAAAAGGTCCGGCCCCTGTTCGATAGCCAGGGCGATGTTTGCCATCTCGCGGGCCGTCACGTAGTGGAACCGGAACAGGGGATCCCGGTCGGCCCGTTGCCTCAGCGCCTCGTGGAACCGAACCATCGGTTCGCCGAGGAGCACGTCTTGGTTCGGCTCGTTGACCCCGTGTGTGTGTAACTTCACAAACAGGAGATTCGGCCTGATCGGAATATTAACGCACGCCCGGAGCCAAAGGTCCAGTCTTTTTTCGCACGGCGGTTGACTTTTTTGTAAACACGCGTTTTCCACCCGGGGCACAAGGCCGAATTTTCGCCGCCGCCAGTCTAACAGGAGCGGCCCCTGGATCATCAGCAAGCCGTTTTCGGGTCGTGGGCCCGTCCCCAGGTCCGTTCCCGTGTCGTGCGACTTTGGGTGGTGCGGGTCGTCCACGGCCCAGTAAATACTATTGATCTTACGGGTTTGTGTCTCGCTCGGGGCCGAAGGGAGCGTGAAGTCCGCGTAACATCCGGTCTCCCGGAGCACGTCGAGTTCGTTGTTCACCCCGCAGCAGCGCCCGTCGCACCGGCTGTTGTCGAGCGCCCAGTCCCCGTGGATGAACCCGTAGACCACCTCCCCGGTTTCCTTGTCCCGCGACAACAGCCCGTGGCGCTCGGCCAGCGTGTGCTTGAACGCCAGCAGCGTGCGCCGCAGGTTCTCGCCGGTGTCGTTGTCATGGTGAAGGTGGACCTCCACCTCGCCGTACCCCGCGCGGCACAACCCCGCCAGCATGTCGAGGTACTCGGGCTCGTACTCATCGATCGGGTAGAAGAAACTGTACCGGGGCGGAAACCCGTCGCTGTCGCGGAACCGGTCGAACAGCTTCGGGTACTCGTCCACCCACTGCCGCACCCGCGCCCGCGCTTTCGCCGGCGTCACGTCTCCCCGTTTCGGCTCGTAGTGGTCGCAGACCGCGAGGAGGACATCGACCGGTTGCCCCGGAACCGGACCCGCCCGGGCGCGGGCCCGCACGTTCGGCCGCAGCCAGCGGTGCAACCCGCGCCGACGGAACTCCCAGACCCCGACCCCCGCAACGGCACTGACGGCGGCCGCGCCCCCGGCCACCCACGGCCAAATCATCCACCACCTCCGACCGTCTGAAGGCCCTCGCTCGCCCTCGTGTTGTCGTCGCCGATGTCCGCGCCGGGTTGACGCGCCAGCCGGTCCGTTCGGGTCCAAGTTCCGGTCTGCGGCCGCAGGAGCCACCGGAAGAACCCGAGGAACAGGGCCGCGTTCATCGTCACGAACATCGTCGGCAGCCGCAGGTACCGCAGCCACCGCGGCCGGGCGGGGAGCCAGTGCCCGAGGACCGCGAGCGCGTAGAACCCGAGTTGTCCGGCGAAGAGCGCGTTGTAGAGCGGCTCGCCCAGGAGGAACAGGTTCGCCACGAGCGCGCCGAGCAGGAAGAACGGGCAGGTCCAGCGGAGGATCTTGTGGAACAAAAAGGTCAGCGCGACCCAACCGCACGCCGGGGACAGGAGCGGCCAGAGCATCCCGATGCTCTGGAACCCGCCGGCCCCGATCCGGATCCGGCGCCGGAACTCGGCGCGGATCGTCGGCGGGGTCTCTTCTCGGGCCACCGCCCGGGCGTCGTAAACGATCCGGCACCCGGACCGGAGTTTGGCGTCGAGGGGGATGACGAAGTCATCGATCAGGGTGCCGGGCCGGACCGCGGGGAACAGGTGCTTGCGGATCGCGTAGATGGCGCCGTTGGAGCCGAGGAGTGCGCCGAGCCGGCTCTCGCACTTCTTGAGGAACGTTTCGTACTTCCAGTACAGCCCGTCCACGTTGCGGCCCGACCACGGATCGACGAGGACGAGCCGCCCACACACGACACCCACGTCCGCCTGCCGGAACCACGCCGCCAGGCGGCGGGCGGCGTCCGGCGCCATATCGGTGTTGGCGTCCGAGAGGAGCACGATTTCGCCCCGCAGTTGCGGAACGGACTCGTTCAGTACGGTCGTCTTACCGCGGTTGGCGGGGTAGGCGAGCAACCGAACCCCCTGTGCCGCGTACCGCCGAACGATCTCGTTGGTTCGGTCCGTACTCCCGTCGGACGCGATGACGATCTCGAGCTTTTCCCGGGGGTAATCGAGCGCCAGTGCGTTGAGCAGACGCGCCTCAATGTCGAGTTCCTCGTTGTAGGCCGCGATGAGCAGCGAGAGGAACGGTAACTCGCTCGCCTCGGCCCCGAGCGGGTTCGGCCTGCGCCCGAAGAGCCGGGAGAGCAGGAAAATGAGGATCGGGTAGCCCGCGTAGGCTGCCACAACAACGAAGAGGCAACTCCAGCACAGCCATTCACAGATATCGCCGGGCGAGCGAATCACGGCAATGTCTCCGCAACGCGGAACAGGTCAATTGAGGGAAGGTATTGGTGACGAAACTCGGATGGTATTTCGAGGCACCTTGGGCGCGAGGCGGAGGGAGCAGTGAAATAGTTGGAGAGTTTCAAAATATATGACAATTCTGGTGCTGTCAAATAGTTTCGTTCGGTTTTTCGGGATCGACCGTCACTTTTTCCCTCGCCTCAAGAGCCACCGGACCACCCGTACGAACCACACGCGCGGGAATCCCGACGACCGTGGCGAACGCGGGGACATCGTGTACGACCACGGCGTTGGCCCCGACCTTGGCCCCGTCCCCGATCTCGACCGGGCCGATCACCTTCGCGCCGGCCCCGATGAACACGTCGTTGCCGATCTTTGGGCTTGCGCGCTTCTCGGCCCCGATCGTCACCTGGTGTTCGATCTTGATCCCGGCGCCGCCCCGCACGCTCCCGTTGATCACCACCCCGATGGAGTGGACCAGAACGAACCCGGGACCGAACTCCGCGCCGCGCCCGATAATGCACCCGCAACAGATCGTGTTCATGCGGTTGAAGAACATCTCGAGCGGGGCCAGGCGCCACCGCCGCGCGCCCTGCATGAGCCGGTACCAGATCATCGCCGGCGTCCCGTCGGTGAGGAGCACCTTCACCAGGGCGCCGAAGCCGCGCGACTCGTAGCACCACTGGGCCTTGGCCCGGAGGTCGGAAAGCACGAGGCGGGTCGTTCGGTACATTGGTCCTGCGGGGAGCGGGTGGGGGGCCGGAACCGGCACCCGTTACTCAGGCCTTCACGATCTTGTCGCGCCCGTCGATGACGAGTTTCGTCGCGTTGCGGGTATCGACCACGAGCCGGCTGTGCCGGACGATGAAGTTGTAGTCGTAGGCGGAGTGGTCGGTGGCGATGAGCACACAGTCCGCGGCCGCCAGGGTTTCCGGCGCCAGCGGGACGCTCTCCATCGGGCTCAGGTGCGCCCAGTGCCGCATCTTCGGCAGCCGCGGGACGTGCGGGTCGTTGTAGGCGACCTCGGCCCCCTTCTTCAAGAGGTGGTCGAGCAGCTCGAAGCTGGGGCTCTCGCGCGGGTCGTCCACATCTTTCTTGTACGCCATCCCGAGGAGCAGAACCCGGCTCCCCTTGACCGGCTTGCCGCGGTCGTTGAGCGCGTCGGCGACCTTCGCGACGACGTAGGCGGGCATCGCCGTGTTCACCTCGCCGGCGAGCTCGATGAACCGGGTATGGAACCCGTACTTCTTGGCGATCCAGGTCAGGTAGAAGGGGTCGATGGGGATGCAGTGGCCCCCGAGCCCGGGGCCGGGGTAGAAGGCCTGGAACCCGAACGGCTTGGTCTTGGCGGCGTCGATCACCTCCCACACGTCGATCCCCATCCGGTCGTAGAGCACCTTCATTTCGTTCACCAGCGCGATGTTGATCGCCCGGTACGTGTTCTCCAGGATCTTGCACGCCTCGGCCACCTCCGGGCTGGACACCTCGACGACGTTGGCAACGACCGGTCGGTACAGGGCCGCCGCGAGTTCGCGACTGGGTTCGTCCAGGCCGCCGACGACCTTCGGGATCGTGGTCGTGGAGAAGTTCAGGTTCCCCGGATCCTCGCGCTCGGGGCTGAAGGCCAGGAAGAAGTGTTCGCCGGACTTGAGCCCGGTCGCGGCCAGGACGGGAAGCACCACGT
>CAZBXY010000429.1:0-6004 GCA_964495365.1 uncultured Frigoriglobus sp. | reverse complement strand
CTACTACCACCGCCCGCACCTCGGCAGCAACCGCCTTCCGGCTGTGGTGAAGGCGATCCGGCAGCGGATCGAGGACTTCGGTGGAGAAGTGCGGTTCCTCACGCGCGTCGAGGACTTGCAGTTCACCGACGGGCGGCTCGCCGGCGTGAATACCTCATCGGGCTTCATTCCGGCGTCGGTGGTCGTGCTGGCGATCGGTCACTCGGCGCGCGACACGTACCGGATGCTCGCCGATCGGCGCGTTCCGATGACACCGAAACCGTTTCAGTTCGGCGTGCGGATCGAACACCGGCAGGACGTGGTGAACGCCGTGCAGTTCGGCCCGCGACATGAGCACTACGAGGAACTGCTCGGCAACGCGGATTACTCGCTCGTCGCGCGTGGAGGGCACGACCTGTTCACGTTCTGCATGTGCGCGGGTGGCTACATCATTCCGAGCGTCTCGCAAGACGGGTTCTTCTGCACGAACGGAATGAGCCTCAGCAAGCGCGATTCGCCCTTTGCCAATAGCGGACTGGTCGTCACCGTGCCGACGGAGGCGTTTGAAGGCACCGACGTACTCGCCGGGATGCGCCTCCAGGAGAAGTACGAGGCGAACGCGTTCGAGATCGGCCGCAGGGCCGAGTACAAGTCGCCGGCCCAGCGCGCTCGCGACTACGTACATGGCACCGCTTCGCGCGGGGTGCCCGAATGCAGTTACCCGCGAGGAGTGACGCCCTGCGACCTGCGCGAGGTACTGCCACCGATCGTGGCGGACGCCGTGGCGCACGGACTGCCACAAATGGACAGGCGCTGGCACGGGCGGTTCCTCGCGGACGCGGTGATCGTCGGCCCGGAGGCGCGGGGCAGCTCGCCCGTGCGCATCGACCGCGACAACACCTCGCGCGAGTCGCCCGGCGTGCCGGGGCTTTATCCTGTGGGCGAAGGTGCCGGGTACGCCGGCGGCATCGTCAGCGCCGCGGTGGACGGGCTGCGCACCGCGCGGGCCATCGTGGCGAAGTACGCGCGCCTGGGCGAACGGCCGGTGTGAGCCGGCCGGTGAGAACATCAAGCGAAGGTTCGATGAACTCGCGATCGCCTGATTGCGGTTCCTCCACACTTCCGGTAGCCTGTCGATATTCGCTGTCACGGCCGGCTGACACCGGCCGTTCGCCCCAATCACCACCGGCCGGCTGACACCGGCCGTTCGCCATCCTGCCGGAAACCGCTGCCATGAAACAGTTCTTCCTCGGTCTCCTCACGGCCGCCGCGATCGCTGGCGTCGTCGCGCTGTCGCGCTCGGAATCGCTCGAGGCCCGCGCCCCGGCCGATACGGGCGAACTCAAGATCGAGAGCGGCGACAAGAACCCCTGGACCTCGCTGAAACTCAACAACGACGGCGACCAGTTCACGTTCGCGGTCGTCTCCGACCGCACCGGCGGCCACCGCGACAAGATCTTCTCGCAGGCCGTTCAGCGCATCAACCTCCTGCAACCGCAGTTCGTGATGTCGGTGGGCGACCTCATCGAGGGCTACACCACGAAGGAAGAAACGATCCAGGAGCAGTGGGACGAGTTCGACGGGTACGTGAAGCGGTTCGAGATGCCGTTCTTCTACACACCTGGCAACCACGACCTCACGAACAAGACGATGGTCGCCAAGTGGGGCGAGCGGTACGGCAAGAAGTATTACTCGTTCACCTACAAGGGCGTTCTGTTCCTCTCCCTGTGTTCGGAGAACCCGCCGGACATGGGCACGATCGACAAGGAACAGCAGGAGTGGGTCGCGAAGACCGTCGCCGCGCACAAGGACGCGCGGTGGACGTTCGTCTTCCTCCACAAGCCGATCTGGACCGACAAGGACCTGGAGAAGAACGGGTTCGGGGCGGTCGAGAAGGCGCTCGCGGGGCGGAAGTACACCGTGTTCTGCGGGCACGTCCACCGGTACGTCCGGTTCGAGCGCAACGGGGCCGAATACTACCAGCTCGCGACCACCGGCGGCGGCAGCCGGCTCCGCGGCGCGGAGTACGGCGAGTTCGATCACGTCGCGTGGGTGACGATGAAGAAGGACAAGCCGCTCGTCGCCAACATCATGCTCGACGGCATTCTGCCGCACGACCTGAAGACGCCCGAGAGCGAGGAGAAGGGCGTGGCGCGGAAGATGAAACCGACGTTCCCGGTGAGCGGGCGCGTGACCGTCGGCGGGCAAGCGGTCGCCGACGCGAGCGTGGGGTTCCACACTTACGACGGCGAGAAGAAAACCTACACCCGCGTGGCCGACGGCCGCACCGACGCGACGGGCCGGTTCGAGATGACGACGTACTACCGGTTCGACGGCGCCCCGGCCGACGAGTACGTGGTGACCGTGACGAGAGCCGGCGCGCTCTACGCCAACCCCGCCACGACCACGCTCCGACTGCGGATCCACGAAACGCCGAACAAGCTGAGCCTGGATCTGCCGGGGAAATAGTTCGGGCGTGAGAAGAACACCGCTGGCGTGAGCCGGCCGGGGTCTTCGAGACCACCCGGCCGGCTCACGCCAGCGGCTCGACATGACACGGCAGTTATTCCCGGGAACCGTATCAGACGATGCGCGGATCGTCCTCCGGCCCGCCCATCTTCCGCTCCGGTGCAGCTTCCTGCTGCTGCTGCGCGCTCGGGCCCACGATGCGCGGGTCGTCCTCCGGCCCGCCCATCTTTCGTTCGGAGGTGATCGCCGCTTCAGTTTCCGGGGCTTCGAAGGGCATCCCGGCACCGAAAGAAGACGGCAGCGCGCGCTGGTCCAGGGGTTCCAGTTCGATGACCGCTCGGGTTTGCGTCTGGGACATGGTGTCTCCTCGGGCGATTCAAGGAATCGGACCGACACTCTCACCGGGACGGTGAGAACGAGGAGAGAGAAATGCACACGCCGTGCCCAAGGGGCGAGATTCGTGCGCGAATCGAGAAGTGCGACTGTCCGCTCGGCGTGCCCCGTCTCCACTTCGTCGCGACTTCAGGAACCACTTCGTCCCCCGTAAACGGGTTGTGAGCGCCCGGATTTGGGTGTCGAGTCAGGCGCCCGTGGCCGCGTGTGTGATGGACCTTACCGTGTGCCGAGAAGGTCACGTGTAACCATCTGCGGTCGTCACTCCTGCATCGGCAGCGTCAGCTCCAGCCTCTTGCCTCCGCGCACCACGGTAACGGCCACCTTCTCGCCCGGCTTGCGGGCGCGCAGGGCGTGGGCGAACACGTCCGTTTCGCGCAACAGGTCGGTCCGGCCGTCGAAGGAGATGATGATGTCATCCTTGCGGAAACCGGCATTCAGGGCGGCCCGGTGCGCGCCGTACTCGCCGACGTGCTTCGCGCGGAGCGCCATCCCGGTTTCGGGCACGCCCGCGGGGCGCTCGTCGAGCGACTCCAGCAGGATCCCGCCGGTCGCCATCCGCCGCAGCCCCCACGAACTCGACCGCCACGAGATGTCGTCGGCCTGGCGCCAGCCCTTTTCGAGTTTCAGTGTGAGCGCGAGCGGCTTGCCGTCGCGAACCACCTCGGCCTTGAGTTGTGCGCTGTCGGCGCTCGTGTGGTGCAGCACCCACTGCACGTCGGCAATCGACAGCAACGACTGGCCGTTGATCGCCTCAATCCGGTCGCCGGCCTTGAACCCGCCCTTTGCGGCGACCGAGTCCTTCTCCACCTTCGATACGGTCGCGCGTTCCTTCGGGTCGAGGATCAGCCCCAGCGCCTTCGGGTGCGGGTACGGGAACAGCACGTCCTCCGGCAGCGGTTCCTTCTTCTTGCGGTACACGTCGCGGACCGCGTCGCCGATCTGGTGGCAGTGGATGCAACTTTGAACGACGTTGCCCTTGTAGTCGAGTTCCGGGCCGTACTTGCCCAGCGCCGGGAACTTTTCCGGAACGGGAAACAGTGGCTTGGGGCCGATCTTCGCGGCGAGCAGTTCCTTGTTCTTGGGGTGCGCCGCGTGCAGGTCGAGTGCGCCTTCCATCGCCCGCCCCAGCCCGTCGAGCGACACGTCGCCGACCCAGTTCGTGCGGTGCGACCGCGTGCCGAACCGGCCGAAAACAGTGCCGTCGGCGGACAGAAAGAACACCGCGAAGCTCTGGTCGTAGTCGAACTGGAACAGCGACAGGTCGAGGCCGTTCGTCGAAACGACCCGCACGCGAACGAACTTCTCCAAGAGCGGGCGCAGGGTCGGGTCCTTGTCAACGAGGTTGTCGTCGAGTTTGACGCACTCCTCGCACGGGATGCACCGCAGCGCGACGACGATCGGCTTCTTCTCGGCCTTCGCCTGCTCGAACGCCTTGGGCAGGTTGTTGTAAATCCAGAACCCGTCGGCCTCGACCTTCACCTTGTCGTCGCGAACCTTCTTCTCGCGCGGGTTCTGCCCCGCGGCCGGGAGTGCGAGTGCAAACACAAGTACACATGCAGCAGCGAGGCGGAACACGGCGATTCCTCCGGGGGGAAGCGATAACCATCTGACGATCAGGGCGATTGCGGAGTTCCCGACATCGGTTTGCGGTACCCCGGGGCTTCGCCCGGGATTCCCAAAGCCTGCCGAAGCACGGTCGCGAGCCACTTCAGCTCGGTCTCGTCGCGCCCGGTGAGCATTCCAACGGTTTTCTTGTCGGGGGCGACGATCTGGAGCTGGGGCACCGGCTTGTTGTTGACTTTCACGTTACTCGGCCCGCACGCGATGTCGAGCAACTCGGTACGGGCGAACTCCCGGCGTCGCGAGCCGAACGGCCCGGTTTCCAATGTCAACAGCCGGTCGCCGACGACCGCCAGTACCGCCCGTTTGCGCCCGCTGTTGATCGCGGCCAGTACGAGACCGGCGCCGACGCAGAAGAACGCCACCCCGACGAACATGCCCGGGTTGAACTTCGCGTTCTGGCGGATCAGCGCGTTCAGCACCGCGATCGTGACACCGGCCCCGATGAGGGTGAGGAGGACGCCGGCGAAGAACAGCCCGCCGGGCACGTTCCAGATTCCGATCGGCGGCACGGTGACGGTCACGCCGTCCGGGTGGCGCTCGACCCCCACGCGGCTGTCCCGGGGCTGCTCGGTCACGTCGCGGGTCGGGATCAGTGGTTCCTCGATCACCACCGGAACGGGCGCGGCCGGGCCGACCGCGGGCGATTCGCCGGTGTTCGGGTCGTTGGGGGGCGCTGGCGCGGTGAGCGCGAGCCGGGTCGCGAGTTCGTTGGCCAGTTCCGTGAGCAGTTCGCGCGGGTGAGCCGGGGCGAGCGACACTTTCCGCCCGCGAGCGGTTTCGACCGTGAGGTTCCACAAGAGGTACGGGCGCGCGATCGGTTTCCCGTCCTTGTCGGGAAACCGTGCGAACTCGGCGAGTACCAGCTTTCGCGCGGTGCCGGGTTTGAGTTTCCCCCAGCGAACACGAAACCACCCGACGCGATCCGTTCCCCACACGGCGCCGGTATCCGCGATCTCGATCTCGGTGCGCCCGCACCAAATCGCGGCTGCATAACTGGCGAGCGAATAGGACGCCCGCGTCCACCCGAGGCCCAACACGACGAACGTCGCCCACGCCCACTCGTCGAGCGGCCCCCTGGCGGCGCGGGTGAGGTAGAACTGGACGATGAACGCCGCGGTGCCGATCGCCAACACCAGCGGGAACACCGCCAGGCACCGTATCGCGCCGAGCCGGCGCGCGGGCAACCGGTAGAGTCGCCCGGCGGCGGTTTCGACCACTTCGAACGGCGGTCCGGGTGCCGGGTTCACGTCGGTTCTCCGAAACAGGCCGTCGGGCCGTCAGTGCAAAAATACACTGGAACCCGAGCGATCGCCACGGAGCGCGCTTCGCGTTCCTCTTTCTGGTATTCGCGAGGGTGTACCTCCGATAATCGCCTGGCCGCGATCGCGACCCGCGGCCATTGCGTGAATGGCTCTTGATTTATATACAGAATATCACTATTATTGCTTTCGAGGTGACGGGCGCGTTTCTCCGGTGGGCAGGTGTGTAGGCATCATGTTTGTGGGTAGTAATTGTGTCCGTTGCGAGACCAGTATGC
>CAZBXY010000428.1:0-6027 GCA_964495365.1 uncultured Frigoriglobus sp. | reverse complement strand
CCCCGGCCCCCTTCCCTAATAAGGAAGGGGGAGAAAGACTGACGGCGGTTATTAGCCCCTCTCCCCCTGGGGGAGGGGTTGGGGAGGGGTGGCTTCGACTCGCTGTCGGTATTCTTCCACAAGCACCCGGGGCGCGCCGATGTCAATCACATGCACTTCGCCGGTCCACACCTTCGAGTGGGGGTTGAGGAACCCGCGCTTGAGGGCGACGAACGTCGCGGTGTGGGTGGCCCGCACACACGGACCGAGCGGCTCCCCGGTGTCGCAGTCGAGACCGGAGGGGATGTCCACCGCGAGCACCGGCTTACCGGAGTTGTTCACGATTGCCGCGAGCTGATCGAACGGCGCGCCGAGCGGGCGCGAAAGCCCCGTTCCGAAGAGGGCATCAACGACCCAGCGCGCGGGCTTGAAGTCGTACTCCAGAAACCAGTCCCAGCAGAGCGGATCGCGGAAATCGTCGGGATCAGTCTGGCTGAACTCGATTTTCGAGTTGAAGGCGATTCCGGCATTGACTTGGGCATCGCCTGACAAGTCGACTCCTTGTTTCGCCAGTAGTTTGACCGTCACCGGCCAGCCGGCGTTGTCGAGGTGTCGGGCGATGACGAACCCGTCGCCGCCGTTGTTGCCGGGGCCGCACAGGATCACCGCCGGCTTGCGGTCGGGGTTCAGGCGCATGAGGAGTTCGGCGCACCCGCGGCCGGCGTTCTCCATGAGGACAAGCCCGGGTACGCCGAAGCCCTCGATCGCGCGGCGGTCCAGCTCGCGCACCTCGGCGCGGGTGAGGGTGAACATCGGCCTCGCTCCTTCGTTTGTGGTTTTCTCCCCGGTCCCCTGTCCACCGCCCGCACTTCAGATATTCTCCCTTGAAACCGCGACGGCACACCCCTAAAAATGGGGGAGCCAGACTGACGTGCGGGTGTAACTCAGTGGTAGAGTACCTCGTTGCCAACGAGGTTGTCGTGGGTTCAAGTCCCATCACCCGCTCTGGTCGAATTTGAACGAATCGAGCCGGGAAGTCGCGGGCGCTCGGCGGGGATCGAATCCCGTCGCCCCCCACTTCCCGGCTCGCGTTTTTGCCCGTCTACCGCACCGAGACGACCTGTGGCCGAACCGACGAAGGAGACCACCGTGGCCGACGAAGAAACTCCCCAGACCGAAACCCCCGCCGCCGAAGGCACCGCCATCGACACCGGGTTCGTGGACGCCGCCGCGGCGCTGGCGACCGAGGACGACGGCGCCATCAAGCTCACCCAGACCGTCGATATCAAGGACGTGGGGCCGTGCAAGAAGCACGTCAAGGTGACCGTCGATCGTGTCGCCATCGACAAGCGGTTCGACGAGCGGTTCAGCGAACTGACCCTCAGCGAGCAGCCGACGGTCCGCGGGTTCCGGCCCGGCAAGGTGCCGCGGAAGATCATCGAGCGCCAGTACTACGAAAGCGTCGCTGAAGAGATCAAGTCGCAGGTACTCATGGCGAGCCTCGAACAGCTCGCCGAGGAGCAGACGATCGCCCCGCTCAGCCCGCCGGAGTTCGACCCGAACCTGCTGAGCATCCCGAAGGAAGGCGCGTTCGTCTACGAGTTCGACATCGAGGTGCGGCCGGAGTTCGAGCTGCCCGAGTACAAGGGCATGAAGCTCCGCCGGCCAATCCACACCTACACGCCCGACGAGATCGAGGCTGAGAAGAAGCGGTTACTAGAGCCGTACGGACAACTCGTGCCCAAGGAGCCGCCGGTCGCCGACCTGTTCGACACCATCACCGCGGACGTGGCCATCGCGTTCAAGGGCAAGGAAATCAACAAGCTCAACGAGGTGCGGGTGCGGGTCGAGCCGCAACTCGCGCTGTCGGACGGAGTTGCGGCCGATTTCGGCGCGAAGATGACGGGCGCCAAACCCGGTGACGTGCGGACGATCGACATTACGCTGTCGCAAGAATCGACCGCCGAGCAGCTCCGCGGGCAGAAGGTGCAGGCCACCTTCGCGGTCCAGGACGTGAAGACGACCCGGCCGCCGGAACTGACGCGCGAGTTCCTCGAAGACACGTTCTCGGTCAGCACGCCCGAATCGTTCACCGAGCTGGTCGGGGCGGTTCTGGAGCGCCGGCTCGAATACACGCAGCGGCAGGCCGCCCGCCAGCAGGTGCTGGAACAGATCGCGGCGGCCTCGGCGTGGGAGCTGCCGCAGGACATGCTCCGCAAGCAGGCGCGCAAGACGTTGCACCGGCAGCTCTTGGAGATGAAGAACGCCGGGATGAGCGACGAGCAGATCAAGGGCCGCCGGCGGCTCCTCGAACAGAACGTACTGAAGTCCACCGCGGACGCCCTGAAAGAGCACTTCGTTCTCCAGAAGGTCGCGGAGGTGGAGAAGATCGAGATCGAGCAGGACGACATCGATAACGAGATCGACCGGATCGCGGAGCAGTCCGGCGAGAGCTTCCGCAAGGTCAAGGCCCGGCTGGAGAAAGAAGACCTGATCGAGGCCGTCGCGGCCGACCTCCTGGAGCGCAAGGCGCTGGACCTGATTATCGCCAACGCGACCTACGAGGACTACGAGATGAAGCCGGGCGAACAGACGGCCGAGGTGGCGTCGGTCGAAGCCCAGGCGGTGCCGGAGTCGGAGGGCGGCGCGCCGCCGGCCGAGAGCGGCGAGACGAAGGCCAGTTGACCGCCCGCATACACTATTAATGACGAATGCTCTGAAATGCCCCACCGGCTGTGGAATGACGAATGCCCCACCAATGCCCCTCCATGACGAAAGGAAGACCGAAGTGCTCTTCTTCCCTTCGTCATTGGTGGGGTATTCGTCAGTATTCGTCATTTCCTGAGTCTTTTGTTATTGGTGGGGCATTCGTCAGCATTCGTCATTTCTCTGGAGTCATCTCATGTTCCCACCGTTCGACCCCTCGGCCGCGGCCCGCCCCCTGTTCGAGCCGGTACTCCAGCGCGGCCAGTACGCGCGCCAGCGGATGATGACGCTCGGCGACCTCTTGATGGAGAACCGGATCGTGTTCCTCGGGGCCGGCCAGGATCTTGGCAGCCCGGTCATCACCGATCTGCTCGCCAGCATGGTGATCCAGCGGCTCCTGTTCCTCCAGTACGAGGACAAGAGCAAAGACATTCACATGTACATCAACAGTCCGGGCGGGTCGGTCTCCGCGACGCTGGCGATCTACGACACGATGCAGTTCCTGGAGTGCCCGATCCACACCTACTGCATGGGCCTGGCCGCCAGCGGCGCCGCGGTGCTGCTCGCCGCCGGCACCCCGAAGAAGCGGTATGCGCTGCCCAACTCCAAGGTCATGATCCACCAGCCCTACGGGCAGGTCGGCGGGCAGGTGTCGGACATCGAGATCCAGGCCAACGAGATCCTGCGCGAGCGCCAGCGGCTCAACGAGATCCTCGCCAAGCACACCGGCCAGCCGCTCGACGTGATCGCGAAAGAAACCGACCGCGACAAGTACTACCACGCCGGCGAGGCCAAGGCGTTCGGGCTGGTGGACGAGGTGCTGACGCGGCCCGAACCGAAGAAGTAAGGGATTTGCGATTTGTGATTTGCGATTTTCGATTGGAAGGCAAGGTGGGTGTCACCGATCGTGACTTCCAATCGAAAATCACAAATCATCAATCACAAATCGCAAATCCGCCACGTCCGCCACCCCGCGCGCGGGGCGCCGACCGACACCCACATACCGCTCATGACCCGCGAACCGCCGGCCCGATACCAGAGGGCGCGGCGGTTCGCCCGGAGGACCGAATATGCCGCTCGTACCGATCGTAGTGGAGAGCCGGGGCCGCGAGGAGCGGGCCTACGACATCTACAGCCGCCTCCTGAAGGACCGGATCATCTTCCTTCAGGGCGTGGTTCACGACGACATGGCGAACCTGATCGTCGCGCAGATGCTGTACCTCCAGTTTGAAGACCCGAAGCGCGACATCAGCCTGTACATCAACAGCCCCGGCGGGAGCGTCACCGCGGGCATGGCGATCTACGACACGATGCAGTTCATCACCTGCGACGTGGCGACGTACTGCATGGGTCAGGCCGCGAGCATGGGCGCGATGCTCCTGACGGCCGGGACGAAGGGCAAGCGGTTCGCGCTGCCCAACGCGCGGGTGATGATCCACCAGCCGCTGGCCGGCAGCGAGGGCACCGCGGAGGAGATCCTGATCCACGCGAAGGAGTTCCTTCGCACGAAGGAGACGCTCAACAAGCTGCTCGCCAAGCACACCGGGCAGAACCTGGACGCGATCCTCAAGGGCACCGACCGCGACAACTTCATGTCCGCGATGGAGGCCCGCGAGTACGGCCTGATCGACAAGGTGCTGGAGCGGATGCCGGCCGAGACGCTCGCCGCCAACCGCCCGTCGGGCGATTAGTGGGCAGCAGGCAGTGGATAGTGGGCAGGATGCAGACGAACCACCTACCACCGGAGCGGATTCGGCGCACCCGCGTCCGCGCGGCGGTTCGGTTGCTTCTCTGCTCACTGCTCGCTGCCCACTGCACACTGACGACCGGCTGCAAGTCCAACAACCGCTACGACTTACTCGAAGCCGAAATCCGCACCCGCGAGCGCGAGCTGGCCGACGCCCGCGCCGCGCTCGAACAGTCGCGCAACCTCCTCCGCGCCTACGAAGCCGCTCAACAGCGGGGTACGCCCCCGCCGGCGGGCGCGGGGCCGTTCCTCGCGGTCAAGGAAGTCGTGCTGGCGCGCGGGACCGGGGGCATCGACGAGGACGGGGCACCGGGCGACGAAGGGCTGATGGTCGTTATCGCGCCGAAGGACGAGGACGGCTCCTCGGTGAAGGTTCCGGCCCGGGTACTCGTCGCCGCGTGGGAAATCACCTCAGCGGGGCTGAAGAACCCGATCGGTTCTTGGAACATTCCGGCCGACAAGCTGCGTTCGACGTGGAAAAGCGGCCTCATCAGCACGGGGTACTTCGTCGCGGTGCCGTGGCAGACGCTGCCTTCGACCGACCGCGTGCGGGTCGCGGTCAGGCTAATTACGACCGACGGGCGCGCGTTCGAGGCCGACCGCGACGTGAACGTGAAGCCCCCGCTGCCGCGCGCCGGAGGCGGGAACGTATTACCGTACCCGCAACCGGTCGGGCCGAGTGCGCCGGCGCCGGGAGTGCCGATGATTTCGCCCCCGCCGGGCGGCCGGCAACCGCTTCACCCCGAAATGCCGCCACCGGGCGTGCCGTCGGCGATCCCGCCGGGCACGGAGGAACTGCCGCCCCCGGCCCCGCTCGAACGCGGGGCGAAGTTCGGGGCGCCTGTGAAGCAGTGAGCTTGGTTTTTACCCCGAAGGGGTTGTATATCTCAGCCCAGGGTCAGCACGCGAATGCGTGCGCCACCCTGGGAAACGTCGGCGCAACGTGCGCGTCGTTGGTTACCCAGGGTGCGCTGCGCGACCCTGGGCTGTGTTATGCAACCCCTTTGGGGTACAGACACAAAACATGTCCACCCTCTCGCACTTCGACGAGTCCGGCGCGTCCCGCATGGTCGATGTGGGGGCAAAGGCCGAAACTGCGCGCACCGCGCGGGCGTCGGCGGGCGTGCGCATGAAGCCGGAAACGCTCACCCTCATCCGCGACAAGCAACTCGCGAAGGGCGACGTGCTGGAAGTCGCCCGGCTCGCCGGGATCATGGCGGCGAAGAAGACCGCGGATCTCATCCCCTTGTGTCACCCGCTTCCGCTCACGTCGGTGAAACTGGATTTCGCGTTCCCGGCTGCGGATTTCCTGCGGATCGAGGCCACGGTCACGGTTTTCGCGCGCACCGGTGTTGAAATGGAAGCCCTCACTGCGGTTAGTGTGGCAGCCCTGACGGTGTACGACATGTGCAAGGCCGCCGACCGCTCGATGACCATCGAAGCGGTCCGGCTGGAGGAGAAGGACGGCGGCAAGAGCGGGCACTTCGTCCGCGACCCGTCGGCCCCAGAGTAGTAGGCACACACCGTGTGCCGTTGCGAAAAACAAGGCACACCGAGTGTGGCTACAAATTTTTATTTAAGGTGGGCACCCCGGG
>CAZBXY010000427.1:0-6066 GCA_964495365.1 uncultured Frigoriglobus sp. | reverse complement strand
CAGGTGCGTGCCGGAAACGCCAAACCGGGAAGTTAGAAAGGCACAGTTCCTAAGCCCGGGCTCTCGAACGGCGCGTCAGGTCCAGGAGCCCGGATGCCGTCAATCGTCGGTTGGGGCGATGGCCCGTCCGACTGCCTCACCCAGCACCGGCCCGTGCGCAGACGGCGGAAGAAGAACCGGCGTCACCCGGATGACCCGCACGGTGCTCGTACCGTTCGGGGGCGGGTCTCGCCCGGCGAGCCGCCGGTGGGCCAGCCACGTCGCCAGCATCGCGGAGAGGACCGAGCACAAGAACAACCAGTACCCCACCTCGACTTCGAGCTGGGAGCCCAGCGGAAGAGTTTTCATCGCTACCACTGTGACCGCGAGCACGAACACGTCGGCCATGCTCCACCGCCCCAAGGCCTCGAGCCGACGAATCGTTGGGAGTCCCCCGCGCCCGGGCCGAGCGATCACCGCAAAGAGCGCCCCCAGTTTGGCGACGGGGAACATCACCGAGAACACCAGCAACACGACCGCGATCGCGCTGTGCTTGAGGTTCCCCCCCGTCCCCGTACAGCCGGGCGATCGCCCCCAGTACCGAGTACGTCTGGGGGTCGAACGCGCCAGGTTCGACCAGTTCGATCGCCGCCTCGAGGAGCGGGTCCCCGGCGGACGGCTGGAAGGTGAAGAGTGGTAGGAGGATAGCCAGCGGGAAGGTGACCGTCGCGACGCCCGCCAGAATCACCTCCGCCCACCGGCCGGGAAAGAGCCCCGGACGACAGTTGTGGGAATGCTGGGTCATGGTTGTGGCTCCGGCAGAGTGAAGGTGTGGTCGAGCGTCCGCCGGGCGGTGAAGGTCTCGAGCTTGCCGCTCACGGGAGCGAAGTCCAGCCGCCGCCCCCGCGAGGTGTAGAGCGAAACCTTGAGGATGGCGTCCCACGCATCCTTCTTGTTGCCCGGGACGGATTCGAGCTCCGCGTGCAGCCGGATGCTCCGGCCAGATTCGACGGGGATCGGTCGCGTGAGGTCGGTCGGTCGGATAGGACGCGACTCCTCAACCTGTTCCTCCAGAGCCAACTTCTCCGCCTCGCACCGGGCTGCGATACCGGCGGCGATCTGGCCGGTATGTGAGAACTTGGCCGCATCCTTAGCCGCGCGGCGGGCTGCTTCCAACTTGCGGACCAGTTCCGGGTTCGGGTCACCCTCCCGGTACGGCGTGCGGGCGTGCCCCCGGGGCCACGTGTACCCCCCGCCGATCGCCCCGGACTCGTGAACCAGTTCCACCTCCTTGTCGTAAAGCGACAGTTTCACCTGCGCCCAGGGTTGCTTGTCATCTCCCGTGGTTTGCAGGGTCACGACCACTCCCGTCACCACCTCCGGGGAATTGTGCGGGGCGAGAGGGATCGTGTGGGTGATCGGGAGCTCCGTCCGGTCGGCCGGGGACGGCCCGTGCGTGAACACGAGTTTCCTGTCGCCTTTGGCGAACCGAACCTCTGGGACGTCCAACTGGAGCTGCATCAGATAACGGGTCGTGCTGAACACCGCGGTGGGCAGTAGCTGTCGCTCCTTCCCGTCCGCGCCGATCACCGACAACCCGAACCGCGGCGCCTCCCCGGCCGGCCGCTCAAACCCCCACCCGTGGACTTCGATCCGCGGCACCCGGACGGTGTAACCGGTTTTCTGCGCGTGGTCCTTCCACCGCAGTTCGACGTGGCCCGGTATGGGTTTCGTCACCACCGGATCGTGGAACACCTTCGTGTTGGCCAGCTCGTCGAACGCCCGCTTAATCCCGCTCGCATCCTTGTTCTCCCGGGCCGTCTTCACCTTGGCCCGAGCCTTGTCCAGCGCCTGGCGGAGTGCCCGGAGGTTGTCCTTGATCTTCACCTCGAGGTAATCAATCATTTCCTTCACCCCCGTCGCGAGCGCCGCGGCGAACGCATCCGCTGCATTCCGAACCTCGTTGGCAAGTAGATCCTGCGCGTCCTCCCGGAGCTTCGCCTCGAGCTCGGGCAGCGTCCGCCGCCACGCCTCCGACTCCTTGATGGCCTTGCGCACCGCCTCGTCGATGCCGTCGATCTTTTTCATCGCCTCGACGAACTGGTTGTCGTCGATCTTGTGCTTCATGCAGCCGCTCAGCCCAACCGTGCTGGCGGCGAGCAGCAGGAGAGGAAGAGCCGTCAGGATCCGACTGAGAGTCATGTGACACCTCGCGAGTTGGTCCAGGGGTTGGGGTTGAACGCCACCCCGATTGCGCCCGCCGGCGATCGATACCGGAGTCCAGCGGGATGAGGCAGAACATCTTGGGCCGCCGGCGGGGGACTTCCCGGTGGGATCCCTGCCGTGGCCGAGAGCCGGCGACGACGGCAACTGGCCCGGCGGTTCGCCGGACGCAGTAACGCGCGTACAATCTCCTGAAAGCGGGCCACCCGTTGTGCCGCACGCGGAGTCGGCTATGTGCTGAACGCCGCGGCGGGACGCGCCGACGGAGTCGCGTCGGCACAAACCGTGAAGCTCTTGATCCACCACCGAACGGCATCGTCAGGGTCACGGATCGATTGTCCGACCCGCTGAATTCGTGCGACTGGGCAGGGTGGCATCGACCTTCTCCGCTTTGGAGGGACGGCCAGACGTGTCGCGTCTCTTCCGTCCCTCCAAAGCGGACTGCCGCCGCAGTGATTCATCTGGACAAGCTGCGACGATTTTGTCTTGGTCCCGACGAAAAACGCGCCGGCCTGTCCAGGTCGGCTCCTCGGTGGGCAATCTCATTTCGGGCCCCCTGCGCACACCGGAGGACGTGATGAACAACGACCTGACCGCCTACCTGACCGAACTCAACAACGAGGAGCAGGTTCCGACGGCGCTGCTCGGCCGCCTCCTCGCGGGGGAAGACCCGGCAGCCCTCGGCGAGTTGTGGACGCACTACCTCGGTCGCCTACGGCGGGTCGTCCGGGCGAAGCTGCAGGAAGGTGCGAGGCGGTTCGACGAGGACGATGTTCTCGAGGAAGCGTTCCAGATCGTCTTCGCCCGGGAGGGCTATCTCAACAAATACCTGGACCGGGTGCGAGCACGGCTTGGCCCCTGCGTCCTTGTATGGCTGCGGGGGGCAGCCCTCGAGGCCCTAAGCAAGTTGCGCCGGTGGAACCACACAGCCGGTCGGAACCCCCACGTCGAGGTCGGTCTGTCGGCGGAGGGCTCGATGCACCTGGCTGCGCTGGTGGGTCGGGGGCCGAGCCCTAGTTCCGCAGCCGGTCACGCTGAGGTTCCGGAGAGGGTCCGGAAGGTCCTCGCTGGCCTCAGCCAGGACGACCGCGATGTCCTCACGCTGAACTTCATCGAAGGGTTGTCCCACCGGGAGGTGGCCGACGTGGTGGAGCTCAACTATGACGCGGCGGTCAAGCGCTCCCTCCGGGCACAGAAGCGGTTCCGGGATGGCTGGAACTCCGAATTCGGCACGGGGGAGGTCTGACCGCCATGAGTGACGTATCGCGGGAAGATGCCGAGGTGGCGACGGAGTTGGAGATCGAGGTGGCGCTGGAGCTGGAGATCGAGCGGCGGTTGCGCAGTGCGACAACGATCGACCGCGACGAGATGGTCGCCGAGTTCGCCGCCCGGTTCTCGACTCACCCGAAGGAACGGATACGGTCGTTCGTCGAGCAGCGACTCTTTGCGGCCCAGATGCGTGACGCAAATGAGCCTCCCCCTGCGCGGTGGCCAGTTGTTCCAGGGTACGAGATCATCAGGTGGCTGGGCGGCGGGGGGTACGGCGACGTCTACCTGGCGAACCAACCGAGCGTGGGCCGCCAGGTGGCCCTGAAGGTGCTGACGGGCGCGGCGCGTGCGATCGACGTGGACCGGTTCCTGAACGAGGCCAAGTCAGTCGCCGCGTGCAAGCACCCGAACGTCGTCATAGTGCACGAGAGTCGCGGGTCGGACGGGGGCGATGTGTTGCCGTGCCTGGTGATGGAGTACTGCCCGGGCGGGACCCTCGACAACTACTTGCCGGCCGGGCGAATGCTGCTCCCGCAGGCGGCCGCGGCGCTGGTTAAGAAGATTGCCGACGCCGTCTCCACTGCCCACGCGGCGGGACTCGTCCACCGGGACCTCAAGCCGGCCAACATCCTGTTCGACAAGGATGGTGAGCCGAAGGTGGTCGATTTCGGTCTGGCCAAGCGACCGAAGAGCGACCTGACGCACACCGGGGTGACGCTCGGGACGCCGGCGTACATGAGCCCCGAGCAGTTTACGGGGGCCAAGTTCGTCGGGCCGCAGGCCGACGTGTGGGCGCTCGGTGTCATCCTGTATCGGTGTCTAACCGGCCGCCAGTTGTTTACGGGAAAGTTGCCCGCCCTCGCTGTGGAGATCGGCAAGGACGAACTACACCCTCCGCGGAACTTGAACCGACACGTCCCCAAGGACTTGAACACGATCTGCACGAAGTGTCTGGAGAATGACCCCGTTCGTCGGTACCCAGATGCGGGGCAATTGCGAGACGACCTGGAGCGGTTCTTGAATGGCGAGTCGGTGCATGCCCGCCCCGTCGGGTGGACCGGGCGGGCGTGGCGGTGGTGCCGGCGGAACCGGATCATCGTGACCCTGGTGGCCACGGTGGGCGTCGCCATCTGGCTCGCGGCCGTCGCGGCCCACTACCGGTCCCTCCACAGCCAGATCAAGTCGAGGCAGGCGGCGCTGGAGGTCGCTCACGCCCAGGTACAGACGGAGAAGGCAGAGGCGCAGGCCACGGCCACGAAATTGCAAGTCGCCAACACGAAGCTGGACGGCGCCAATAAGACGCTGGACGGCGCCAATAAGACGCTCGAGGAGAAGAACCAGAGGATCGCCCGGGACGAATACCTCTACGCACTCGTGTCCGCCGGCTCGCACCTCCGGGAGGGCGAGTACGTCCAAGCCCGCATCACCCTCGACGGGTGCGACCGCACCCGGCGGTGCTTCGTCTGGCACTACCTGGACGCCCAGTGTCCGTTGCAGGCCAAGTGGGGTGGGGCCTCGCGGATCATCCAGGGGCTCGTCTTCAGTGCCGACGGGGCGGTGGTGGCGGTCGGGGGGGCCGAGACGATCGAGGTATGGGAGGTGGCGGCCGGGCGGGTCATTCAAACATTCCCGGGGCCGGAGTTCGCACGCCCCTGCGCGCTGCTGACCTCCCCGGGCGGCCGTGTGCTCGCGTGTAAGGACGATCGTGGCAACCTGACGCTCTGGGACGTGCCAACCAGGAAGCGGATCGATCAGTTCTCCCTCCGGATGGGCGCCGTTGTGGTCAGTCCAGACGGTGAGACGCTGGCCGGTGGTTCGTTTTGGGGGGCTTCGCTCACCCTCTGGTCTGCGACGAAGCGGGAGTTTACCAGCCTCCCCATCCAAATCCCGGCCAACTGGATGGCGTTCAGCCCCGACGGCAAGCGGCTGGCCGTGTCCAGTACCGACGGCAGGACCGAACTGTGGGACGTCGTGAGGCGCGAACGCCTCCGCCATCTGCCGACAGCCGGCGGCCATGTGACGTTCAACCCGGACGGCAAGACGCTCGCGATCGTGCCGTGGCACCCGCCCTCCCGGGGTGGCGAATTGACGCTCTGGGACACAGCCACAGGTGCCACCTCCCGGCCCCTCCGAACCACGACCGTGAAGTGCGTCGCCTTCCACCCTCGCGACAAGTCCATCGCCGTGGTCGAGGACTCCGGCCGCGTCGCGGTCTGGAACTTGACGAACGGCTGCGAGGTCCGGGAATACTCCCATGACGTCCCCCTGGAGCGTTTGGAAAGGCTGTTCGCAATCCACCTCGGGTTCCGGTCCGACGGCAGCCGGCTGGCGCTCGTCGGAACGCACGGCGACGCGGTCCTTTGGGACGTCCCGTCGGGGAAAGTGGTTCGGACCGCCAGGGGAGGGAATCGAGTGGTCGCGCTGGCAGTCACCCCGGACGGAAAGGCGGTCGCGGTAGGGGATCCGACACTGGCGGACTGGCACCTCCCCAAGCCCGAGCCGGACGATCCGACGCCCTCTGGTAATCGGCATCGAATTCAGGTTCTTCCGCCGAGTTGGTGACGTGGTATCTGGGTGTCCGATCGGCTACTCGCC
>CAZBXY010000426.1:0-6080 GCA_964495365.1 uncultured Frigoriglobus sp. | reverse complement strand
GCCCCCGTCCCTAAGACGGATGGGGGAGTAAGAGAGTTTGACGGCGCGCGTGCGTCTCTTGGCTTTGGTTCGGCTCCCCCTTCCTTTTTAGGGACGGGGGCCGGGGGGTTAGGTTCTTCCGGCGCCCTCCTGGGTATCGACTTCGGCACGAAGCGCATCGGCCTTGCGGTGTGCGACCCGGACCGGCTCATCGCGTCGCCGCTCGGCACCCACGAGAACGGTCCCGGCAACTCCGCGTTCTTCACCGAGCTTTGCGCGCGGTCGAAGTTCGTCGGCGTTGTGGTTGGGCTGCCGCTGCACTCCAACGGCGACGAGAGCGACATGTCGCGCCAGGCGCGGGCGTTCGCGGCGTCGCTCGCGGACCTCACGAAGCTGCCGGTCGTGATGTGGGACGAGCGCTGCACGTCCGCCGCGGCCGAGGACGCGATGCGCGACGCGAAACTGAACTGGAAGAAGCGCAAGGGGAAGGTCGATCGCGTCGCGGCGCAGATGATCCTGCAATCGTTCATTGAGGCAGGTTCGCCGACCGACGGAACCGCCATCACTCCGCGCGATTCTGCAACGCCAACCGAGGACTAACGCCCAGAGGGTCCGCATGTTCGCCTGTAGCGGTCCTGGCGCTGGGCAAGCCATCGCCGAGAATATTCGAACCGCGGAAGTCCACGCGGGTGTCCTCGCGTTGCTCATGTTGATTTCGCTCGCACTCGCGTGGCGTTACCGAACGCGAATCGTCCCGCGCATTCTGCTCGTGATGCTCGCGATCCACCCGGCGTGGACGATCAGTGCGATTAGTGGCGACTGCGGCTACTTGAAACGAGACGCGTCTTGGCTCTGCTCGGTCATCGCGTGTTTCGCGCTGGTCTGGCAGGGTGTTCTCACCTTCACCACACGGCCGAGTGCGCCGCCGCCCGACGCGACCTCGAATTGAAACGCACCTCCATTTTACCTAGATTATCCCAGTTCGGGCGGGTGTTGCCTCTCGCACCGCCCTTCTCGCGACCCTACTGGCAGAGGATGCCTGATGCCCGGCCGTTCCATCCGTCCGTTCACCGTTTTGCCGTGCCTGCCCGACCGGCTCCGCCCGCTCCAAACACTCGCGTACAACCTCTGGTGGTGCTGGAACGCCGACGCGGTGGCCCTGTTCCGCCGCGTCAACCCGGATCTGTTCGAGGCGCTCGACCACAGCCCGATTCGGCTCCTCGGCGCCACCGATCAGGCGCGGTTCGAGCAGCTCGAACAGGACGACGGGTTCCTCGCCCACATGGACCGCGTTGCGGCGGCGCTCGACCACTACCTCAAGGCCCCGACGTGGTTCCAGGAGACCTTCGCCGGCGACGCCGGGACGAAGATCGCGTACTTCAGCGCCGAGTTCGGCATCCACGAGAGCGTGCCGGTGTACTCCGGCGGCCTGGGCGTGCTCGCGGGCGATCACCTGAAAAGTGCCAGCGACCTCGGCATCCCGCTCACCGGCGTCAGCCTGATGTACCGCGAAGGATACTTCCGCCAGTACCTCAACGTGGACGGCTGGCAGCAGGAGCGCTACCCCGAAAACGACTTCTTCACGCTCCCGCTGACGCCCGAACTCGGCGCCGACGGCAAGCCGATCCTGGTCACCGTCCCGCTGCCGGGGCGCGAGCTGGCGCTGCGCATCTGGCACATCCAGGTGGGACGTGTACCCCTGTACTTGTTAGACGCCAATATCCCCGAAAACTCACCGCAAGACCGCGGTATTTCGTCGCAACTTTACGGCGGCGACCTCCACACGCGCATTCAACAAGAAATCGTACTCGGGATCGGCGGCATCCGCGCGCTGCGGGCGCTCGGCAAAATGCCGACCGTCTGCCACATGAACGAGGGCCACGCGGCCTTCACCGGGCTGGAGCGCGTGAGGCTCCTCATCGACGAACACAAGCTCGACTTCGCGACCGCGTTCGAGGCGGTGAAGGCCGGGACGTGCTTCACGACGCACACGCCCGTTCCCGCCGGCAACGACGCGTTCCCCATGCACATGATCGAGCAGTACCTCGGCGAGTACATGGCGAAGATGGGCGTGGACCGCGCCACGCTCGCCGGGTTGGGCCGCCAACACCCGGCGAACGAACAGGAACTGTTCAGCATGACCGTGCTGGCGATCAAGCTCGCCAACTCGTCGAACGGCGTGAGCAAGCTGCACGGGAGCGTGTCGCGGAAGATGTGGAAGGAGCTGTGGCCGGAACTGCCGGCCGCGGAAGTGCCCATCACGAGCATCACCAACGGCGTTCACACGCAGAGCTGGCTCGCGCCGGACATGGCGCAGCTCTACGACCGCTATCTGGGCATCCAGTGGGAGGACCGGCCGACCGATTTCGCGATCTGGAAGCGCGTCGAGCAGATTCCCGACGGCGAACTGTGGCGGACGCACGAGCGCGGGCGCGAGCGGCTCGTCGCAATGGCCCGGTCGCGGCTGAAGGCGCAACTCAAGCGCCGCGGGTCGCCCCCGTCGGAGGTGGACGCGGCCGATGAGGTACTCGACCCGGACGCGCTGACGATCGGCTTCGCCCGCCGGTTCGCGACGTACAAGCGCGGCGACCTCGTGTTCCGCAACTTCGAGCGACTTGTCTCGATCGTGCAGAGCAAGGACCGCCCGGTGCAGTTCATCTTCGCCGGCAAGGCCCACCCGCAGGACCGCGGCGGCAAGGAACTGATCCAGCGCGTCGTCCAGCACTCGCGCAAGCCGGAGTTCCGCAAGCGGGTCGTGTTCATCGAAGATTACGACATGAACGTCGCGCGGAACCTCGTGCAGGGCGTGGACGTGTGGCTCAACAACCCGCGCCGCCCGCTCGAAGCCAGCGGTACGAGCGGGATGAAGATCTGCGGCAACGGCGGCCTGAACCTCTCCATTCTCGACGGCTGGTGGGTCGAGGGGTACGACGGCGACAACGGCTGGGCGATCGGGGCCGGCGAGGAGTACACGGACCTCGCCTACCAGGACGAGGTCGAGAGCCGGGCGCTTCTGGACCTGATCGAACAGGACATCTGCCCGGCGTTCTACAAGCGGGACGCCGGCGGGCTGCCGCGCGAGTGGATCCGCCGTATGAAGCGGTCGATCATCAGCCTCGTACCGGTGTTCAACACCAACCGCATGGTCGAGCAGTACGCGGAGCAGTGCTACATCCCCGCGGCGCGGCGCGCGGCGAAGCTCACCGCCGACCACCTCCGCGCCGCGAAGGAACTGGCCGGCTGGCGCCGCCGCGTGGTCGCCGACTGGCACCAGGTGAAGGTGGAGAGCGTGGACGCGCCGACCAACGAGCTGATGCGCGTCGGCGCCAGCTTCCCGGTGAAGGTCCGCGTCCGGTTGGGGCCGTTCAAGCCGGACGAGGTGGAGGTCCAGCTCTGTCACGGCGTCCTGGACGCGATGGGCGACCTGGCCGAAGCGAAGACGCTGCCGCTCTCGGCAAACGGGTCGATCACGTCCGACGGGGTGTTGTTCGCGGGCGAAGTCCCGTGCCGGTCGAGCGGTCAGTTCGGGTTCAGCGTCCGTGTACTCCCGCGGCACGCGAACCTCCCGCACCTGTTCGAGCCGGGACTGGTCACGTGGGGATAGAGGACAAGAAAAGAGGAGCCGCACGATAAACGCAGAAAAAGGCACGATTAAAACAGAAGAACGAGTTGAATTTGAACTCGTCTTTGTTTGGATCGTGTCTTTATCTGCGTTTATCGTGCGGCTCCTCTTATTCTGGCAACTTCCGAATGGGGTTACTCGCTCCCTCTCCCGCGACGGTCGTCCACGGCCGGATCCGCCAGTTCGTGATGAGCCCGTTAATCACATACGGATCGCCGGCGACGAACGCCTCGATCGGCGCGGGCGAGTCGCAGTCGAACAGCAACACGGCGCCGTCCACAGGGTCGGCGAGCGCGCCGCCCAGCACCAGTTCGCCGCGATCAACGGCCGCCCAAGCATAAGCCAGGTGCGCGGCGCGGAACGGCACGCGCCGTTCGGCGTAGTCTGGCACCACGTCGTAGAACAGCAGGTAGTGCATTCCTTACCTCCGATACATCCGGCACAGATCCGCTATTCCCTCTCACTCGCGCCGCGGACACCGCACGAGCAAATCCGGTGCGGGTTCACGTGATTCGCGCGCCGCAACCTCACCGATACTTCACTCGCTCCCACGCGGAGCGCGAATGGTCACGATGGCCGTTCCCAACTCGCCCCAAGGAAGGACCGAACCGTGCGCAAACTCCTCCTCGCACTTGTTATTGCGTCGCTCACCCTGTCCGCCGCGGCCGGCTGTCGCTCCAGCGGCGGGTCCGGCTGCGCGTGCGGCAAGTAACGCGATCGGTGCGTGTGCGCGCTCATCGCTTGACGCGATAGTGCGCGTACACGCACCCGCCCTGCATCGTCTTCGCGGAGACCAGTTCCAGGTTGACCCGCCGGTTCAAACCCGGCACGAGCGGGACGCCCGCGCCCAGCAGAACGGGGTGAATGTTCACCCCCACTTCGTCGATCACATCGGCCTCGAACAGCGAGCGGGCCAGTTCGCCGCCGCCCATCACCATGATCCCCTTCCCCGGTCGTTCCTTCAGCGCGCGAACGAACACGCCGGCGTCCTCCGAGACGATCGTCGCCCCGCGCGCTTCCTTCAGCGTGCGCGAAAAGACGTAGCTCGTGATGCCGGGCATCTCGCCGCCCTCGCCGCCGCTCTTCAGCGCGAACTCGTAGGTCTTGCGGCCCATCAGGATCGTGTCGATGGTCGTCCAGTACTCGGCCATGACGGCCTGTACGTCGTCGGTCATGATGAGCCAGTCCACCGCCTCGTCGGGACCGGTGATGAGCATGTCGAGGCTCGTGGCCCCGCCGTAGGTCACGGTGCGCATGGCGAACTCCCGTCGGGTGTAAGATCGAGGTAATAGGCCCGGTCGGTGCGGGCCGAGACGTCGTGGGGTTCGCACGGGCGGAACCCGAACACCTCGTACAGCCGCGCCGCGGACGTGAGAACGCTGTGGGTTTCGAGTTCGATGCGGGCGAACCCGAGTTCGCGGGCGCGGGCCACCGCGTGAGCGAGCAGGCGCTTTCCGAGTCCGCGCCCGCGCAGGGACGCCAACAGGTAGAACTTGCGGAGCTCGCACCGGCCCGCGCCGAGCGGGATCAGGCCGATCGTGCCGACGACCCGGTTCGCCGAATCGACGAGCACGTCGAACGCCCCGCCGGCGCGGAGGTAGAACCCGTCGAGGTCGGCGAGGTCCGCGTCGGTGCCGTCGGGGTCGGGGGTGAGACCGAACTCGGTGAGAATGCCGAAGACGACGGCGCGGGCCGCGTCGCCGTCGGCGCTGGTTGCCGGTCGCAAGCGGAAGGTCTCGTCCACCGCGCCACCCCGCAACGGAAGGACCGGTTATTCGCCCATCAGCTTCCGAAGCAACTTGATCTGGCCGGCGTGGAAGGCGTTGTGTTGTGCGTGGCCGTGGAACGTCTCGTAGACCGTGCTGCCGCCCGGCGTGATGGGTGCGGTGAGCTGCTCGTCGCTCAGTTTGCGCACCGCGTCGCAGAGTTCCGCCTCCTGCGCCTTCAGCCGCGCGAGGTCCGCGGTCCACGCGCCCCAGGTCGCGTCCTTCACTTTGGGAAAGAAATCGACTTCGCTCGCGTCCGGGTTCTTTCCCGCGAGCCGCTGCGCGAGCAACCGCTGGGTGAAATCGATGTGGAGCACCAGTTCCCAGATGCTGTGTGCCTCCGGGACCGGGTGTTTGATCGCCGCGGACACCGGCACGCCGTCGAGCGCTTCGAGCACCGACGGCCCGTGCCACGCCCCGCTCACCATGACGCGCCGCATCTGCTCCGCGATCCGCGCTGCTTCGCTCATGTTCGCTCCTCGTTCACTCAGTACGTCGCCCGGCCGCCGCTGATGTCGAAACAGAAGCCGGTCGTGAAACTGCAATCGCTGCTGCTCAAAAAGTGAACCAGCGCCGCGACCTCGTCCGGTTTGCCGGTGCGGCCCAGCGGGATCTTCGAGAGCATCATGTTGATCTGCGCCGCGTCGAGTTGGTCGAGGATCGGCGTCTGAATCACCGCCGGGGCGACGCTGTTGACGCAGATGTCGCCCTTC